>JAXDOV010000022.1:0-54691 GCA_034668705.1 Sphingomonadales bacterium
TTCTTCGACTTGTGGTTGCCGAGATGGGTGAAGCCCATCGCAGCGAACAGGGCGGCGAGCGCGTCCGGATCGGGGCCGGTGAACTCGACGAACTCGAAACCGTCAAGGCCGAGCGGATTGTCGTGGATTGTCATGCCGCACCTACGATGACACTTGTTGATCCCATTTGATCGTTTATGATCGTTATCCGCAAGACGCAAGGATCGAGGAGATCGCGCATGGAGCCGCCTGAAAGCCGCAAGCTCTCCCCGGGCATCAAAACCGGCTGGGCAATCGGCGAGCTCGCCATCGCCGCCTATATCGGCCTGTCGATGGCCTTCATGCTGTTCTACGGCACCAACGTCCTTGCCATCCCGCCCGCCCTCGCCGGCGCCGCCCTGCTCGTGCCGCGGCTGCTGGACGCCTTCTCCGACCCGCTCATGGGCGCGATCTCCGACCGGACCGGGTCGAAGCTGGGACGGCGGCGCTTCTACCTGCTGATCGGGGCGCCCCTGCTCGCTTTCTCCTTCGGCTCCGTCTTCTTCGTCGATCCGGCGCTGGCGCTGGCGCCCAAGGTCGCCCTGCTGATGCTGCTCTTCCTCGCTTCCAACCTCGCCGTCACCGTCTACGAAGTCCCCTATTCCGCCATGGCGGCCGAGATGACGACCGACTATCGGGAGCGGATCGGCCTCACCGGCTACAAGATGATGGCGGCCCGGATCGGCATCATCCTCGCCTTGTTCGCCGGGCCGCTGATCTTTCGTTCGCAGCCGCGGCTCGACGCCGGCTTCCGTCTCCTCGGCCTCAGCGTCGGCGCCTTCATCCTCGTCAGCGGCCTCTGGGCCTTCTTCGCCACGGCGCGCGCGCCGCGGATCGACTCGGTCCTCCACCGCTTCAGCCTCGGCGCGGAATATCGCGCCATCGTCGGCAACAAGCCGTTCCGGACCCTCTGGCTCGTCTTCCTGCTGCAGAATCTGGCGATCGGCGCCTCCTCGACGACGCTCATCTATTTCGTCGTCTACGCCATGGCGATGGACGCGCAGGCGGCGGGGCCGTTCCTCGCCATCGCCGGGATCACGGCGGCGATCGCCACGCCCGCCTGGGTGCTGATCGGCCGCCGGCTGGGCAAGAAGCCGGCCTATTTCGTCGCGCTCGGCCTCGCGGCATTGTTCGCCGCCGCCGTCGCGCTCGTCGCGCCGGGCATGGCGACCCTGCTCTTCATCCTCCTCGCGCTTGTCGGCGCCGCCGATGCGGGAACCCAGCTCCTGCCCAATTCGATGGTGCCCGATACGGTCGAGGTCGATCAGGCCCGGACCGGCGAGCGCCGGGAAGGCGCGCTGTTCGGCGCATGGGGTTTCTGCCGCAAGCTGGGGATGACGCTCGGCGCCTTCCTCGTCAGCCTTGCCCTCCAGGCGATCGGCTTCCATCCGGGCGCGGCGACGCAGCCCCATGACGCCGTGCTCGGCATCAGGCTGATCTATGCCGGACTTCCGTGCCTGCTCTGGCTGGGCGCGATGCTCCTTCTCACCCGCTATCAGCTGACCGAGGCGAGGTTCAATGCGCTGAAGGCCGAGATCCTCGCGGCCCGCGCCGCCGACGCCTGACCTTTACCTGCCGGCGCAGGCGCGGATGCGGTCGATCGCCCGCATGGTCGCGATCGCGTCCTCGCCGCCGGTGAGCTGCCGCTCCTCGCCGCGAAGCACCGCGAGCACATGCTCCAGCTGGGCCGCGTAAGAGGAAGGCCCTTCGATCGGAACCTCCCGCGTCTCTCCGTCCGATACCAGCCGAAGCCGCCCCGACCGCTGCGGCAGGACGAAGCCGCCGATTTCGAGCCGGCCGCGGCTGCCGTCGATGACGATCTCGGTGAAGGGTGCCGGCGGGTCCATCCTGGTCCGCACCTCCGCTTCCACGCCGCCCGGGAACAGGAGACGGGCCTCGGTGGCTACGTCCACCCCGTTCTCCAGGCGGGCCTGCGCCGACACGATCTCGGGCTCGCCGCCGAGCAGGGTCCGCAGCCCATGCACCCCGTAACAGCCGAGGTCCATCATCGCGCCGCCGCCCATCGCCGCCGACCAGCGCGGCTCGCCGTCGCGCCTGGGGATCGGAAAATCGACCATTGCGCGGGCCGCCACGGGCGTGCCGATGGCGCCGCCGCGGACCAGCGCCACCGCCTCCCGCATCAGGCGGTGGAAGCGGTAATGGAAGGCCTCGATCAGCACCGTCCCCGTCCGCGCGGCGGTTCCGACCATCCGTTGCGCCTCGTCCGCGTTCAGGGCGAACGGCTTCTCGCACAGCACCGCCTTGCCGGCCGCCAGCGCGGCGATGGTCCATTCGCAATGGCGGTCGGGCGGAAGCGCGACATAGACGAGGTCGATATCGTCCCGCGCGACGAGCTCGGCATAAGAGCCGCTGGCCGTCTCGAAGCCGTGCTGATCGGCAAAGGCGCGGGCGCGGAGCGGATCGCGCGCCGCGACGCTGACCAGCCGCACGTCTCCCCGCTGCCGCGCCGGCTCGACCAAAGCCGCCGGCGCGATGCGCGCCGCGCCGAGAAGCCCGATCCTGACCGGCCCCTCATGCGGCATCGTCATGATCCACCAGATAGAGCGCGAAGAGCTCGAGCGGTCCGGCCTCGAACTCGATCACCCCCGGCTCGGTTTCCTGCCAGGGCACCGGAACCAAATCGGGCGCGCGGCGAACGGAGCGGCAGCGCCGATCGCCGGACAGGCGGACGCGCACCGTCGCCCGCGGCACCGGCAGCGGCGGGTCGTCGGTCTGATAGTTGAGCAGGCAGATCGCCAGCCGGTCGGTCTGCTCGAAAGCGCTCATCCAGACGAAGGGATGGGTCTCCACCTCGACCGCCGGCGGTCGCGGCAGCAGGCCGCGGACCAGCGACAGGAACAAGGCGTCATGCTCCGGCGTGTCGCCCGCTTCGAGATCGAACGCGCTGTAGACCGCCTCGCCGGCGCCGAAGCGATTGCGGACGATCAGCGGCCGATCGGTCTCCTCCCATGGCGGCGACGAGTGGATGCTCGCCCAATGCGTGTCCGAAACCGAGCCCGGATGGGCGTAGCCGTAGGGGAGCGTGAGGGCGGCCAGCGTCTCGGCGCCGTCCGGGCGGATCCGCATCGTCCCCGTCCTGCCGTCGGCGCCGCGCCAATGCGCCAGGGGCTTCAGGCCCGCGGCCCGGGCGTAGACGAGGCGGCCTTCCTCCACCATCTCGAAATGGCAGCCGAACAGGTCGGCGAGCGCGAAGTCCTCGGCGGCGGCGCCGGCCACGTCGTGCAGGGAGGTGCCGCGGCTCGCATAGACGCGGCCGCCATTCCGGACATAGGCGCGGATCGCCTCGGCCTCCCCGGCCGCCATGCGCTCGACGTTCGGCAGGATCAGCACCGGCCAGCGCGAAAGCTCGGACAAATTGGCGCGGGTGACCACGCCGAACGGGAGATGCGCCTGCTGCAGGATGCGGCAGGCGCCGAGCAGCGCGTGGAAATGCGGATAATCCGGCGCGCTGGCGGCGGGGGCCTCGGCGATCGAACGGCCCGATTCCGCCGCCTCGGCCTTGGAATAGTCGCTGCAATAGACGCCGAAATCCTCGACCGGCGCGCCTCCGGCGAAGGCGTCGAACGGCGCGGTCGCGTCGAAGGCGGCCTTGATGCGCCGGAGCGCTTCGGGATCGATGATGCCATCCGGATCGATCGCGGCGATGGCGAGAAAGGCGGCGTCGGCGGCGAGCGCCGCCAGCGCCTTGGTCTGCATGAGGTTGACCGGCCGAAGGCCGGTATGTTCGATCAGGCCGCGCGCGACCGTGGTCATGAACTCGGCGGGCCGGTGCGGCGTCAGGTTCAGCATCAGCCGGGTGATCAGCATCTGCTCGGGCCGGCCGCCGTAAAAGTCGCCGCCGAGGAAGTCGTGGCCGGCGACGCCGTCGAAGCTCACGCCCCGCGTCCAGTTGGACAGGCCGAGCGCGAAATTGTGATAGACGTCGGCATCGGGACGTTGCCGCCGCGCACGGGCGCGCAACCCGACCGCCAGCTCGGAGAGCCAGCGCTCGCGTGCGCTCTGGAAGCGCGTCCAGTCGGGCGAGGACCAGTCGATCTGCTCGGGAATCCCGGCGCCGGTCTCCTCCCGGTAGCGGTGCCGGCAGCACGGGCAGGTGCAGACCCCGTTCCACCACACCATGTCGAAGAAGAACGCATCGACCGGATAGGCGGCGATCTCGTCGATCTGCGCGTCGACGAAGGCGCGGTAATCGGGATTGTTCAGGCAGACGATGCCGTAGCGCTCGCGCGGCAGGACGCCCACCGTCGCCGGCGCCGCGGGTTCGAGCCGCCAGCCGGGATGGTCGAGCCAGGCCCGATTGTTGAAGTTGACGCTGTAATAGGCGCAGACGGGAATGCCGCGCGCGTGGAGCGCATCGAGCGCTTCGCCGGCGAGGTCGCGGCCGAAGGCGGCCCGATGGCGTATGCCGACCTCGGTCGGATAGTAGCAGAGCCCGACATGGCTCTGGAAATAGAGCATCACGCCTTCGGCGCCCACCGCCTCGGCGGCGGCCGCCAGATCGGCGGGCTCGTAACGCGAGAGGAAGCGCTCGTCCCAGTCGGGGATGTGCATGTCGACCAGCAGGCGTCGGCGCGTCTCGCGATAGCGCCGCCGCGTCTCCCCCGCCGTCATTGCAGGTGGGCGCCCACCTCGGGAGCGTCGGGATCCGTCTCGGGCCCGAAATAGCGCAGCAGCACGAGCGGTTCGGTCGTCGAGCTGTTGGCATAGGTGACGCCGGCGCGCGCGGCCCGCCACGAAACGAAATATTCGTCGGTGGTCAGCTCGTGAAAGCCGATCATCGCGGGCGAGCGGACCGGCTGCCGGTTGGCGCTTCCCTCCCCCTGGACGACGATGAAGCTGGTCGCGCCGGGCTCGACGATGGTGCAGCTGCGGCCGGGTTCCACCGTCAGCTCGCGCGCCGTGAACCACTGGCGGCCATGGACCCGCCCGTAGACGACCCAGCGATCGGCATAGCCCTGGTCCATGGTGTCGGCGACGAGGACCGGCTCGAGATAATGGTTGCGCTTGAAATAGGGATCGACATTGGCCTCCCAGTCGAGCTGATCGACGAGGTGGTCGAGATCGCGGGAGCGCTCGGCGGGAACGTCCTTCACCAGCAGGCCCCATTCCACCGTCCGGCCCTCGACCAGATTCTGGTACATGCCGAACACGTCCGATCCCCATTGCGGCTCGTAGGTGCAGAGCGAGCCCGGCGCGTGCAGGATTCCCGGCCCGACCAGCCAGCCCGTGCCGGGGCGCAGGCGATAGGCGGCGGAGTGATCGAGGATGCCGTTATCGCCCTCCTCCCACGTCTCGAGCGAACGGCGCACCTGCTGTTTGGTGGTGCCGGGATTGAGACCGAAAAAGGTGTGGGGGAAGGCGTTGCCCACATAATTGTGCTGCGGCGGAAAGTAATAGCCTTCGGGCTTGCCTTCCTGCCCCACCAGGGCGGCATGGTCCGCGTCCTGGTGCATGTGGAGGGGGATCGGCCCGGCATTGTCGAAGAATTTCGAATAGACCGGCCAGCGGCCATATTCGTCCCAGAGCGCCTCCCCGATCAGCTGCGCGCCGCGCGCCGCGACGGCGTCGCGGAGGGTGAAGCGGCGGCCGCCGTCGACGACATAGCTCAGCCCCTCATCCTCGACCCTGCCTTCATTGGCGGCTTCCGTCGTCGAGCCGAACCAGCGCTCGTCGATGCCGCCGCGCGAAAGGCCATAGGCATAGGTGTCGCGCGGATCGAGCTTCAGCCGGCCGCCCGGATGGAGGAACGAGCGCGGCACCCAATTGGGGGCGAGCCTCAGCAATCCGTTCCCCGCCTCGAGCGCGGCGTCCACGGCGGAGCCGACATCCCCTTCCAGCCTGGGCAATTGGCGGATGTCGCGAGCTTCAAGGACGGCGGCGTTCATAGATCCTCCCTGGAGTCCCTTTCATGAAGTCGCGGCCGGAGCGCAAGCTCGCTGATCCTGCGTTCCGGCCGCCTCCCCCACGCGTGCCTGATTAGAAAGCGACCCGCATGCCGACCGTGAAGTAGCGATTGTCGAGATCGTAGAGCCCCGGCGCCGTCGGGAAGCCGAGGCCCGCCGCGAAGCGGTTGCCGATGAACGGCGGCTTGCGGTTGAACAGGTCGTTGACGGTCCCGTAAATCTCCCAGCCGGCGCCGAGGCCCTGCAGCTTCGCGCGGACGGTCAGGTCGGTGTAGAACACGCTGCCGATCTTGGGCTGGGCGAAAATCTGGCCCGGGATCGGCGGCAGCTGGGTGTAGCTGCCGATATAGCGCTCCTGCACGAACAGCGAGAACGGCCCCTTTTCATAGGTGACGTTGAAGTTGCCGCGCCACTTGGGCACGGTGAGCTGGTTCGCGGTGTTGTAGAAGCCGGCCTGCTGGGTGACGATCCCGCCGACATTGTCGACGAAGCTGATCGCATGGTTGACGAGGGCGCGGGCGCCGATCCTCCCGCCGAGCAGGCCGGTATTGTACGAGAAGTCGAAGTCGATGCCGCGCACGCGGCGGCTGTTGAGATTGATCTGCAGCAGGACGATCTGCTGGATCGTCTGGTTGGTATCGCGGGTGATGCGGCCGCAGGCGCCCTGGTCGCCGCGGAAGCAGGCGTCGAGGGTGGCCTGGGACGTCGTCGCGCTCAACGCGCCCTTGATGTTGATGTCGTAATAATCGACGGAGCCCGAGAAGCCCGGCAGCCAGCTTGGCGTGTAGACGCCGCCGATGGTCCAGGTGTCCGCCTTTTCCGGCTGCAGGCCCGGATTGCCCTGGGTCCGGGTGATGGCGATGATGTTGGTCTGCTTGGTGAACGGGTCGGTCAGGCCCGGCTGGAAGGCGTTGACCGGTCCGGCGAACAGCTCGAACAGATTGGGCGCGCGGATGTCGCGGGAACGCGTGCCGCGGAGCCGCAGATCCGCGATCGGCGACCAGCTGACCCCGAGCTTCCAGGTGCTGACGCCGCCGCTATTCTTGTAATCGGTGTAGCGGAAGGCACCGTTGAGATCGAGCGCGTGGAAGAAAGGCGTGTCCTTCAGGAGGGGGACGATCGTCTCGACGAACCCTTCCTTCACATTGTCGCGGGCATTGGCTTCGCCGAAATTGCCCTGGTTCCAGCCGCCGAAGCGGCAGGTCACCACGGTGGGGCAGAGCGCGGTCGGAAAGCCGCGGATGCCGGTCGCCTGGATCTGGTTCAGCGCGACGCCGTTCGAAACTTCGCGCAAAGTCCGCCTGCGATACTCGCCGCCGAAGGCGACGGACACCGCGCCCGCCGGCAGCCGGAAGAGCTCGCCCTGGACTTCCAGATCCGCCACGTCGAGCGTGTTCTTCACATATTGGGTGCTGGTGCCGAGGGCGTAATCCTTGGCGGCCGCGGAAGGCGAGCCTTCGCCGAACAGGTTGATCGGAACGCAGCCGGGATAGAGGCCGGGATTGGTGACGGTCACGCGGCAGACGATATTGCCGGCCGAATCCCGCACCGCATCGGCCTGGGCATATTCATGCGAGAGATTGCCGACATTTTCGACGCGGGCATGGAGGACCGTCTCGCCGTGGCTGACGCTCGCTTCCCACTTCCATTTGTCGCCGATCGTGCCGTTCAGCCCCCCCGCCACATCGTAGGTCTTGTTGACGTAATTCAGGCGGATCGGGCCGAAGTCCCGGTTGAAGCGCGCCAGCCGGAACGAGGTGACGCCGGCCTGGTCCATCGCCGCGCCCACGCTCGCGGGAAGGAACGGATTTTCGCGGAAGATCGTATAGGCGACCGTCGTCTGGCGGTTGTCGGCGAGCACGTCGCCATGGGTCCGCGACCGGCCGGCATTCACCCGCACCCACGCCGTCAGATTGTCGGTGAGGTCGTAGCTGAGCCGGCTGTAGACGTGGTCGGTGCGCAGGGCCTCGGCCGGATCGGCGAGGTTGTTGAGGATGCCGTCGCCGCCGAGGAAGAAGCCCGGCGAGCCCGTGACCGGGGTCCCGAACACGAAGGGCGCCGTGGCTCCGCCCGGCAGGAACTGGGTCCCCGCCAGGGGCGCGCCCGCTCCCGGAATGGGAAGCAAAGACGGGCCGATGATGACGCCGCCATAAGCCGCCGTTCCCTGCATCACCCCGCCGAGGCTGATGAAGGGCGCCGCCGCGGTGCCGTTGCCGCCGAGGAAGGCCCCGCGATTCGAGGTCGGGCGGGCCATGAGCGAGGTGATGCCCTGCTGGTTCAGATGCTCCACGCTCAGGACGATATGGCCGCGATTGCCCGCAAAGGCGGCGCCGACCGCGACCGCGGCCTTGATCGAGGCGTCGTCGCCATAGGTCGAGATGCCGGATTGGAAATTGGCCTTCACGCCGACGAACTTGTTGTCGATGATGTAGTTGACGACGCCCGAGACGGCGTCAGAGCCGTAAGCGGCCGAGGCGCCGCCGGTGACCACGTCGACGCGCTGGATGAGCAGCTCGGGAAGCAGGTTGACGTCGACGTCGCCGGTCTCGCGGGTCGGGACGACGCGGCGGCTGTCGAGAAGGACCAGGGTGCGGTTCAGCCCCAGGCCCCGCAAATTGAGGAAATTGCCCTGCGAACCGACTTCGCAGCAGAAGGTGCGCGTCCTCGATCCGAGGAATTGCGGGAGCCTGTTGAGGCCTTCCGCGAGGCTGACCGGCGACGAGGCGAGCAGGACCTCGCTGGTCTGGACGGTGACGGGCGTCGGCTGGCCGTAGCCGGTCTTCTGGATGCGCGAGCCGGTGACCGTGATCGCGCCCTGATTCGCCGCCTCATCAGGGGTTCGCGCGGGCTGGTCGGGCTGCTGTTCCCCCTGCTGCACCTGGGAAGTCTGGTTGACGCTGTTGGCCGGCTGATCCGTCTGGGCGACGGCGCTGCCGGAAAAGGCGAGCGCGGCGACGAGACAGCTGCTCCCCAGCAGGCGCCGGACCAGATGCGAAGATCCGAGACACTTCATCAGGAATACCCCTCCAGCTTGAATTTGTGACATGCCGGCTTGATGCCGCTCTTCCCATTCACACCGCTAATGACATGACTTGATCGATTATGCAACATAGCCAGCCAGACCTGCCGAGAAATGATCATTTCCCGTCAAAACTGGTTCCGGTGAGGCATTGCGGGCCGATCTGCCCGATCCCGGTAACGCCGGTGAGCGCCATCGCCACCCGCATCTCGTCGGCGATGAGCGCCAGCATCCGCGCGACGCCGGCACCCCCCTGCCCGGCAAGCGCATAGGCCCAGGCGCGCCCGAGCAGGACGCCGTCCGCACCGAGCGCCAGCATCCGCACGACGTCGAGCCCCGATCTTATGCCGCCGTCGACGAGCAGCGGAATGCGCCCGCCCACCGCCTCCGCCACGGCCGGCAGGGCACGGGCGGTGGAAGGGACGCCGTCCAGCTGCCGGCCGCCATGGTTGGAGACGACGATTCCGTCGGCGCCGTTCGCCACCGCTTCATGCGCGTCGTCCGCATCCAGGATGCCCTTGATCAGGAGCGGACCCGGCCATTCCGAACGCAGCCAGTCGAGATCGCGCCAGGTGACCGTCGGATCGAAGTTGCGGCCGATCCAGCCGAGGAAATCCTCCAGGCCCGAGGAGGCGCCGAGGACCGGGGCGAGATTGCCGAGGGTGTGCGGACGGCCGCGGATGCCGACATCCCATGCCCAGCGCGGATGGGCCAGAGCCTGGCCGAACCGCCGCAGCGCCCCCCGCCAGGTCGCGTCTCCGGCAAGACCCGAGCGATGGTCGCGGTAGCGGACTCCCGGCAGCGGCAGGTCGACGGTGAACAAGAGGGCGTCGCAGCCGAGCAGCCGAGCACGGGCGATCATCTCGCGAAGGAAGCCGCGATCCCGGATCGCATAGAGCTGGAACCAGAAAGGGCGGGAAAGTCCCGCCCCCATTTCTTCGAGCCCGCAGGCGGAAACGGTCGAAAGGCAGAACGGTATGCCGGCCGCTTCCGCCGCCCGCGCGGCCTGGAGCTCGCCCCGCCGCGCGTTCATCCCCGCCAGCCCCACCGGGCCCAAAGCGACCGGCATCGCAAGCGCGCGGCCGAACAGGCGGGTCGAGAGATCGATGGCGCTGACGTCGCGCAGCACCCGCTGGCGAAGCGCCACCGCCTGCAGGTCCGCGACGTTCCGGCGCAGGGTGATCTCGGCATAGGAACCGCCGTCGATATATTCGAACAGGAAGGGCGGCAGGCGGCGCCGCGCCAGCTCGCGAAAATCGGCGACGCAGAGCGGCTTCATGGGACAGCTCCTTCGGCTTCCGCCTCCGCCCGCCAGCGCGCGCGCGTCCCGGCGAGATCCACGTCCAGCGGCGCCACCTCGCGCAGGCGGTAGGGCGCCGGCAGATCCGGATCGACGAGGCGGCAGGCGCCGAACACCGGATCGAGCGGCCCGTCGGCGACGAACAGCGTCGTCTCCGGCCGAAGCGTCGCGAGCGCACGGACGAACGCCTGCGCGCCGGCGAACCGTCCTTCGATCAGCAGGCGCTCGCGCGCGCCGACGAGATCGAGCGCCGCGTCGGCGACCAGGGCCGCATAAAGCGCGACGGCGGCGGCCCGCTCCTCCTTTGCCTCCGGCCGGCGCACCCAGCCCCCCTGGCGCCGCGGGAAGGGCCCCGTTCCCGGCGCCAGGGTCGGCGCGATCGCCGCGCCGCCGGCCATGGCTTCGGGAAAAGCGGCGAGGATCGCCCGCTGGGCGTCAGGCGCGTCGATCCGGAGGCCGTCATCCCCGAGCAGCAACTGGATCTCGCGGCCCCCCATGAAGCGGGCGGACGGCACCGGCCGCCCATCGACGTCGACGTTGACCAGGCAATCCCGCGCCTCGGGGAGGGTAAAGGATCCCGGACGGGCATCCGCCCCCGGCGAGCGCATCGCCACGAACCAGGTCCCGGTCGAAAGGATCGTCGCCACCCGGTCCCGGAATTCCGTAAAGCCGCGCGCCGCAAGCAGGGCCGCGTTGGAATCGTGGACGCCGCAAAACACTTCGACCCGCGGCGACAGGCCCGTTTTCGCCGCCCATTCCGGCCGCAACGTCCCGAGCACGCTGCCGGCCGGACGAACCGGCGCCAGCCGTTCCGCCCAGCCGCGCCGCTCCGCCAGAGCCGAAGGCGCCGCCTCCAGCGGCCGCCACAAATCGGTATGGCAGCCCAGGCTGCTGACCTCCGTCGCGGCGACGCCCGACAGCCGCCAGCTCCAATATTGCGGCCAGGTCAGGATCCGGGCGTCACCGGCCAAAGCGTCGGGCCGCTCGGCCTCGAGCAGGTGAAGCTGCGCACCAAGGTTGAGCCCGTCCGGCAGGCGCGGCGAGCCGGTGGCGGCGAAGGGATCCCGCTGCGCGTCGTAATCCGCCCGCACTCGCGGCGGCAGCGGCTGCTCGTAATCGAGCGGCGGGCAGACGAGCGCGCCTCCCCGCACGACCGCCGCGGCGGCGCCATGGCCGACGGGGACGATCCCCCGAATATCGGCGAGCGGAGCAAATTCGCGAAGCACCTCGACCAGCCAGGCTTCCACACCCGCCGTATCGAGGATGCGGAGCCCGTCGCGATGCGTCACAGCGTTCTGCCGCTCCCGGCGCTGCAGCTGGCGGCCGGCCATATCGCAAAGCACCGCCTTGGCGACGGTCTTGCCGATGTCGATGACCAACAGTCCCTGCCCGACCAATCGTCCCTCCCAACGAGCCATTTTGAGCGATCTTTATCGAAATTGATTGTGCGGAGCCAGCGCTTTCGGTATCACCGGACGCCTTAACGGGGTCGAGACGCAAGAATGAACCAGCTTGTCGAGGAGTTGATGCCGCAGACCGATCCGTCGGCGCTGCCCTTTGCGATTCCTGCCGACCGATGGAACGAAGACGCCGCGGCGGGCCTGTCGGAGCCGGAGAAGCTGCTCTACCGGTCCAACCTGCTCGGCGCCGATCTCAGCGTCACCAATTTCGGCGGCGGCAATACGTCCGCCAAGATCCTCCAGCCCGATCCGCTCACCGGTGAGGAGACGATCGTGCTCTGGGTGAAAGGCTCGGGCGGCGACATCGGCTCGATGAAGCTCGACGGCTTTTCCACCCTCTATCTGGACAAGCTTCTCGGTCTCGAACCGCTCTATCGCGGACCCGATCACGAAGACGAGATGGTGGGATATCTTCCCCATTGCACCTTCAACCTGAACCCGCGCCCGGCCTCGATCGACACCCCGCTCCACGCCTATCTGCCTTACCCGCATGTCGACCATGTCCATCCCGACGCGTTGATCGCGCTGGCCACGTCCTCGCAGGGCGAGGCGGCGACGCGCGACATTTACGGCGGCGCCGTCGGGTGGCTCGACTGGAGGCGTCCGGGCTTCGAGCTGGGCCTGAGGCTGCGCGACCATGTCGCCCGCCATCCCGACCAGCGCGGCGTCGTCCTCGCCGGCCACGGCCTCATCTGCTGGGGCGAGGATGCGCGGAGCTGCTACGAGAATACGATCGCGCTGATCGCCATCGCCGCCCGCCACCTCAATCGGGAGATGGCCGGACGCGCCGCCTTCGGCGGCCCGGCGGTCGCGGCGAAGCCGGCCGCGGAGCGGATCGCGGCAGCGACTTCGCTCATGCCCCGGCTGCGCGGGCTGGTCAGCGGCGGCCGGCCCAAGCTCGGTCATTTCTCCGACGATCCGGCGACGCTCGAATTCGTCGGCGCGCGCGACCTGGGGCCGCTGGCGGCGCTCGGCACCTCCTGCCCCGACCATTTTCTGCGCACCAAGATCGCGCCCCTCCTGCTCGATCCGGAGCGTTTCGGCGACGGCGACTATCTGGCGAAGGAAGTCGCCGCCTATCGCGAGGCCTATGGCGCCTATTACCGGCGCCATGCCGGCCCGCAGGACCCGCCGGTCCGCGACGCCAATCCGGTGATCGTCCTCGTCCCGGGCGTCGGCCGCTTCGCCTTTGCCGCCGACAAGGCGACCGCCCGCATCGCCGCCGAATTCTACGGCAACGCCATCAACGTGATGCGCGGCGCGACCGCGATCGGCGACTATCTGGGCCTGCCGGAAAGCGAGGCCTTCGCGATCGAATATTGGGCGCTCGAAGAGGCGAAGCTGCAGCGCATGAAGCCGCCGAAGCCCCTCGCCGGACGAATCGCTTTGGTCACCGGCGCGGCCGGCGGGATCGGCGCGGCGACCGCGGCCCGCCTTCTCGCCGAAGGCGCCTGCGTCATGCTGGCGGACCGTGACGCGGCGGGCCTGCAACGCGTCGAGACGGATCTGGTCGGCCGCTTCGGGAGCGATGTCGTCGCCGCGTCGACCTGCGACGTGACCAGCGAAGAGCAGGTGCGGGACGCGTTCGGCGGCGCCGCCCTCGCCTTCGGCGGCGTCGACATCCTCGTCGCCAATGCCGGCCTCGCCTCCTCAGCCTCGATCGAGGACACCACGATCGAGATCTGGCGCCGCAATTACGACGTGCTGGTCGAAGGCTATTTCCTCGCCGCGCGCTCCGCCTTCCCGCTGATGCGGATGCAGAAGGGCGGCTCGATCATCTTCATCGGCTCGAAGAACGCCTTGGCCGCGACGCCCAATGCCTCGGCCTATGCATCCGCCAAGGCGGCCGCCCTGCACCTTGCGCGCTGCCTGGCGCTGGAAGGGGCCGAGCACGGCATCCGGGTCAACGTCGTCAATCCGGACGCGGTGATCCGGGGCTCCAAGATCTGGGACGGCGCCTGGCGCGAGGAGCGCGCCGGCGCCTATGGCGTGGATCCGGGGGAGGAGCTCGAGGACTTCTACCGCAAGCGCTCGATGCTGAAGCGGGCGGTGCTTCCCGAGGATGTCGCCGAAGCCGTCCTGTTCTTCGCCGCGGACGTCTCGGCAAAATCCACCGGCAACATTATCAATGTCGACGGCGGCAACGCGCAGGCGTTCACCCGCTGAGCCGAAAGGGAGTGCCGTGTCCGACCTGCCGCTTTCCGAGGACCAGATCGCGGCGTTGAACGCCGCCCATGCGGATGCCCTCGACGAAGATTATGCGGCGCTGGGGCGCAAGCTCGCCCGGGACGGCGTCGCCGTCGATTCCGTCAAGGACAGCGTGGCGGCCTTTTCCGTCGCGCTGCCGAGCTGGGGGAGCGGCCGCGGCGGCACGCGCTTCGCCAAATTCCCGATCGCCGGCGAACCCACGAACGTCCACGAGAAGCTCGAAGATTGCGCGGTCGTCCAGCAGCTCTGCCGCGCGACCCCCCGCGTCTCCCCGCATTTTCCCTGGGACAGGGTCACCGACTATGTCGCCTTGCGGGAGGAGGCCGAAGCGCTCGGTCTCGGCTTCGATGCGGTGAACTCCAACACCTTCCAGGACCAGCCCGGCCAGCCCTTCAGCTACCGCAACGGCAGCCTCAGCGCGACCGATGCCGCGGTTCGCGAGCAGGCGGTCGCCCATAATATCGACTGTATCGAGATCGGCCGCCAGCTCGGCTCGCGGGCGATCACCGTCTGGGTCGGCGACGGAACCAACTTCCCAGGCCAGCAGAACCTCGCCCGCTCCCTCGACCGCTATCTGGAGAGCGCCGCCCAGGTCTATGATGCGCTGCCGGACGGCTGGCGGATGCTGCTCGAGCACAAGCTCTACGAGCCGGCTTTCTATTCGACCGTCATCTCCGACTGGGGCACGAGCATCCTCGCCGCGCAGCAGCTCGGGCCGAAGGCGATGTGCCTCGTCGACCTCGGCCACCACGCGCCCAACGTCAACATCGAGCAGATCGTGGCGCGGCTGCACCGGTTCGGCAGGCTCGGCGGCTTTCACTTCAACGACAGCAAATATGGCGACGACGATCTCGATTCCGGCTCGATCAATCCCCACCAGCTCTTCCTCGTCTTCAACGAGCTGGTCGAGGCGGAGCTTTCCGGCGGAAGCGGCTTCGATCCCGCCTACATGATCGACCAGTCGCACAACGTCACCGATCCGATCGAGAGCATGCTTTCGTCGGCCGAAGCCATCCTTTCGGCTTTTGCGAAGGCGCTCCTCGTCGACCGGGAGTCGCTGCGGGCGGCGCAGGAAGCCAATGATGCGATGATGGCCTTCCAGGCTCTCAGGCGCGCCTACAATGTCGATGTGGCGCCGATCCTGGCGATGGCGCGCCGCGAGCGCGGCGGCGCCATCGACCCGCTCGGCGTCTACCGCGCCAGCGGCTGGCGCGAACGCAAGGCGCAGGAGCGTCCGCCGGTCGGGCTCGGCGCGGGAATCGTATGAACGGACCAGCGGGCGTGCTTGCGCTTCGCTCATTTCTGGTCAACAGCGACCATGTCGTTTTTCTTGGCAGGACCGCATGCACGCCGCCGAACGCGAGCAACTGATCCTTTCGCTGCTGGCCGACCGCGGCTTTATAGCCTTCCAAGACTTGGACGGCCGCGTCGGCGCGTCGGCCGCCACCATCCGGCGCGACCTCGAGAAGCTGGAAAATGCCGGCAAGATCACGCGCGTTCGGGGCGGCGCCCGGCTCGTCCGGCCCGAGGAGCCGGCCCAGGGAGGACCCCACCTTTCGGGCGTTCCCTTCCACGAGAATCTGTCGCGCAACCTCGCCGCGAAGCAGGCGATCGGCCGCGCTGCCGCGAGCCTTTGCCGCAGCGGCGATTCCGTGATCATCGACGGCGGCTCGACCACCCTCCAGATGTGCCCGCATCTCGAGGAGCTGAGCCTCCACGTCCTGACCAACTCGCTCCACATCGTCTCGGCCCTGCTGCCGCAGCAGCGGACGAGCATAGCGATGCCGGCGGGGACGCTGTTCCGCGAGCAGAACATCATCCTTTCGCCCTATCAGGACGACGGCATGAGCCGCTATCGCGCGTCCCGCATGTTCATGGGCGCCGCCGCCGCCGGCCCCTATGGCGTGATGCAGACCGACGTCATCCTGGTCCAGGCGGAAAGGCGGCTGATCGGGCTCGCCGACGAATTGGTCCTGCTCGTCGATTCGAGCAAGTTCGAGGCGCAGACCGGCCACATGGTCTGCGGCCTCGACGACGTCGCCGTGCTGATCACCGACGACGGGATCAGCGACGCGTCGGCGGCGGCGATCGAAGCTTCGGTCGATCGGTTGATCGTCGTCCCGCGCGGGAACGGCAAATAGCCGCCGGTCAGGAAAATTCGAACCGAAGCTCCGCGCCCGTTTCGGTGCGCTCGTCCCCGACCAGCCGCCGCCCGGCCCTGTCCTGTACGACGGGACGGCATTCCGGCGGGTAATCGAGGGACAGCGACAGCCGGCCGCCCTCCCTTTTCCAGTCGACGGTGATCGGTCCGAACGGCGTCGGAACGGCGCCGCGGGCCCAATCGAGGTCGGCGGGATCGGGGTCGATCGAGAAGGACCCGTATCCCGGCGCCAAAGGTGCGATGCCGAGGCAGTGACGGGAGAGCTGGAAGACCGGCGTGGCGGAAAAGCCATGGCAGAGGCTCGCATTGGGCGAGAAGCTCTCCCAGAGCGTCGTCGTGCCCGTGGCGAGCATCGGGCCGTAGGCGCGCCGGATGTCGCCGATCACCCAGTCGAATGCGCCGCGACCGGCAAGTCCCGAATAGACGAAATGCAGGAAGAAGCTGTTGGCGCGGACGATGTCGCTTTCCTCGTCGAAGGGCGGCCCGTCCGGCACGATCGGCGGCGCGGCGGTCAGCTTGAGCCGGGCCTCGTCGGTGATTGCGGCAAGCATCTGCGCCACCCGCCCGGTCGGGGCGATGTCGAAGAGCAGCATCAGGGCATTGGCATGCTGGGAGACGCGCGGCCGCCTTGCGCCCGAATCGGGATCGACGGAATCGACATAGACGCCGCGCTCCTCGTCCCAATGTCGCGCATTGAGCGCCGCCGCCGCTCTGTCGCGAAGGGCATTGCAGCGCTCCGCGACGCGCGGCCGTGCCACGGCCTCGGCCAGGACGGCCACGGCGTCGAGGGCCCCGACATAAAGCGCATTGATCGCCGCCGCCTCGCCGCTTCGGTCGAGATGGGCCCATTCGATGAAATGCCAGTGCGGGACGTCGACCAGCAGTCCGTGCTCGCTTTGGTGCCGCTCGAACCAGGCGAGGCCCCGCTCGATCGCCGGGAAGACGGCGTCGATCGTGTCGAGATCGCCGCTCTCCGCGTAGAAACGCCCGGCCGCGATGAGCCACAGCAAGGTGAAGTCCGGGATGACCAGCGCGTCGGGATCGATGTCGCCCGGTGCGAACATCCGGACCAGGCCGTCGGCCCGTTGGCCCTCCGACGCCTGGCGGAGGAACTGGCGCTGCAGCGGATGAGCGCTCGGCCCGAAGGCCGTCGCCGCGACGTCGGACTGCACCAGGGCGTCTCCGACCCATTGCCGCGCCTCGCGGCCGGGGCAGTCCACCCAGGAATCGTGCATGCATTGCAGCACCGTATGCCGGCCCACGTCCCAGAGGCGGTTGAGCAAAGGATCGGAGCATTCGAACCGCCCGACCGGCAAAGCGGGGTAATGGGTGGCGAGCGATCCGACGCGCCGGATCGTCAGCCCTTGCGGCGCATTGCGGACCACGATCTGCATCGCCCGCACCGCGGTCCAGTTGAACTTCTCGAACCGCTGGCGCCCGGGCCGGGCGGTGTAGCGGAAGAGATGGGCGACGCCGAGATGCCCCTCCTGCCTCAGGCCGTCGCCGGCGAGGCCGCGGCCGAACTCGCCGGGCAGCGCCTCGGCCACGGCGAGCTCGACGACCTCGCCGCCCTGGGCCTCGATCTCGATGAAGGGCCGCCCGGCATGATAGGGCTCGAAGGACAGCATCAGCGCCGTGTCGCGGCCGCCGGCCGTGCGTATCACCGCCCCGTCGCCGTCATGCGACAGCAAGGCGTCGACATGCTCGGCCGCGTCGGGCGCCGCGGGCAGCAGCCTCTCCGAATAGAGGCGCTCGTCGAGAGGCAGATCGGGGCGCGGCTCGGCGGCTTTCACCCACAGGATCGCCGACGGCAGGATGATGTCCTCGACGGCCTGCGGAATCCCCGACGCCGCGAGCACGGGGAAAGGGTCAACCCTTCCGAATCCGCGCGCCTCGGCCGCCGCGTTCCCCGTCGAGATCATCGGCCGCCCGGCCGGCCAGCCGGAATCGTCGAACTCCGGCTCGATCCAGCCCGGATCGATTTGCCGCGCGTCGAAATCCTCGATGAAATCCTGGCCCCAGCCCGCCCGCGGCGTGTCGCGGCGCCAGGCGTCGGTCTCGATCAGCCGCCATTCGATCTCGACCCGCCGCTTGCCGCTTCGCGCTTCCACCCAGATGCCGCCGTCGCCGAAGACCGGCTGCCAGGCACCTTTCATGCGTTCGTACCAGGCGAGGTCGACGCCCGGAACGTGAACGAGGAGCGCGATCAGGTTCGCGCCGGGACGCACCGAGGCTCGATAGCTGTCGTAGCGCTGGAAGTGCGGCGCCGAGCGCACCGGCCCCCGTCCCAGCGGCGCGCCGTTCAGCCAGGCCCGGTAGCGCCCGTCGACGGTGATCGCGAGATCGAGCCTTGCCGCCGAAGGGGGGGCATCGAACCGGCCGCGGGCGAGCACCCAGCGGTTGGTCCCCTCCTCCTCCCGCCGCAGCGCCGCGCCGCGCAATGTGGCGAAGCCGGCCGCATGATCGATCCGCTGGTCGGCAAGCCAGACGAACGGGATCCGCCGCCGCATGTCAGCCGAGCGCTGTCGCGAGGGCCGCGGCCGCATCGTCCAGGGCCCCCCGGGCGAGCGCCGACCCCTTGGCATATTGGGTGAAACCGTGGACGGCCCCGGCATAGGCCCGGTGCTCGACGGCGACGCCGCACGCCCGCAGCCGCTCCGCCAGCAGGATGGTGTCGTCGCGCAGGATGTCCAGCTCGGCATGGTTGAGGAAGACCGGCGGCAGGCCCGCAAGCTCGGCCGCGAGCGGAACCGCGCAGGGGTGGCCCTTGCCCGGCTCGGCGCCGGTATAGACCCGCCAGAACCAGTCCATCGCCGTTCGCGGCAGCCCGAAACGGCCGTCGGCGAAGGCGAGATAGGATGAAGTCGCGGCGCCGCCCGCATAGGGGCCGTACATGAGGAGCAGGAAGCGGAGCGCCGGGCCGCCGTCGTCGCGCAAGCGGAGCGCCGTTCCCAGCGCGATATTGGCGCCGGCCGAGGCGCCCCCCAGGCCGATCCTCGCGGCATCGATTCTCAATTCCGCCGGTCCTGCGGCAGCCCACCGCACCACCGCCTCCGCATCGTCGAGGGGGGCCGGGAAAGGATGCTCCGGCGCGAGGCGATAGTCGACCGAGAGGATGCGCACGCCGCTTCGGGCCGCGATCCTGCGGAGCGCCGCGTCTTCGAGGTCGAGATCGCCGATCACCCAACCGCCACCATGGAGATAGACGAGGAGCCCGCCTTCCTCCCCCGGCGCCGGATCGTAGAGGCGCACCGGAATCGCGCCGACCCGGAAGTCCCGCACCGCCGCGAGCGGCTCCGGGTCCCGATTCCATTCGGCGAACTGGGCCGCCGCCCTTGCCCGCATCTGCGCCGGCGTCACCGTCTCCAGCGAGCCGCGCGCCGCCATCTGCGCGCGCTGAGCCAGCACGATCGGCCTGAGCTCCGGATCGAGCGCGTCATCCCCCGGGTCGGTGAGCGGGTCTGGTGGGTTGCTCGTCAAGGTTCCTCCAGACACGGGCTTAGTCTTCGAAACCTGCATTCATCAACTCCAAAGCGCGTTTGGACGATTGAAATCGAGCGATTTTGCTTGTTTCTGACCGATGAGCCTTTAGGCTGGCCGAAAAAGGAGTTTGGATGGCTCAATCCCTGCTCGGTCGAGCGGCCGTCGTCTTGTCGGCGATGATTGCCGCGCCCGCTTTGGGCGCCCCGCCGGCTGCCCTCCCCTTTGCGGAGGCGGTGCGCGCGGGCGATCTTCTCTATCTGTCGGGACAGATCGGCGCGGCGCCGGGAAGCGCCAGGCCGGTTGCGGGAGGCGTGGCCGCGGAAGCGCGGCAGGCGATGGACAATATCGGCGCGACGCTGCGGCGCAACGGGCTGGATTATTCGGACCTCGTCAAATGCACGGTGATGCTGACCGACATGAAGCAATGGAGCGCGTTCAACCGGGTCTATGCGGGCTATTTCCCGGACGGCCGCTATCCGGCGCGCAGCGCGATCGGCGCCAATGGCCTGGCGCTGGGCGCCGGCGTCGAGATCGAATGCATCGCCCGCGCGGCCGAACCGCCGCGCGGCATCAATCCGGAAACCCCGCTCGGCCCCTATTCGGAGGCGGTGGCGGCCAACGGCCTGGTCTATATTTCCGGCATCGTCGCCTTCGACGCCGGCCGGGGCCGCTTCGCCGACGCCACGATCGAGGCTCAGATGCGCCAACTCTTCGCCAATCTCGACGCGGTGCTGGCGGGCGCGGGTCTCGGACGGGACGCCATCGTCAAGACCACCTTGTTCGTGAAGGATGCGAAGGACGTGCCGGCGATCAACCTCGCTTATGCGGCCTATTTCTCCGGCGCGACCAGGCCGGCGCGCAGCACCGTCCCCGGGGCGGATTGGGGCCGGCCGGACATCATGATCGAAATGGAAGCGGTCGCCGTCGCCCGTCATCGCGCGGCAGGGGAGAAGCCATGAGTCTGTCGCGCAGGAACCTGATGCTGGGCGCGGGAGCGGCGATGGCCGCGTTCGCCGGCTCCGCCGCCTTCGGACAGGCCCCGCACTGGTACGACCCGGCCAAGGGGAAGCTGGGCATGACGCTCAGCGAAGCGCAGCTGGCGGCCGGCATCCGCTTCCTCGCCCGCCACCCGTCGGTCGACGTCCATTGCCATCCGGGCCGCTTTTTCCTGCACGACGTCGAGCATCCCTCGCCGACGGTCGCGGCCCAGGGCGCGCCGTTCGAAGGCAAGGTGATCGAGGACATGCGCGCCGGCGGCCTCAGCGCCGGGCTGTTCGCCGGGGTCGCCGACATGTCGCTGCTCGAATTCTCGCCCCAGAAGGGACTCTATGCGACCCGCGAGTTCCGCCCCGGCGAAGCCTTTGCGGATTACCGGCGGCAGATCGCGGTCCTGAAGGGCCTCGTCGCCCGCCATCTCGTCCGCCAGGGCCGGAGCGTCGGCGACATCCGCGAGGCGCATCGCCGCCACGATCCCGCCTGCGTCTTCGCCGTCGAGGGCGGCGACTTCATCGAGGACAGGCTCGATCGCGTCCACCGGGCGCATGCCGACGGCGTCCGCGCCATCACCATCGTCCATTACCACGTCAACCAGATCGGCGACATCCAGACCGCGCCGCCGCATCATGGCGGCCTCACGCCGACCGGCGCCGCGATCGTCCGGGAGATGAACAAGACGGGGATCATCGTCGACCTCGCCCACGCGCCGCTGTCGGTGGTGAAGGGCGCGGTGGACATCTCCACCCGGCCGATGATGATCTCCCATACCAATCTCGCCACGGCGGCGCTCAACCATCCGCGCCTCGTCACCTCCGAACAGGCGCATCTGGTGACCGGGCATGGCGGCCTGGTCGGATCGGTTCCCTGGGGGATCGGCCAGGCCAGCTTCGCCGACTGGATCGACTCGATCCTGCGGCTCGTCGACGCGGTCGGCGCCGACCATGTCGCCATCGGCACCGACATGGATGCCAATTACATGCCGGTGTTCACCAGCTACCGGGAATGGCCTTTGCTCCCGGCGGCCTTGCTCGCCAGGGGCCTTGCCGAGCAGGAGGTGGCGAAGGTCCTGGGCGGCAATTTCCTGAGGGTGCTGCGCGCCAATTCGGGCTGAGACCGCGGCGAAGCCGCGCGAGGAGAGAATGATGACAAAGCCGTTCGCGTCTTCCGCCGATCTGGCGCCGAAGGAGGAGACGCTCGAGATCCTCGCCGACGGGGTCTACGCCCTGACCGCGGAGGGGGACCCGAATGTGGGCGCCATCGAGGGCGAGGATTTCCTCGTCTGCATCGAGGCGCGCGCGACTCCGGCCGCGGCGCGGGACTGGCTCGCCAGGCTTCGCCGCCACACCGACAAGCCGGTCAAATATCTCATCCTCACCCATTACCACGCCGTGCGGGTGCTCGGCGCCAGCGCCTTCGACGCCGAGCACATCGTCGCGAGCCGAGCCACCGCCGAGCTGATCGAGGAACGCGGCAAGGAGGATTGGGCGAGCGAGTTCGGCCGCATGCCCCGCCTGTTCAAGGCGCCGGAAGAAATACCCGGCCTCACCCGGCCGACCGACACCTTCGACACCGAGCACCGGATCGAGCTCGGCGGCGGGCGCGGCCATCTCGAACTCAGCTTCTGCGGACGGGGCCATACCGCCGGCGACGTCGTCGTCTGGCATCCGGCCTCGCGGACCTTGTTCGCGGGCGACCTCGTCGAAGCGCAGGCGGCGCTCTACACCGGCGACGCCTTCCACTTCGACTGGTCCGCCGGCACGCTGGATAATGTGAAGGCCTATCGCGCCGAAAATCTGGTCGGCGGCCGGGGCGCGGTCGCCCGAACGGTCGAGGCCACCGACGCCGCCGTCGAGCAGACCCGGGACTTCCTGCGGCAGATGATCGAGACGGTCGGCGCCGTCCACGGCCGCGGCGGCAATCTGAAGCAGGGCTTCGAGGCCGCCCATGAAGCGCTGGCGCCGAAATATGGCCGGTGGCCGATCTTCGAGCATTGCCTGCCGTTCAACGTGCAGCGGCTGTGGGACGAGCTGGACGGCATCGACTGGCCCCGGATCTGGACGATGGAACGGGACCGGGAGGTCTGGGCCCAGCTGCAGGACTGACCGGCATGGCGAACCTCTCCGGCATTCCGGTGTGGCGGGAGGTCGGCCCCAGCCCCCTGAAGCAGGCGAGAGACCAAGCGCGGATTGTCGTCGTCGGCGGCGGGCCGGTCGGGCTGACCATGGCGCTCGACCTCGGCCGCCGGGGCCATGACGTGGTCCTGCTGAACCGGCTGGACTTCATCCCGGCGGGGTCGAAGGCGATCTGCTTTTCGAAGCGGAGCCTCGACATCTTCGATCGGCTCGGAATCGGCCAGGCGATGGTCGACAAGGGCGTCGTCTGGAATGTCGGGAAGGTGTTCCGCGGGGCCAGCGCCGATCCGATCTATCGCTTCGACCTGCTTGCGCTGAAAGACCAGAAGCGGCCGGCCTTCATCAACCTCCCGCAATATCAGGTCGAGGATCGGCTGGTGCGGGCGCTGGACCGGCTGGAGAATGTCGATCTCCGCTGGGGCCATGAAGCGATCGCCGTCAATCCGCAGGCGGGCGGCGTGGAGGTTTCGGTTCGCACCGCCGCCGGCGATTATTCCCTTGCCTGCGAATGGCTCATCGCCTGCGACGGGAGCCGCTCGCCGGTCAGGACGATGCTGGGCCTCGACTTCGAGGGGCAGGCATTCGAGGACCGCTTCCTCATCGCCGATGTCCGGATGCGCGCCGAGCGTCCCTCGGAACGATGGTTCTGGTTCGATCCGCCGTTCAATCCCGGGCGTTCGGCGCTGCTGCACAAGCAGCCGGACGATGTGTGGCGGCTGGATTTCCAGCTGGGGCCGGAGGCCAGCCGGGAAGAGGCCACGGACCCGGCCTTCGTCGAGCCGCTGATCCGCGGGATGCTCGGCCAGGATGTCGCCTTCGAACCGATCTGGTACAGCCTCTACAGCTTTCAATGCCGCCGGATGGCGCGTTTCGTCCACGGCCGCGTGGTCTTCGCCGGCGACAGCGCGCATCTGGTCTCGCCGTTCGGCGCGCGCGGCTGCAACGGCGGCATCGCCGATGCCGACAATCTCGGATGGAAGCTGGACCTGGTCCTCCGCGACCAGGCGGGTGGCCAATTGCTCGAAAGCTTCGATGAGGAAGCCACCGCGGCGGCGGACGAGAATATCCTCAACTCGACCCGGTCGACCGATTTCATGACGCCGAAGACGCCGGCCGAGCGGGCCCTTCGCGACGCCGTGCTCGAACTGGCCGTGGACCATCCGTTCGCCCGGCCGTTCGTGAATTCGGGCCGTCTCTCGACCGCGCCGGTCTATCCCGGCAGCCGTCTGAACACGCCGGACATCGACGACTGGGCCGGCGGCGTTACTCCCGGCACGCCCGCCCCGGACGCCCCGTTCGGCGAAGGCTGGCTTCTCGAATCGCTTGGCGATGGTTTCGTGCTGCTGGCCGACGATTCCCGCGAGCAGGTTCCCGAAGAGGTCCGGCTGATCGAGACCGGAGGCGGCGGCGAAGGCATGGACGCGCTTCGGCAAAGATATGACCTTCGGCCCGGATCCGCCTATCTGATACGGCCGGATCAATATGTCGCCGGGCGCTGGCGAAAGCCGAGCGCGCGGCGGATTCGAGACGCACTCGATCGCGCGAAGGGGTTTTGACGATGGCCCGATTTGCCGGAGACGCCGATCATTGCACGCCCGACGACGTCTACGAATGGCTGGTCGAGGCGCATGCCGGCCTCGACGACGAAGCGAGCCAGCGCCTGAATTTTCGGCTGATCCTGATTCTGGTCGAGCAGATCGGGGCGCCCCAGGCGATCCGGGATGCCATCGCGGCAAGCTCGGCCGCGCTGGCCGACCCTGACTTGAGCGCGATGAGGCGCGAGATCGACGCGCTCGACGATCGGATCCTCGAGCTGCTGGAGCGCCGGATCCTCCGCTCGCAGGCGACTGCCGCCGCCAAGGCGCCTTCAGAGGCGAGCCTCCACATCCGGCCACGGCGGGAAGCAGATATCCTGGAGCGGCTGACCCGCCGCGCCCGGATCCTCGCGCCAAGCGTCGTGGAAATCGTCTGGCGCGAGCTGATGGGCCAGGGACGGCAGGCCCAGTCGCCGCTCGGGCTCCTGCTTTGTGCATCCCGAAACCCCGAACTCTTCGAACTGCAGGTGCGAAGCCATTACGGGTCCGCGACGCCCGTCGCCTGGGACCCGGACCCGGTTTCGGCGCTCGAACGCGCGAAGACCGAGCCCGTCGTCGCGATTCTCCAGGATAGGCCCGCGATTGCCGGCAGCGGCCCGGGCCAGTTCGACACGATCAGGGATCGAGCGGGCGGCATTGTCGGCTTCGCATTCGGGCGGGTGGCTCCCGAGGACGATCCGGCAGGAGGTGGGGAAACCTGAAGCGCCTGGCGTGAGTCAGCGCGCTATCCGCGCGGCGCCGCTCGTCTCTTTTCGACCGCCGAGGCCAAAGTCTCGAGCAATCCGATCGTCGGCTCCCAGCCGAGACAGGAATCGGTGATGCTCTGTCCGTAGACCAAAGCCTGCCCCGGCAGGAGCTGCTGGCTGCCCCCGACCAGATGGCTTTCCAGCATCACGCCGAAGATGCGGGTCTCGCCGCCCGCAACCTGCGCCGCCACGTCGGCGATCACCGCATTCTGGTTCTCCGGGTTCCTCTGGCTGTTGCCGTGGCTGGCGTCGATCATCAGCCGGCACGGCAGCCCGGCCTTCGCCGCCTCGCCGCAACTGGCCGCCACGCTCGCTCGGTCGTAATTGGGCTGGCGGCCGCCGCGGAGGATGACGTGGCAATCGGCATTTCCCTCGGTCGAGACGATGGCGGAATGGCCCCCCTTGGTGACGGAGAGGAAATGGTGGGGCTGGGAGGCCGCCTTGACCGCGTCGAAGGCGATCCGGACATTGCCGTCGGTGCCGTTCTTGAAACCGACGGGACAGGACAGGCCGGAGGCGAGCTCGCGATGGACCTGCGACTCCGTCGTGCGCGCGCCGATCGCTCCCCACGCGACGAGATCGGCGACATATTGAGGGGTGATCATGTCGAGATATTCGGTGCCCGCCGGCAGGCCGAGGTGGTTGATGTCCACCAGCAGCTCGCGCGCCGTGCGCAGCCCCTGGTTGATCCTGAAGCTGCCGTCGAGGTCGGGGTCGTTGATGAGCCCCTTCCAGCCGACCGTTGTGCGGGGCTTCTCGAAATAGACCCGCATCACGATCTCGAGGCTGCCCGCCAGCCTTCGCCTTTGCTCGACCAGGCGGGAGGCGTATTCCCGGGCGGCCTTGGGATCGTGGATCGAGCAGGGGCCGACGACGACCAGCAGCCGATCGTCCGCGCCGTGCAGGATGTCATGAATGGCGGATCGGGCGGCGTAGACCGCCTTGCTCGCCGCGTCGCTGACGGGGAATTCGCGAAGCAGATGCGACGGAGGAGTCAGCTCCTTGATTTCCCTGATCCGGACGTCGTCGACTTGCTGGGCAATCATGGGCATGGGTCCGATACACGCAGAGAATGGGCTCGTCATCCGCGGATCGTCTGCGACACGATCGCGGCGAAAGAGAAAAGGCTCACAGCTGAAACCCGTCGCCGATGCCGCGGCGCCTCGCCGGCCCTCCGCTCATTCGGGAGCGCTGGCGACATAGTCGATGCGGATGCGGACCCAGGTGCCGACGAGCTCCTTCCCGCCGAGCCGCGGCGGCCGGACGAGAAATTGCCAGGCCGCCTGGCGAACGACGCCGGCGAGATGGCTTCCCGCCGGCGAGCTGCCCAGCTCGACGCAATCGTCGACATGATAGCGGGCGATCGTCCTGCACGCGACGAGGCCCCACCCCTCGCTCGGCATGTGGGCCGGAAGATAGCCGCTGAGCTCGGCATGGGTCGGCCGGCGGTACCATTGGGCGTCGTAGAGCGGTTGGCCGTCGGGCGCGGTGCCGACCGGCCTCGAATCCCCTGCCGCCGACGCCTGCTGCACGCCCTCGCCGCCGCCGTCGGCATGGCGGAGCTTCGAGATGTCGGCGGCCTCATATTCCTCTTTGGTCAGGGGGATGTAATAGGGGTGGACCGCCGGCATCTGCGGCGGCTTCGGGACCGGGACCGGCCTGGGCGGCGGCGGCGGCTTCGGCGCAGCGGCGGGCTTCGCGACCGCCTGCTTGGGCGCGGCGGTTTTCGTCTCGGCATCGGATTTCAGGTCGAGCATGACCGGCTCGCCCCTGAACCGCGGGCGCGGCGGCGTCCTGTCGTTCAGGCTGATCATCGCCACGATCATCAGCAATGTGGCGGCGACCGCCAGGACGAGCGACGTGGCGCGTTGCCGCGGCGAAGGCCCGCGGGCGTCGGGTGGCATGGGGGAGTTGAGGGCCAGACGCAACGAGCGGACACCTAGGAGCGGGGTGGAAGAGGCAAAGCGGCGGCCGGAGGCGCGTCACCTCCCGGCGGCCGGGCGCCATGCACGGGGATTATGTCCATGATATGTCAAGCCACGCGGCGCGGGAAGACGATCGTGATTTCCCGCAATATCCCCCGGAAAATGCGTGATCGGGTGGATCAGCGCCGGGCTTTGGACCTGTTCAGGGTCACGGCGGCGCGAATCAGAGCCTTCAGCGCCTCCCCGTCTACCGTCTCGCCCTCGTGGAAATCGATCGCCCGCCGCATATTCCCGTCGAGGCTGGAGTTGAAGAGGCCCGAGGGATCCTCCAGAGACGCCCCTTTGGTGAAGGTCATCTTCACGACGTTCTTGTAGGTCTCGCCGGTGGAGACCAATCCGTCGTGCGACCACACCGGCACCCCTCGCCACTTCCACTCCTCGACGATCTCGGGATCGGCTTCCCTGACCAGTTGGCGGAGCCGGCCGAGCATCTCGCCCCGCCAGTCGCCCAGCTCCCTGATCCTCGCGTCGATCAGCCGGGAGGGAGATTCGCTTTCCGACGGCCCGCTCTTCGTCATGCCTTCTCTCTTTCTCGATCCCGAGGCCTTGACGGATCGGAGCCGTCGCCACACGCTGCCATTGCTCCGGCGCCTCGCGCCTTGTGCGCGGCGCGGTTGCGACACGGATTATGGCGCAGCTAACCCCTTGTTTTTACCAGGAAATGGCGGAGACGGAGGGATTCGAACCCTCGGTAGGAGTAATCCCCCTACGGCGGTTTAGCAAACCGCTGGTTTCAGCCACTCACCCACGTCTCCGGCTGCGGCGAGGGTCGGCGTATATATAGGGGGACCGGATCGTTCAACCGAAGCTTTCCCTCGAAAATCCGCCATTTAGCGTCAGCGTGAAGCGATGTGAGCGGCATCGGAGATGGGCTCGCTTCACAGGGGAAGGCAGCGGAAAATAGGACCATTATTGCGCGTTACCTCAGCTGTTCGTGGCGTCGATTCTCCGCGCTCCCGCTTACGAGCGGTTAAAGGAGCAGGGACACTCCGTCTACTCCCTCCTCACCCTTGCCGTTGGAATCGCATTCGCAGTCGACAAGGCACTCGGAAAGTCAGTGTTGTGGGAGGAAGCATACCTCCTGCATGCACTTCGGAGCGAAGCAAACTTCCACGGCTTCGTCCCGGAGACCGTAGCCAAAGCCTTGGGGCCGGTATTGATGGATCGGTACGGCTACAAGAAGGATAGCAACTCCAACGAGATTGAGCACCTCCACGATAAGCTCGCCGCATTCGGGGCAATCGAGGAGCGTCAAGGAGGCTATGTGGTAAAAGAGCAAATTTTCTTCTGGGAGCGCCAAAGTGGGAAAGAATGCCCTGGGAGTAAGGACGTTCAGGCTCTTGCCCGGCATAGCTCCCTCGCCATGACGCAGCGGCATATCGAGATAGACAGCCGACCGATGGAATGCGTCGTGGATGGCTGGTGAAGCGGCAATAGAAAGATTCAGTCTGGACGGGGATACAGAAACGGTCGTGCAACAGCCTATGACAGCCGACACCGTGGTGAGAAGGAGCGAGAGGCTTGCCGAGCTAGAGCAGCTCCATCTTCTTTACATCCTTCTGCATGTGCAGATGAAAGACCCCGACCGCCGACCCTTTCGCACTTTTGCGGATAGCTGGTACGCATATCACCAAGCCCAGAAGGGGGCAAAGCTGGTCGACGATAATCTGCTCCCGCTGTGGATGAACAAAGGCGATTTAGAAGACCTGCCTCTGCGCTGCGTTGAGCTCGATGCCATCTCTCAGCGGGCGCAGGCGGTTTATGACCGAGTAGCGCCGTATGAACCACTCGTCCGTGATCATAGTATTCCCCTCCGTAGGGTGAGGGACGAGCTGTTCCGGGCGCAGCCTCGCACTGCATCGGACGTCAAGAACGTGATGCTTCGCTGGTACTGCTGCTGCCTCCTAACACAGGAGGAACATGGGCGGCTGAAGGGGCGCCTACGTTGGGATATGCCGAGTGAATGGCCGCCTGAGCCTCTGGCGCTCGATCCTATGCACCGATTTGCTCGCTACCGTGCAACGACTAAGCCCATAGAAATCCAGCTCATCGACTTCTGACGAGGGGCTGCGGGCCGGCCGGAACAGCTGCTCGCCATGACGCAGCGCTACATCGAGATAGACAGCCGGGCGATGGTGAGGTGTCGCTCTGCGGCAGAAAGCGACGGTGAAGCCGCCCGAATTATCGGCCATGCAACGTGCCTGGGGCAGCCTCCGCCCGATGTTTTGTGAGACTCGCTGCGGTGAGTGAATTTGCGGTCGAGTTTTCTCCTGCCAGTTTTGGACCGGTGCCTAAGGCGACTCGACCCACTGCAGCACCAGTCGACCGAGTCGTCTTCGAGGCGGCGGTGGGCGCGGGCACTATCCATCCGGAATAGGCCGAGTAACCAGCCCCCCCTAGCCCGACGATCGCCATTGCAGAGAAGAGCAAGCGAAAGGAGCGGCCATATGTCCAAGGTATGGTAAGCCGCCAACCATTCTTGTTCGTCCTCAGCGCTCGCTCCAGCGTTACCACTCGTTGATCTTGAGGAATGCCGCTTACCGCTTCGGCTTTCGATAAAGTATCCTCGGCTAGCTTGACCAATTCGGAAGAGCGCTCATCGAGCTTCCAGAAGACGAATGACAATGCCACGAGCAGCATCCCCGCGACGATCCCGAAATGCCAAAGTGTTGCCGACTCATGGACTGCCACCGCGAGGCCAGTCGCCAAAATGCTGGAAAACGCGACGAAATGGTTGAAAACCGAGACTCGCTGTTCTGCGTGTAAGGCAAAGTACCGCCATGAGTGGTCCAATGAGACTTGCTGATTAGCTTCCCTATCACTCATCCCAACCTTGCCTCGACAGAGCGGATTACGTCCATATGTTTTCGGCAGCCGTGGCAATGGCCGCAGGCCCATTCGCTGGAATGGCAGGAGAAAGTCCACCCTAAAATCGAAAGTGGGACGGCGTACTCCTCTAATACGTCCTCGGTACTCTTCGAGGCAGCTGGTGCTTCGATGCGGGGACCGGACTGCACGGCAAGCAGCCGATTCATGCCGTCGATGAATTGTGGACGCCCATCTGGGTGTCGATCATCTCCCAAAACTGTACCGATTAGCAAAGATTGGAGAGGCAGATTAGCGTAAGCCATTGCGGCGAGGGTGAGGAGCATCTGGTTTCGGTATGGCCAGAACTCGGGAGCCTCTTCGTTCAGTGGCTCGCCCCCCACCATGATTCCATGACCGAAGTCGGATAGCGGGGCCCGCATCATATCCGCCCGAAGCCCCAACTGCCCGGCAATCGACTGAACGGCGCGGGCCTCCCCGGCAGCAGCAACCTGCCCATAGTCAATAAAGATCAGGCGTTCGGGCCTTAGCGCCCACGCAAGCGCAGTGGAATCAATGCCGCCAGAGAACAGGAGTGCCTTCATGGCCTCGCCCACATTGCTGCGTACAAGCTCGCTGAAAAATCTTCGACAACGGTAGCTCCCCAACGCTCGGATTGCCACCGTACTGCCGCTTCCTCGATGAAGGCGATGCACGGTATTTTTAGTCGGCCTGCAGCCCGAATGGCTTCCATGGCCCAGCCGTCAACCGTCGATGGAGCGGCAAAAAGTACATCAACATTCTTAAGGGGAACATTTTGGTTATTGCCGTGCGGCACGGTCACGGTCGCTGCTCCGAGGTGCCTAAGAGCCGCCGTCGCCTCTTCAATCATCCATTGTGTTGCGATGGTTCCGCCGTCCGCCACAATTGCTACCGTTGGCGGAGCGCCTAGCATGGCTGCAACCGGGTACCTGGGGAGTTCCGCTGGACAGGGAAGCACCCTCGTCGCCACGTAGCCGGCCACTTGGAGCGAAGCCTTGTGCGCGGCCTTGGCGGGCTCATCGCCTTCGGTGGCCCAATAATGAGCAAAGGTCGCACTAAACACGTCACCCGACCCAATCTTGAACAGGGATTCGGTCCTGAAGGCCGGCACGTGTGTAATGGTGCTCCCATCACCGTGGCCGACGAGCGCCCCGTCCGGCCCATGCTTCACAACGACGGCATCCGCCTTTTGCCCCCGGAGAATCCTCCTCAACGCTTCCGCTACATCGTCCGTCCCGGTCAGTTGCTGCGCCTCGCCAGCGTTCAATACGATTGCCAGATGATCCGCCCGAGACCCGTTGGACAGGAAGAGAGCCGGATCTCCCTGTGGGTCGTAAACGGCACAGCCGGCATCGACTACGAAACTGCTTTCGAGGCAGCCGAATCTAATGACCCGGCTGCCGGAAACACTCGCTGCTTCAGCTCTGGGGAGAGGAAAGGGTGAAACGTGGGGCCGAGCGAGGGGATGCAGATACTCGAAGGTAACAGCAGCATCTGTGGGATGAACGACTGCGTTGGCGCCAAAGTTCGCCCGAATATCCCTCACATCGGGGTAGAACGTGTGGAGCTGCACCTCGTCCAAGTTGCGGATAGCCAGCGCCGCTCTTCCTCCGGAGCCGAACAGGGACTGAACTGAGGGAGTGATACACCGCTCAATGTAGGTGCCCCCAGCAACGATCATTCAGCTACTGCCGAGTGACGGTGACGTCGACACGGCCTCCCGAAACCGCTGAGACATAGGCCATATACTCGACGCCCGCCTCTAGGCATTGAATAAGCACGGCCAGGTTCGGGACCCCTGCAAGCGTCCCCACCGGAGTAGAGGACACGGGGTCCGCCACCACCACGGTCGCCGATGAGCCGGAGCCTTGAAGCTCCACCTGCAACCAGGCCCCAGGAATGATCCCCCTCGACGGTCCCGTCACGCTCGTGTGAATTGTGTCGGGGCAACCACCGACACTTGAACCTCCACCTCCGCCTCCGAGACCGCCTTTCCCACCACTCGGAGATGGCGATGGCGATGGTGATGGCGGTGGACCTGATCTGCCGCCCATTGATGCCTCCTATGACTGGCTCATGGTCCGCTAGCCAGTAGGCTGTGTCAACGCCCCCCGGGCTAATGAAGAACAAATTGCCTGACTTCGGTCCACATGACGGCGTCCAGCACGGATGCTCGGACGCCGATTATCGACGCAAATTTGAGAAAGCGGTTCTCCAACTCCTCATAATCGCGAGGAAGAACGATGATTGGTGGGAACAGGGCCATCCACCGGCAGGCTCTGATGACATGCACATCTAAGATAGCAACATCGTCACTGCCGGCGTAATTTCTTACGATCCAGGAAGCTGTTTTCGGACCAATCCCGTCTAGCTCTTGTAGCCTTTTTCGCAGCTGGGTAGGAGCTACTTCGGAAAGATCACTCCCAGAAAGTTCTTGGCGCATTAGAATTAGCCGCCTCGCTCGCTGATTTGGGAAGCGATAACGTACTTTGCGGCCGTTGAGCTTAAGCGGCTCAGTTAGAAGGACAAGTATGTCCTGAAGTGAGCAGTCACGCTCCAGGTCGAAAGTACCGCGTTCCCGCAGGCGTTCGAAAGCAGCTTTGTTTACCTCGTACCGGATGCCGAAGCCTCCAAGCAGGCAAAAGCCAATCTCCTCTACGAGCGACTTATCGCGGGAAACAAACGTGGGGAGCTCCGCCTCCGGCCACTGACATCGGACCGCCCAATATGCCGGTGAAAAGGGACGGGAGGCGCTTCCCCAGGGGATGCCCGGTAAGACGTTCTCGTGAGCGCTGGGCACCGTTACCAGCTGAGCGCCATCACCGTAGCCGACCCAAATCTCTTGCATGGCGCCCCTCACAGGGTGGCAAATCAAGCAGATTCATGCAACTTATGCAAGATGCGAAGTGACGACGATCGCCGGAAATTGGCCGCTATGCTCGCTGCGAGTGGGCTTAAGGACGCTGCGCTCGTTCAAATCTTAAATACCAGCCAGAGTACCGTTTCTCGCCTCCGCCATTGCAAGATCCGGAAGGTGGGGAAATACCTTGAAGCCTTAGACGAATCGGGCGTCTGTCGGCCGGATTTCGACGCTTGCATGAGAGACCTGGCACGGGCGGCAGTTTCTCGGCCGTCGCTCAAGCAGCTGCTGGAGAAACTGCATAGCCTTATGCAGGAATTGAGGACCATCCCTTAGCCATCTTGCGCTCGGCACGAATTTGAAGTGGGATGGCCAATAGGCGCCAATAACGACTAAGAGTCGGTGGCGGGTCTCTGAGGAGGGGTGAGCGCTATCTTAAATGCAAGCTGCGCCATACATTTTGAAGCGCGACATTGCCGATGGTGAGTCTTGCGAAAAGCCGTAGCCTCCGGATCAGCGGGACCACAGTAGCCCGTACGCCAATTGCCCTTCCTTCCTACTCTAGCTTAGCGCTGGCTGATGAAGGGCTACCTGACGCTATTGCGCGTACGCTCGAGATTGTGGTCGGGCCCGTTCTGATCAGCGCCTACGATTTGCACAAGGGGTACTTTGAGGCGGCCCGAGCCAGCTACGGTACTAGCGTTTTTGATTCCCCACTAATTTTTATAGACAGCGGGGGCTACGAACTGCTCTCCGCCTGTAACCCAGAGTGGAGCAGCGACCTTCATGCACAGGTTTTAGCCGCATGGCCCGAGACCAGCCAGACGGTTGCCGTAGCCTACGACACCCCTTCAGCCGACCTTGGGGCCCAGATCGACGCCGCTCTGTCTATCTTGCCTGGTAGAAGCATCGGGCGGGAACTACTCGTAAAGCTACCTCCAGAGCCATCGATCGATATGCTGAACCTGGTGCCCCATCTACGTGGGAAGGAAGGAGACCTCGCAAAAATCGACGTTATCGGTGTAACTGAGAAGGAAGCGGGCGACACCCTTCGGGAGCGGCTCCACTCAATCTCGGCGCTTCGGCGAACCCTCGACAGCATGGGGCTAGAAACTCCGATCCATGTGTTTGGCGGGCTGGATCCGGTGCTCACGCCTTTGTATTTCCTGGCTGGGGCCGACATTTTCGACGGGCTCACTTGGCTCCGGTATGGGTTCGACAACGGCCGAGCGAGTTATCTTCAAGCCCTTGCCTTAACTCAACATCCGCTCTTGCCTGTCCCGGATGCAAAGTGGACTGTACGGAAGAAAAATTATAGCGAGGTGACCCTGATGCAAATTTCGATGCTGCGCTTCCTAACAAGCGGACGCCCTAGCGATCTACACCCACAAGGTGACTTCCTCGTCCGACTGTTCAATGACCTTATGGCGGGAGTCAGTTAATCTCTCCGGAGGAGCGCAGCAATCGACGCCGCCGCTCCATGGCAGCCGCTGAACCATTGTAAACGGCTCTATAGCCCGCCAAATTCCCCTTGCGAGTCAATGACTCACGACAATTAGCAAACCGCTGGTTTCAGCCACTCACCCACGTCTCCGGGCCGCCGAGCCCCGGCCTATAGAGGGCAGGATCGGATCGTTCAACCGGGGGCTGGCGTACATTCCGGCGCAAGAACGACTCGGCTGGTCGCCCGTTCATTGCAGCGAAAGCCCGGAAAGGATTAACCTTCTCCGCGAGAGTCGAGGGGGAGTATCGAGTATGAGAAGGCCGGTTTCGCTGACCCTGCTCGCCGCGGCGGGCATGGTCCTGGTTTCGCCCGCCGCCGCGCAGATCGGCTCGATCGATCCCAATGCCGCGCCGCCGCCGCAGGCGAGCGCGCCCGCGCCCGTAGCGGCCCCCGCTCCCGCCGCCACGCCGGACTCGCAGGCGGTCGATCCGGGCCCGCAGGCGCCCGGCCCCGAGGCCCCGGCCGAAGCGCCGCCGCCGCAGGCCGCGCCCGCCCAGGGTGATGCGGCTTCGGCGCACGAGCGCGCCTCGGCCGAGATGCGCGGCGCGACGATGTCCAGGAACGACGTGTTCAGCGCCGCCGAAGGCGTGTTCGGCAAGGGCGCGCGGGGCCTTGGCGACGTGATCGAGAAATTGCTCCGCGACCAGGGCGAGCCCAACGCCTATATCACCGGCCGCGAGGCGGGCGGCGCCTTCGTGCTCGGCGTCCGCTACGGATCGGGGACGCTCCACCACCAGATCGAGGGCGACCGACCGATCTACTGGACCGGGCCGTCGCTCGGCTTCGATTTCGGCGCCGATGCGAACAAGGTGTTCGTGCTCGTCTACAACCTCCACGACGGCCAGGACATCTTCCACCGCTACCCGGCGGCGGAAGGCCATGCCTATGTCGTCGGCGGCTTCACCGCGAGCTATTTGCGGCGCAAGGACATCGTCCTGATCCCGGTGCGGCTCGGCGTCGGCGCGCGGCTCGGCGTCAATGCCGGCTATATGCGCTTCTCCGAAAAGAACCGCTGGCTGCCTTTTTAGGCTATGCGGCCTGGCTGAGCACGATCGGCCGGTGGCCGCGGCTGTGGGTGCCGGTGCCGCGCGCCGTCGCCGAGGCGAGCGGCAAAGCGGTCGCGCAGAAGCCGCATTCGGCCGAGACGCGGCCGATATGCCAGTGGGTGCGGCCGCAGCCGGGACAGTGGTTCACCTCATCCTCGCGATAGACGACGCAATAGCCCCGGCTCTGCGGGTCGTGGGCGAAGCCTTCGCTGCCGAGGGGTAGAATGGAAAGCGCCATGGCCTTCTCCCTTCTGCTTCGGCGATTCGTGGGAAAAATTCGGGGGAAAAATCGCCGGGCTGCGGCCGATGATCCTCCTCGCGAACCCTGTCAGCCCCCCAAATCCATGCGTTTCAAAAGGATACGCCGCCCGTTGCGGCGTTAACGCCGTTCAGACGGCCATGCGCCGCAGCGTTTCGATCCGGTCCGCCTCCGCCGCCGGCTTGTCGTTGCGGATGCGCGAGATGCGCGGGAAGCGCATCGCCAGGCCGGATTTGTGGCGCCGGCTTTCGTGGATCGAATCGAAGGCGATCTCGAGGACGAGGCTCTTCTCCACCTCCCGCACCGGGCCGAAGCGCTGGATGGTGTGGTTGCGGATCCAGCGGTCGAGCCACATCAATTCCTCGTCGGTGAAGCCGAAATAGGCCTTGCCGACCGGGAGCAGCTCGTCCTCCCCGGTCCAGCAGCCGAACGTGTAATCGGAATAATAAGAGGAGCGCTTGCCGCTGCCGCGCTGGGCGTACATCAGCACGCAATCGGCGATGAGCGGGTCGCGCTTCCATTTGTACCAGAGACCGGTGCGGCGGCCGGCCACGTAGAGGCTGTCGCGCCGCTTCAGCATCACCCCCTCGATCGAGGCGTCGCGGGCGCCGGCGCGGATCTCCTCCAGCGCCTCGAAATCCTTCGCCTCGATCAAGGCGGAGAGGTCGAAATGCTCGGGATCGAGCTTCGGCACGAACGCCTCGAGCCGCGCCCGCCTTGCGCTCCAAGGCAGGGCCCGCAGATCCTCGCCGCCGTCGAACAGGATGTCGTAGAGCCGGACGAAGGCCGGAAAGTCGCGCAGCATCTTCGGCGAGACCAGCTTGCGCCCCAATCGCTGCTGGAGCGCGTTGAAGCTCGCCGCCGCGCCGCCCTGCGCCTCCGCCCCCTGGAACGCGCCCTTGACCAGCAGCTCGCCGTCGAGGACGCCGCCTTGGTCGAACGCCTCCGCCACCTCCGGAAAGCTGCGGGTGATGTCGTCGCCGGCGCGGCTGTAGAGGCGGGTCTCGCCGCCGACCCTGACGATCTGGACGCGGATGCCGTCCCATTTCCACTCGGCGGCGAAATCGTCGAGCGAAACCCGCAGATCGTCGAGCGGATGGGCCAGCATGAACGGGCGGAAGACCGGCACGTCGGACGCGGTCGGCTGCGCGCCGCGGCCCTCCGCCCAGGCGAAGAGCGGCAGGTAGGGCGGGCCGATGCCGTGCCACACCTCCTCGACCGCATCGACGTCGAGGCCGAAAGCCAAAGCCAGCGCGGTCTTCGCCAGCCGGGCGGAGACGCCGATCCGAAGCTCGCCGGTCGCCAGCTTGAGCAGGGCGTAGCGGCCGCTGGCGTCGAGATGGTCGAGCATATGGGCCAGCGCGCCCGGCGCCTCGGCGCGGCCGAGGCTGCGCAGCCGCTCGACCACTCTGGCGATGCGCAGGCTGCCGTCGTCGATCTCGGCCGGCTGGTCGATCCGCTTCGGCCAGAGCAGGGAGACGGTCTCCGCCATGTCGCCGACATAGTCCCAGCTCATCGAGAGCAGGACCGGATCGACCCGTTCCTCGACGATGCCGCGGATCGCCGCCGGCTTCACCCCCGGCAGATCGAGCTCGCCGGTCAGGGCGGCCAGCGCCCAGCCGCGGTCGGGATCGGGGGTGCGGCGGAGATAGTCGCCGATCAGCTTCAGCTTGCCGTTGCGCGAACGGGTATAGACGAGGGCGTCGAGCAGCTGGGAGAAATCGCGCATCGGCTGCGTAACGATCCGGGAGCCGGCAGTTTCCGGCTATCGGTCGGCGGGCCGTCGGGTTGGCGGAGAGGTGAGGGGACAATGCCCCTCACCTCTCACACTCTCCCGCCGCCCCTTCCCCGCAATGCGGGAAAAGGTCGGCTCCACGCTGGGCTACCCTGCTGCCCATGGGTCCCGCACCGTATCGCGCCCGGCGCGGGCATGTCTCGACTGCGCTTAAGCGTCGGAATGGGCTTAAGCGTCGGAATGGAAACGACTTTCACCCTATTGCCGTTCCCGGCCTCGCCTGCAAGGCCCTAGGTTGTATCGACGTTCATCTCGGGGGCGGAAACCCCTCCCCCTTGTGGGGAGGATGTGGCGCCTGGTTCGTCCCCCAGACGAACCTTAGCGGCGCCACATGGGTGGGGGTGCCGGCCGATGGCCGGCGCGCGGCTCTGCCGCGCACCCCCCATCCGGCCTTGCAGGCCACCAGTGCGGCCGCAGGCTCGTCCCCCGGACGAGCCCAAGAGCGGCCGCACTCCCACACGGGGAGAAGGGACCATGGGCCCTCCACTGAAGAGCACTAAAACCATCCTTGGAATGTCGATAAAAGCTAAGCTTCCAGCTCGACGTCCCAGTAGAGATAGTCGCGCCAGCTGGCGTGGAGGTAGTTGGGCGGGAAGCTGCGGCCATGCTCCTGCAGCTGCCAGCTGGTCGGCCGGAACGGCCGCCGGTTGAGGTTCATATGGGCCTGGAGCGGCGTCCGGCCGCCCTTGCGCAGGTTGCAGGGCGCGCAGGCGGTGGCGACATTCTCCCAGGTCGTCCGGCCGCCCTGGGCGCGCGGGACGACATGGTCGAAGGTCAGCTCGCGCGGGTCGCCGCAATATTGGCACTGGAAGCGGTCGCGCAGGAACAGGTTGAACCGGGTGAAGGCCGGATGCTCGGACGGCTTCACATATTGGCGCAGCGCGATCACCGAGGGGAGCTGCATCGTCCGGGTCGGGCTGTGCACCTCGCGCACATATTCGGCGACGATGTCGACCCGTTCGAGGAACACTGCCTTGACCGCCGTCTGCCACGGCCACAGGCTCAGCGGATAATAGCTGAGCGGCGTGTAATCGGCGTTCAGCACGAGAGCCGGGCAAGCATCGGGATGCCGGATGAGGTCGGGGTGGTACATAGATCGCGAACGGCCTTCCTGTCCCGCGGGGAGGAATCGGCCCGGCCTGTCGCACCCAGGACGGAGGAGCGGCTCTTCCCCTGTCCAGCCCCTTCTCGCGCCGAGAAGTGACGGCATCATGACTGCATGGGCCGCGACTCGCGGTCAAGAGCCAAGTCGTTGAACGCGGTCGTTTCCCGCTTCGCACCGAGCCCGACCGGGCGATTGCATCTCGGCCACGCCTGGTCGGCGCTGCTGGCGCAGGACTTCGCGCGGAGCCGCGGCGGCCGCTTCCTGCTGCGCATCGAGGATATCGATCCCGGCCGGGCGCGGCCCGAGCATGTCGAGGGCATCTTCGAGGACCTTGCCTGGCTCGGCCTCGCCTGGGACGGCGTGCCGATCCTCCAGTCGCGCCGCCTGCCGCTTCATGCCGAGGCGCTCGGCCGGCTGCGGGCGATGGGCCTGGTCTATCCCTGCTTCTGCACGCGCTCGGCCATCGCCGCCGAGATCGCCGCCAGCGCCGCCGCCCCCCATGGCCCGGACGGGCCGCTCTATCCGGGGACTTGCCGACGCCTCGGGTCCGGCGAGCGCGAGGCACGCATCGCCGCAGAGCCCCATGCCTGGCGGCTGGATGTTCGAAAAGCTCTCGAATACCTGTTCCCCGGCGAAGGCCGGGGCCCAGATACGCCGCCCGAACTGGGCCCCGGCTTTCGCCGGGGAACACTGGCATGGACCGACAACGGCATCGAGATCGACGCGGAGCCCTGGATATTCGGCGACGTCGTCCTCGCCCGCAAGGACGCGCCGACCAGCTATCATCTCGCCGTCACCGTCGACGATGCCGCCCAGAATGTGACCGACGTGGTGCGCGGCCGCGACCTGTTCGCCGCCACCCACGTCCACCGCCTGCTCCAGGCCCTGCTCGGCCTGCCGACCCCCGATTACCATCATCACCCGCTCCTGCTCGACGCCGAAGGCCGCCGCCTCGCCAAGCGCCACGGCGCCCCGAGCCTGCAGTTTCTGCGGGAAGCGGGGGCGGATCCGGCGGAGCTGGTGGCCGCGTTGCGGGCGGGGCGATTGCCCGCTGGATATTCGTCGGCGGCGGCGGCAGAGCCGTAACCGTCATCCCGGCGGAGGCCGGGATCTCGGCGGCGCGGCCCGACGCGCGACAACGCCCCGCCTTTTCCGGGCTGAGATCCCGGCCTGCCGGGATGACGTGGTAGGACAGCGGCGCTCCTGCCCGACATGGCGTTTCGCTCATCCTCTCCGGACGATCACGCTCGTTGCGGGAACCGGGTGCAGACCCTAGATAGGCGCGATGAACAAGCTCCTGCTCGTCCTGATCGTGGTGATGGCGGCCGCCACTTTGTTCATCCTCGTCAAGGGCGTGATCGGCATGGCGCAGGGCAAGGACCTGACCGGCATGCGGTCGCAGCAGCTGATGCGCAAGCGCGTGCTGTTCCAGGCGATCACGATCATCCTCGTGATCCTCTTCCTGCTGCTCGCCAGCGGAAAGCATTGAGCGCTGGTCCGGCTCAACAAGATCTACACCCGCACGGGTGACGGGGGCGATACCGGCCTCGCCGACGGCTCCCGCATCCTCAAGGACCATCCGCGCGCGCAGGCGATCGGCGACGTCGACGAGGCGAATAGCGCGATCGGCATCGCCCTGCTCCACCTCCGCGACGAGGGCCATGGGGCGATGCTCCGCGCCGTCCAGAACGAATTGTTCGACCTCGGCGCCGACCTCGCCACGCCAGGCGAGGATTTCACGCCCAACGAGATGAGCCTGCGCATCGTCCAGCCGCAGATCGACCGGCTCGAGCGCCAGATCGACGCGATGAACGAGGCGCTGGCGCCGCTCCGCAGCTTCATCCTGCCGGGCGGCGGCGCGGGCGCGGCCCATCTCCATCTCGCCCGCACCATCGTCCGCCGCGCCGAGCGCTCCGCCGTCGCCGCCGTCCGCGAGGTGAAGCTCAATCCGCTCGCTTTGGTCTATCTCAACCGGCTTTCCGACCACCTCTTCGTCCTCGCCCGGCTGGTGGCGGCGGCCGAGGGGGGCGACATTCTTTGGCAGCCCGGTGCGACGAGAACGGATTGACATGCGTTAACGACAACGGACTGACGCGCTTCGATATCGTGTATAAGACGGCCGCGAGGGGGAAGGCATGGCGACCCAGGCAGAGCGACCACAGGCTCAGGCGCTTCGCGGCCGGTACGAAAAGGTGCGGGCGCTGAGCCTCGCTCTGGCCGCGCCGCTCTCCGACGCCGACGCGACCCTCCAGCCGATGCCGGACGCCTCCCCCGCCAAATGGCACCTCGCCCATGTCAGCTGGTTCTTCGAGACCTTCGTCCTGCGCGACCATGTTCCCGGCTATGTCGCCTATGACGAGAGCTGGGCCTATCTGTTCAATTCCTATTATGAGGGCGAGGGCGCGCGGCATCCGCGGCCGCGCCGCGGCATGCTGAGCCGGCCCAGCCTCGACGAGGTCCGCCGCTACCGCGCCCATGTCGACGCCGCGGTCATCGAGGCGCTGCCGGAGCTGCCGCCGGGCGCGCTCGACCGCGTCGAGCTCGGCCTCAACCACGAGCAGCAGCATCAGGAGCTGATGCTGACCGACATGCTCGCCGCCATGGCGGAGAATCCGCTGCGGCCGGCGATCTGGGACCGGCGAATGTCGGCGCCGGTCGCCGCGCCCGGGCCGATCGGCGGCGTTGCCAGCCGCGGCGGCCTGTTCGAGATCGGCGCCGGCGCCGGCGGCTTCGCCTTCGATTGCGAGCGGCCGCGCCATCAGACGCTGCTGCGCCCGTACGAGCTTGCCGACCGCGCCGTCACCAGCGGCGAGTGGCTGCGCTTCATCGACGAAGGCGGCTATGCGACGCCGTCCCTCTGGCTGGCGGACGGCTGGGACTGGGTCCGCGCCGACGGCATCGAGGCGCCGCTCTACTGGCGCCGCGACGATGGGGGCTGGACCCGCTTCGGCCTCGACGGCGCGCATCCGGTCGAAGCGACCGAGCCGGTCTGCCACATCAGCTGGTACGAGGCCGACGCCTTCGCCCGCTGGGCCGGCGCGCGGCTGCCGACCGAAGCGGAGTGGGAGGCGGCGGCGGCCGCGCTCGATCCGGAGGGCGGCAACCAGCTCGACGAGGCCGGCCCCGTCCGCCCGCGCCCGGCGTCGGCCGGCTCGGGCCTCCGGCAGATGTACGGCGACGTCTGGGAATGGACGCAGAGCGCCTTCTCGCCCTATCCGGGCTTCACCCCGGAGGAAGGCACGGTGGGCGAATATAACGGCAAGTTCATGGCCAATCAGATGGTGCTTCGCGGCGGCAGCTGCGCGACCCCGCGCGGCCATCTCCGCGCCAGCTACCGCAACTTCTTCTATCCCCACCAGCGCTGGCAATATTGCGGCCTGAGGCTGGCGCGGGACCTGTAGGTGGACGCGCCCCGCCGCGCAGCGGCCGAGTCCGGTGTCAGTGTCGCGGCCGATCCCGATTTCCGCGACGACGTCCTCGCCGGCCTCGCCTCGCCGATCCGCGCCATCCCCGCCCGCTGGTTCTACGACCGCCGCGGCTCGGAGCTGTTCGAGGCGATCACCCGGCTTCCCGAATATTATCTGACCCGCGCCGACAGCGCCCTGCTCGAACGCCATGCCGGCGAGGTGGCGGCGGTGACCGGCCCCGGCCGCGCCGTCGTCGAGTTCGGCTCCGGCTCCTCGGCCAAGACGCCGATCCTGCTGCGCGCCGTCGCACCGTCATCCTATGTGCCGATCGACATTTCGGGCGACTTCCTCCGCCATTCGGCCGCCGAGCTCCAGCCCTTGTTCCCAAATTTGCCGATCCACGCGGTCGAGGCGGATTTCATGGTGCCGGTGCGCCTGCCCGAAGCGGTGCGCGACGCGCCCAAGCTCGGCTTCTTCCCCGGCTCGACGATCGGCAATCTCGTCGCCGGCACCGGCGTCGACCTGCTGCGGCGGATGAAGGACACGCTCGGTCTCGGCTCCTATCTCCTGATCGGCATGGACCGGGTGAAGGATCCGGCGGTGCTGCTCCGCGCCTATGACGACGAAGCCGGCGTCACCGCCGCCTTCAACCTCAACCTGCTCCACCGCATCAACCGCGAGCTCGGCGGCACCATCCCGGTCGAGGCCTTCCGCCACCGCGCCTTGTGGAACGACCGGCTGGGGCGGATCGAGATGCATCTGGAGGCGCTGCGCGACGTCGCCTTCACCGTCGATTCGATCGGCTTCTCGATGCGCGCGGGCGAGACCGTCCACACCGAGAACAGCCACAAATACGGCCCGCGCGACGCCCGCCTGCTGCTCAAGGCCGGCGGCTGGGAGGCGGTCCGCGAATGGACCGACGCGCAGGAGAGCTTCGCCCTGATCCTCGCCGAAGCGGAGCCCACCCGCTTCGCGCCTTAAGCCCGGTCCCCGTCTCCGATCCCCGGCCGCCGCCATTGCTCCGGCAGGCCGCCTTCCCTACATGGCGGGCGCGCTGCCACCGGAGATTTTATGCTGATCCTGATCGACGTGCTGAGCTACCTGCTTTACGCGGCATGGATCGTCATCGTCGTCCAGATCATCCTCAGCTGGCTGGTCGTATTCCGTATCGTCAACACCTATAATCCCTTGGTCCGCGGCCTGCTTCGCGGCCTCGAAAGGATGACCGAGCCACTCTACAGGCCGATCCGTCGCATCCTCCCCGATTTCGGCGGCCTCGACTTCAGCCCCATCGTCGTATTTCTGGTGATCGGCCTGCTGCAGAGGGTTCTCGCCGATGTGAGGTGGCAGATCCTGCTTGGATCGATGCGGTGAGTGCCGAGCTGATCGACGGCCGGGCGTTCGCGGCGCGGCTGCGGGCGCGGGTCGCCGAGGCGGTGCCGCCCTTTGCCGCAGCGACGGGGCGGGCGCCGGGCCTAGCGGTGGTGCTGGTCGGCGAGGATCCGGCGAGCCGGATCTACGTCCGCGCCAAGGGCAAGGCGATCGTCGAAGCGGATATGGCGAGCTTCGAGCATCGCCTCCCCGACACCGCGACCCAGGACGAGCTGATCGCCCTGGTCGAGCAGCTGAACGGCGACGACGATGTCGACGGCATCCTCGTCCAGCTGCCGCTGCCGGCGGGGATCGACGACAAGGCGGTGATCGACACGATCGATCCGGACAAGGACGTCGACGGCTTCCATGTGATCAATGCCGGCCGGCTCGCGGTCGGCGAGGACGGCCTGGTCTCCTGTACGCCGCTCGGCTGCCTGATGCTGCTCTAGGACCGCCTGGGCGACCTTGCCGGCCTGGAGGCGGTGGTCGTCGGCCGCTCCAACATCGTCGGCAAGCCGATGGCGCAGCTCCTCCTGCGCGAGAATTGCACGGTCACCATCGCCCATAGCCGGACGCGCGACCTGGCCGAGACGGTCCGCCGCGCCGACATCGTCGTGGTCGCGGTCGGCCGGGCCGAGCTGGTCAAGGGCGGCTGGCTGAAGCCGGGGGCGATCGTGATCGACGTCGGCATCAACCGGATCGCGAGCGAGGACGGCAAGACCAGGCTGCTCGGCGACGTCGAATTCGCCAGCGCGGCGCAGGTCGCGGGCGCGATCACGCCGGTCCCGGGCGGGGTCGGGCCGATGACCATCGCCGTGCTGCTGCGCAACACGCTCGTCGCCGCTTGCGCCCGCGCCGGCCTGCCTGCGCCGGAGGGGCTGTGATCGCCCTCTTCGTCTCGGCCTTCGTCACCTTCTTCGTCGTCATCGATCCGCCGGGCTGCGCGCCGATCTTCGCCGGCCTGACCCGCGAGGCGCCCTCCGCCCAGCGGCGGACGATGGCGCTCCGCTCGGTCGCGGTCGCCGCCTTCATCCTGCTCTTCTTCGGCCTGCTCGGCGAGAATCTGCTGCATGCGCTCGGCATCAGCCTCGCCGCCTTCCGCATCGCCGGCGGCATCATGCTGTTCCTGATCGCGCTCGAGATGGTGTTCGAGCGCCGCACCGCCCGCCGCGAAAACCGAGCCCAGGAGGTCAGCGCCGATCCGGAGCATGAGGATATTTCGGTCTTCCCGATGGGGATTCCGATGATCGCCGGCCCCGGCTCGATCGCCTCGGTGATGCTGCTCATGGCGCGCAGCCAGGGCCTCGATCAGGGGCTGGTCGTGCTCGCCGCTCTGGCCGCCATCCTGCTGCTGACGCTGGCCGCTTTGCTCGCCGCCGGCTGGCTGATGCGGCTGCTCGGCAAAAGGCTGGAGGCGATGCTGACCCGGCTGCTCGGCGTCATCCTCGCCGCTCTGGCCGCCCAGTTCGTGATCGACGGCATCGCCGTCAGCTTCAAGGTCTGAGCGCTCCCATCACGCGATCATGTTCGGCCTTTGACGACCCGCCACATCTTGTAGGGCGAGGCCGCGGGCAGCGCGACCGGACTCAGCCAGTCCGGCACCCGGCCCCGCGCCAGCTGGGTGTAGAAGCCGCCCGGCGCTTCCGACGCATAGATGGTCGATTCCGACATGCCGGGGCAGATCAGCACATAATCGACATGCCGCCGCGCGACGACCGCATGCGCATATTCGGCGCTGCCGCGAAAGGCGAGCATGACCTCGACGATGTCGCGGCCGTTGCGGTGATAGGGCCCGGCGACGGCCGAATGGGGGGTGACGGTGATCAGCCGCGGGCCGAGATCGACGAAGGTCAGCACCTGCCCCCTGGGCTGCAGCGCCACCGGCTTCAGCGCCCACAAAGTCGGACAGAGGCCGTTGGCCCGGTTGACCGGCTTCATGGCGGGATTCTGCTTCTGCGGGATCAGCCCCGCCGCCTGCTGGACGAGGATGCCGGAGGCGAGGAGGAAGGCCAGCACGGTGCCGAGCACCCGCACCGCCATGTAGCGGCTGTTCCAGACCAGTGGGATCAGAATCCAGGCCAAGGCGGTGGCGCCGGGAACGGCGAGGAGCTGCGCCGCCGGTCCTGCCCGGCTCTGCCAGAGGAGGAGGCCGGCGCCGAGCAGAGCGGGCGCCGCGGCCGCCGCCCAGGCGACCAGCCGGTCCGCCTCGCGCCGGTGCCGCCACAGCATCGCGGCATAGCCGATCAGGCCGAAGACCGGCAAAGTGCAGACGGCGATCATGGTCTGCAGATCGTGGCGGTAGATCGGCCGCGCCTCGCGCACGTGCGACAGCCACAATCGGTCGAGAAGAGGCGAGGCATGTTCCGGCCGGCCGAGGCAGCCCGGCCAGAAATGGGCGAAGCCGGCGGCCAGCAGGGCGCCGCCCGCCGCGGCGAGAGCGAGGCGCAAAGCCCACCGGCGCGGCGAAGCGGCGGCGAGGCAGAAGGCGACCGCTCCCGCCGCGACCAGGACCGACAGCCAGACCGGCGACAGGGCGTCGCAGACCGGCGCCCGGTTGGCGTTGGATGCGAAGAGCAGATAGCCGCAAGCGGCGCCGCCGGCGAGCGCGGCGCCGTAAGCGCCGAGCCGCCGCGCCTCGGCCGGGTCGCGCACCCACATCAGCACCACGATCGCGCCGAGCAGGGCGAGATAGGGCAGCATCTCGAGGCCGATGACGAAGGAGAGGACGCTGGAGACGGCGAGGATCGCGCCGCCGCGGGCGCGGCGGGGGTCGACCAGCGCCGCGACCGACACCGCGAGCAAGGCGAGCTGCCAGCCATGATGGTCGATCCGGCAGGGCGTCCACATGCCGCGCGCCGAATGGGCGCAGAGCAGGATGGCGATGCCGAGGGCAAAGGCCTGCGGCGCGATCAGGCGGCGGACGGCGACGGCGATGCCGGCAAAGGCGATTCCCATCGGCAGCAGCGGCGCCACCGCCACCGCGATCCGCTCGGCGGTCGCCCCGCCGACCAAAGGCGCGAAGAGCAGCTTCAGCCCCGCGATCGGCAAATCGACCAGCCGCGACCAGTGGATGTCGGCGCCATAAGGCGGGTTCATCCGGTACTGGCGCAGATCGTACCAGCTTTGGCCCGAAAGCCAGGCGCGGACCTGCATCATCCGCATATTGTCGTCGGTGTCGCCGAGGCCGAAGCCTTGGATCTGTCCCCAGCGGGTGTAGATCAGGAGGGCGGCGGTCAGGACCCAGAAAAGCAGCAGCAAAGCCCGCCAATGCTTCTCCAGCCGGTCCAGCCCCTCCATCCGTTTGCCCTTTCCAACCCCGAGGGGCGGCATTAGTCGGTCGTCAGCGACGGGCGCAAGTTACGAAGGGGTCAAGGACGATCATGCCGGATCTGGACGCGCTGCCGCCGGTTCTCGTCCAGCTGATCCGTTTCGGCCTGGTCGGCGGCCTGGTCACCGCGCTCGGCGCCGGCGCCTATTGGGTGCCCGCCACCTTCTTCGGCGTGCCGCCGCTCGCCGCCAACGTCCTCGGCTATCTGGTCGCCGTCGGCCTCGGCTATTTCCTCCACAGCCAGGTGAGCTTCCGCGGCCATGGCAGCCGCGACAATCCGGCGCATCGCACCGGCCGCTTCTTCATCGTCTCGCTGATCAGCCTCGCCCTCAACAGCCTGTTCGTCTGGGCGCTGACCGGTCCGCTCCACGGCCCGACCTGGTGGCCGGTCGTGCCGTGGATTTTCGTGACGCCGGCCGTCACCTTCGTGCTCCAGCGGCAATGGGTGTTCGCATGACCGGCCGCGCCCTGACGGCCAAGAGCTGCGGCCAGATTCTGATGGCTAGATTCTGATGGCCAGATTCTGATGGAACGCATCGTCTACGACCGGATGGCGGAGCTCGACCGCAAGCATTGGTGGTATCGCGCCCGCCGCAAGGTGCTCGCCACCCTGATCGAGCGGAAGATCGCGCTGCCGCCCGACGCCCGCATCCTCGAAATCGGCTGCGGCACCGGCCACAATCTCGACATGCTGAAGCGCTTCGGCCGCGTCGACGCGACCGAGATCGACGGCGCCGCGCGGATGATCGCCAGCGAGCGGCTCGGCCACGCCGTCCGCGACGCCGCGCTGCCGGGGCTGAAGGGCGTCCCCGACCGCAGCTACGACCTCGTCGCCATCCTCGACGTGCTCGAACATGTCGAGGAGGACCGGGCGGCGCTCGCCAGCATGGCCGAGAAATTGCGGCCCGGCGGCCGGATCCTGGTCACCGTGCCGGCCCATCCCTGGATGTGGAGCGCCCATGACGAGGTCAACCATCACAAGCGGCGCTATACGCGGCGGAGCCTGCGGGCCGCGGTCGCCGAGGCGGGACTGACGCTCGATCTGCTCACCTATTTCAACAGCCTGCTCTTCCCGATCGCGGCGGCGGCGCGGCTGGCCGGGCGGGCGGCGGGCAACAGGGACAGCGACGACAGCCTGCCGCCGGCGCCGCTCAACCGCCTGTTCGAGGCGGTGTTCCGGAGCGAGGGCTATGCGATCGGCCGGCTGCCGTTCCCGCCGGGAGTCTCGCTGGCGGCGATCGTCTCCGCCTCGTAAGCGACATGGCCGAGGCTGGGCCGGCCCCCGGCATGGCCGGCAATGTCGGAGACGATGTAGAGCGGCCGCCGTTTCGCCTCGATATAAAGCCGGCCGAGATATTCGCCGATCATGCCGAGGACGAACATCTGCACCGCGCCGAGCACGACCACGACCAGCATCAGCGAGGTCCAGCCCTGGATCGTCGCGCCCGTCAGAAAGGCGAAGGCGATGTAGATCAGCAGCAGCACCGAGGCCGCGACCAGCCACAGGCCGATATGGCTGGCGAAGCGCAGGGGCGCGGTCGAGAAGCCGGTGACGGCGTCGAAGGCGAAGCGGACCATCTTCGACAGCGGATATTTGGTCCGGCCGGCATGGCGCTCGGCGCGGTCATAGATGATCGGCACCTGGCGGAAGCCGACCCAGGCGACCATGCCGCGGATGAAGCGGGCCTGCTCCGGCAGGCTGAGCAGGGCGTCGAGCGCGCGCCGGCTCATCAGCCGGAAGTCGCCGGTGTCGAGCGGAATCTCGATCTCGGCGAGCCTGGAGAGACCGCGATAGAAGAGCTTGGCGGTGCCGCGCTTGAACGCGGTCTCGCCGGCGCGGGCGCGGCGGACGGCATAGACCACGTCCGCCCCCTGCCGGTCCATCACCGCCATCATCTCGGGGAGCAGCTCCGGCGGGTCCTGGAGGTCGGCGTCGATGATCAGGATGCGCTCGCCGGCGCAGAGGTCGAGCCCGGCGGTCAGCGCCAGCTGGTGGCCGTGATTGCGCGACAGGTTGATCGCGACGATATGCGGATCGCCGGCGGCGAGCGCCTGCATCATCTCCCAGCTGCGGTCGCGCGAGCCGTCATTGACGAAGAGGATCTCGTAGGAGGCCGCCTCGTAGGAGGCGCCCCCCAGCTGGCGCGCGGCGGCGGTGAGCCGGCCGTGCAGCTCGGTCAGGCAGGCTTCCTCATTATAGCAGGGGACGACGATCGACAGCGACGGGGCGGTCATGCGGGGGCCTTGGGCAAGTTCGGGTCGGGCGTTGCGGATGCGGGCGGCGGCAGCGTGACCGGCGTCCGGTCCACCACCTTGTAGAGCACGCTGGTGCCGCTGCGCCAGATGGGTTGAAGCCCCCTGGTCAGCCGCAGGTCGTAGGGCGGCGGCTGGATCAGCCAGACGTAATCGAAGGCGTCGCGGGGGAAGCGGGCGAGCGACTGGTCGAGCGTGCGCCACCATTCGAACGAGCATTTCTTCGCCGTCACCATCTGCGAGGCGTCATGCTCGAAGCCGCCCGCCGGGCGATAGACGGTGCGCATCAGCTGGGCGCCGGCCATCGACCATTGGTCGTTCGAAAAAGCGTGGCGCCGGACGATCGCCATCGCCGGCAGATGCTCGAGCCGGCTCATCCGCCACGGCTGGCCGCAGCGCGTGCCGACGAAGGAGACGAGGCGGGCGCCCTCCGGCACCCGGTCGAGCGCCGCCAGCTCCCGGTCGTAGGTCCGGTCGAGCATCCAGAAGCTGATCGTGTTGCCGCCGATCCGCACCAATACGAACAGCATCGCCAGCCAGGCGAGGCGGCGGGCGAAGACCGGGCCGGCATTGTCGCGCAGGCGGATCGCGATCACCGCGACCGCGATCAGATAGGGGACCAGCCGCATGTCGGCATAAGCCGAGCCGAACACGATCCGCGGCAGCAGCAAATAGACGAGGAGGAGGAAGAGCGCGGAAGCGGCGAGGTTGCGCGAGAAGCTGAGCCGCGGGCTGCGGAGCGCCTCGAACAGGAGCAGCAGGATCGCCGCCACCGAGAGGAAGTCGAACAGGTACCAGCGGTCGCGCAGCGCGCTGATCAGCCACAGATATTTGGCGCGCCAGTTGAACCAGTCGCCGGTCTCGCCGCCGACATGCTGGCCGCTGCGCCAGATCAGCATCAGCAGCAGCGGCGGCGCCAGCGACAGGCAGTGGAGCGAAGCGGCGAGGCCGGCGCGGACGAGCTTCCTGCCGGAATCATATTGGCGCACCAGCTCGGCCGAGAAGGCCATGACGCCCAGCGTCCCCCAGCCATAGGTATGGACCACCCAGATCGCCATCGAGATCGGCACGAACAGGCCGGCCCTCAGCCAGACATGGCCGAGCCGCGCCAGCCGCAGCCACAGGGCGAAAGCGAGGAAGGCGAAGGCCATCGACAGGGCGAAGTTGGCGAAGCCGAAGATGAAGGGGTGGCCGTAGGCGAAGGGGATGGCGAAGAGCGCGGTCGGCGGCACCCGCCCGTGCACCTCTCGCGCCACCCAGAGGAAGCCGGCGACGGTCAGCGGCGGGATGGCGAGGACGATCAGCTTCGTGCCCAGCTCGAGGCCGAAGATCTTGGCGACGGGGATGATCAGCAGATCGATGCCGAGATTGCCGATCAGCGCCCAGTGGAAGCTGTAGAAATGCTGGAGCGTCGGCGAGCTGGCGATGTCGAGCTCGACCCGGTAGCGGCCCATATGGCCGGGCAGGTCGACCATCGGCGGGATGCCGGGCCAGAGCAGCGGCAAAGCCGCCAGCAGCGCCAGCGCGGCCACGCCCCAGCGCCGCTCCCACCAAGGCGCACCCTGTTCCGCCACTCGCTTCCCCTTATCCCGCTGCTTTCGCGCCTTGCCACAGCGGAGGAAGATCGTTCAAGCGGCATACAGGGAGACGGCTTTAGCCCGTTACGGCTTTGGGGGATGTTCCACGGAAGGATTTCAGGATGAAGAGACTCGCACTGGCCGGTGCGGCTTTCGCCGCATTCGCCGCCTTTCCCGCTTTCGCCCAGCCGGCGCCCGCCCCTGCGCCCGGATCGGACGCGGCGGCGCCGCTCCGCCGCGCCGATGTCGAGCAGCAGCTGCGCGACCAGTTCAAGCGGCTCGACGCCAATCACGACGGCATCCTCACCCGCCAGGAAGGGGAGGCCGATACCGGCCAGCGCGGCCCTGCCGGTCCCAGCGGAGCGGGCGGGCGCGGCCCCGGCGGCGATTTCTTCGACCGCCTCGACACCAATCATGACGGCGTGCTCAGCCGCGAGGAATTCGCCGCGCTTCGCACGATGTACCGCGGCGGGGGCGGCGGCGCGGGCGGCGGCATGATGGACCTGCGCGGCAATTGGTTCGACCGCGTCGACGCCAATCACGACGACAAGGTCACGCTCGACGAGATGGTGAAGACCATGCTCGGCCTGTTCGACCGGGTCGACGCCAATCATGACGGCATCATCACCCCCGACGAGCGGGAGGCCGCGATGCGCAACGCGATGCGGGCGAGAATGCAGCAACAGCCGCCGGCCGACGGCCAATAAGAGCGGCGAGGAGAGGAGAGAGACGATGAACAGCAAGATCCTTGGCGCGGCCGCCTTCTTGGCCCTGTTTTCCGTCACCGCGCTCGCGCAGCCGCCGGCGCCGCCGCCAGTCCCGGCGCCAGCCGCCCCCCGGGCCGACGGACCGATGCGGCATCGCGAGATGCGGCCGATCACCCGCGCCGCCTTCGAGCAGCGCCTGCGGACGCATTTCGCCAGGCTCGACGCCAATCGCGACGGCTTCGTCGATCGCGCCGAGGCCGGGACCGCGATGGCCGAGAGGCATGGCGGGGCGGCCGGCCGGCCGGGCGACGCGCCGCGGCCGCCGCACCCGCGCATGGATCCCAATGCGGCTTTCGACCGCATCGACGCCAATCGCGACGGCTCGGTCAGCCGCTCCGAATTCCTCGCTTTCCATGCCGCGCGCCGCGGCCATTTCATGCACGGCCCGATGGCGGGCGGCGATGCCGCGCCGATGGCCGGGCCGGACGGCGCGCCGCCGCCGATGCGGACACGCCATGCCGGGATGGGCATGGGCTTTGGCGGCCGCTGGTTCGACCGGGTCGACGCCGATCATGACGGCCGCGTCTCGCTCGCCGAGCTGGACCGCGCCGCGCTGGCGATGTTCGACCGGCTCGACGCCAATCATGACGGCACGACCGGCCCGGACGAGCGCGCCTCCGCCCGCCAAAGGTTGCGGCAGCGGATGGACGAGCGCCGGGCGCAGTAGCTCGGCTCAGCCGGCCGCGCGCAGCCTCGCCTCGGTCTCGGCGATATAGTCGCGGGTGATCGGCACGGCGCGGCGGTCGCGGACATATTGGATCTGGTAGACGCAGCCGCCGCCATCCTCGAACATGGCGAGGGCGCCGGCGAGATAGATCTGCCACATCCGGTAGAAGCGCTCGTCGTAGAGGGCGACGATCTCGGCCCGGTGCAACCGGCAGCGCTCGATCCAGTGGAGCAAGGTATAGGCGTAATGGAGCCGCAGCGTCTCGACGTCGCTGTGGATCAGGTGCCAGCGCTGGCTCGCCTCGACGATCTGCGACAGGTTCGGGAGGTGGTAGCCGGGGAAGATATATTTGTCGGCAAAGGCCTCGCCCGCACGCGGCTGGTCGAAGCGGCCGATCGTGTGGAGCAGCATCACCCCGTCCGGTGCGAGCAGCTTGCGGCACTGGCCGAAAAATTCGTCGTAATGGGCGGCACCGACATGCTCGAACATGCCCACCGAGACGATGCGGTCGAACGTCCCGGTCACCCGTCGATAGTCGAGAAGCTCGAACTTCACCCGGTCCGAGACGCCCGCCGCCTCGGCCCGCGCGCGCGCCAGCTTCAATTGCTCTTCGGACAGGGTGACGCCGAGAACGTCGGCGTCGAACTGGCGGTGGAGGTAGAGCGCCATGCCGCCCCAGCCGCAGCCGATGTCGAGCACCTTCTGGCCCGGCCGCAGACAGAGCTTCGCGGCGATATGCGCCTTCTTGTCGCGCTGCGCCTGCTCGAGGCTGTTGGCGGGATCGGTGAAATAGGCGCAGCTATATTGCATGTCCTCGTCGAGGAAGAGCCGGTAGAGCGCGTTGCCGACGTCGTAATGATGGGCGACGTTGCGCTTCGACCGCGCCTCGAAATTGCGCGCCTGGCGCCAAGCCGCGAAGCCGCCGAAAGGATCGGCAAGGCGCTTGCCGCGGACTCTCTTGTCCTCGAACCGGTCGTTGCCGCGCAGCAGGCGGACGAGCGCGACCATGTCGCCCTCGTCGAAATCGACCCGGCCCGCCATATGGGCCTCGGCGAAGCCGAGCGCCGGAGCGCGCAGGATGTCCCTCACGACGCTTGAATCATGGAAGCGCAGCGCCACCCGGGCCAGAGCGGGGTCGGGCGCGCCGTAACCATGGAGCTCGCCCTCATGGTCAGTGATGGCGAGCTCGCCCCGCCTCACCATCCGTCCGAGGACCCTGTCGAGCAGCCGCCACATCGCACCGGAAACCCCTATTCGGCGGCGAGGTGCCATTGCGGCGGCGTCTCCGCCGTCCGCAGCCTGTCTTCCTCCTCGAACAGGGGCTCGCGCGTCATCGGCAGCGCGTCGCGGCGGCGGACATATTGGACCTGCCAATTGACCAGGCTGCCGTAGCGGAACGCCGCTTCCGCTCCGACCAGGTAGAATTGCCACATGCGGAAGAAGCGCTCGTCATAGAGGGCGACGATCTCGTCCCTGTGGGCGTTGGTCCGGTAATACCATTCCTCGAGCGTGTGGGCGTAATGGAAGCGGAGCCCCTCGACGTCGGTGACGATCAGCTTGTGCCGCTCCGCCTGGTCCACCAGTTCCGACAGCGACGGAATGTAGCCGCCGGGGAAGATGTATTTGCGGGTCCATTTGTCGGTGATGCCCCGCCCGCCGACGCGGCCGCAGCAATGGGTGAACATCACGCCGTCCGGCTTCAGCAGATCGTGGCACTTGGCGAAGAAGCCGGCATGGTGCGGACGGCCGAGATGCTCGACCAGGCCGACGGCGGAGATCCGGTCGAACTGGCCGGTGACGTCGCGATAATCCATCAGCTCGAACTTCACCCGGTCCGACACGCCTTCCGCCGCCGCCCGTTCGCGCGAGAATTCGATCTGATCCGGGGCCAAGGCGACGCCGAGCACGTCGACGTCATATTGGCGGTGGAGATAGAGGGCCAGGCCGCCCCAGCCGCAGCCGATGTCGAGCACCTTCATGCCCGGCTTCAGATGGAGCTTGGCGGCGATATGGGCCTTCTTGTCGAGTTGGGCCTGCTCCAGCGTGTTCGTCGTGTCGCGGTAATAGGCGCAGGTATATTGCCGGTCCTCGTCGAGGAAGAGCTCGTAGAGCCGCCGGGTGAGGTTGTAGGTATGCTCGGCATTGCGGCGCGAACGGCTCTTCCAGTTCACCTGGTCGAGGAGCCCGGCCAGATAATCCGCCGTCTTGCGGAAGGGTCCCTGCGGCTCCAGATCGCCTTCCTGCTCGAAGGGCGCGTTTTCGCGGATCAGCAGGACGAGGTCGCGGATATCGCCCTCCTCCATCACCAGCCGCCCGTCCATATAGACTTCGCCGGCGCCGACCCTGGGGTCCCTGGCGATGTGCATCGCCGCGCCGGAATCGGTCAGCCGCGCCTTGACCGGCCTCCGCGCGGGATCGGGAGTGCCGTAACGATAGACCTTGCCGTCATGGTCGGTAACGATCAGCTCGCCCGCCTTGATCACCCGGCGGAGCATCTTGTCGAGCAGCCACATACTTCACGTCTCCCGATCTTCTTTTTCCGAGGGGCACTGAACAGGAAGCGGCGGCCGGATCAAGCCCTTAGCCTCGTCCCCGCGCCTTTCAGCGCTGCCTCGGCCTCGAACATGTAATCGCGGGTGATCGGCGCGGCCTCGCGGCGCCGCAGATATTGAAGCTGATAGACGCCCATCGGCGCATCGCGGAACATGGTGAGCGAGACGGCGAGATAGAATTGCCAGAGCCGGTAGAAGCGCTCGTCGTACATGGCGACGATCTTGTCCCGGTTCGCCTTGTAGCGCTGATACCATTCGCGCAATGTGTAGACGTAGTGGAGCCGCCAGGTTTCGCAGTCCGCCATGATCAGCTTCTCCTGCTC
>JAXDOV010000023.1:0-24217 GCA_034668705.1 Sphingomonadales bacterium
TTCTTCGACTTGTGGTTGCCGAGATGGGTGAAGCCCATCGCAGCGAACAGGGCGGCGAGCGCGTCCGGATCGGGGCCGGTGAACTCGACGAACTCGAAACCGTCAAGGCCGAGCGGATTGTCGTGGACGGCGGCGGCGGCGTTCATATCGGTCTCGCAGGCAGAAGCGCGGAAGCGCCGCGGCTTCTACCAATCGCCCGCTCCGGCGGCAAATGGCCAATCCGCGGCTCCGGCGGCAAAGAGCCAATCCGCAGCTCCGGCGGCAAAGAGCCAATCCGCCGCTCCGGCGGCAAAGAGGTTGCGCTGGCGGCGGCCCAGTCCCTATCTCGGCAAGGATCCCTCCAAGCCCGAGAGCCTCCATGCCCGCCACTCATTCGACCCGTCTGCTCATCCTCGGCTCCGGACCGGCCGGCCTGTCGGCGGCGATCTACGGCGCCCGCGCCGGGCTCGCGCCGATCGTCGTCCAGGGCATTCAGCCGGGCGGGCAGCTCACCATCACCACCGACGTCGAGAATTATCCGGGTTTCGCCGAGGTCATCCAGGGTCCGTGGCTGATGGAGCAGATGCAGAAGCAGGCCGAGCATGTCGGCGCCCAGATGATGTGGGACACGATCGTCGAGGTCGATTTCTCGCGCCGGCCGTTTCGCCTGATCGGCGACGGCGGCACCATCTATACCGGCGACACGGTGGTGATCGCGACCGGGGCCCAGGCGCGCTGGCTCAACCTGCCGTCGGAGGAGCATCTGAAGGGGAGGGGCGTCTCCGCCTGCGCCACCTGCGACGGCTTCTTCTACCGGGGCAGGAAGGTGGCGGTGATCGGCGGCGGCAACACCGCGGTCGAGGAGGCCATCTACATGACCAACCACAGCCATGACGTCACTCTGGTCCATCGCCGCGATTCGCTGCGCGCCGAGAAGATCCTCCAGGACCGGCTCTTCGCCCATCCCAACATCAATGTGCTCTGGAACAAGGAGGTGGCGCGCTTCGTCGGCGGCGGCGACCCGGAGGGCCTGGTCGCGCTCGAGCTGCGCGACACCAGGACCGGCGAGCTGTCGACCCTCGACGCGGAGGGCGGCTTCGTCGCCATCGGCCATTCGCCGGCGACCGAGCTGTTCCGCGGCAAGCTCGCGCTCGACAGGGACGGCTATATCGAGGTCGAGACGGGAAGCACCCGCACCAGCGTCCCCGGCGTCTTCGCCTCGGGTGACGTCATGGACAAGGTCTACCGCCAGGCGGTGACCGCCGCCGGCACCGGCTGCATGGCCGCGCTCGACGCCGAGAAGTTCCTCGCCGAGGCGGAGTTCGAGGCTTCAGCCGCGGCCTGAGAGCCGTTCGATCGCGGTCAGGCAGGCGCGGGCCAGCGCCTCCTCGTCTCCGGGCCGGGCGAAAGTGTGCGAATCGCTGTCGATCCGCTGCGGCAGGCTGTTGGCCGAGCGGATACGGCGATAGGCCGGCCCCCCCCATTCCGCCTCGGCGGCGATCGCCGTGCCGTCGCGGGCGGCGAGGATCAGCGCGACCGGCAGCCCGTTCGCCTCGAGCGCGGCGGCCACCTCTTCGGCCAGCGTCGACGGCCGGGTCGAGGCGATGCTCCGCAGGCCTGACAAGAGCTTCCGGTAGGAGATTGATCCGGAAAGCAGTTTCTTCCATCCTTGCAGGCTGGCCAGCCGCTGCCGATAATGCTGCCTGACCGCGGCGGGGGCGGGGCTGCCAGCCAGGGCCTCGACCAGCCAGGGGTTGAGCAGGATGAGGCCGCCAAGGCCGGCGGCGGCGCCGTGAAAGGCGAGGGCGGAGGCGCCGTCGCAAAGGCCGAAGCCGATCAGCCGCCGCAATTGCGGGCATTCGCGCCGGAAGGCCGCGGCCGCGGCCGCGATGTCGGGGCCGCTGCCGCGCCAGTCGGGATCGTCGCCCTCGCTGTCGCCGACGCCGCGCCGATCGAAGCGGAAGCAGGGATAATCCGCTTCCGCCAGCCGTTTCGCCAGTCGTTCGTACATGCGATGCGAACCGATGCGGGTCTGGGTGCCGCCGGTGACCATCAGCAGGCCGGTCGTCCCCGCGGCGTCGTCCAGGCTGGCGCCGAGCGCGGCGTCGCCGCAATCGACGCTCAGGAGGCGGCGCATGTGCGGGCCCATTCGATGATATCCGAGGCGATAGCGTCAGACAGTTGAGATGAATTCTGAGGTTCGGAGCGGCGCCAGAGCGGCGGGCACTCCAGCTTGAAATCGGCTTCGCCGCGGTCGCTGGCGAGCCGAACGACGCGCGCGGCGCCGGCGGGGGAGGCGGCGCGCAGCGATTCCAGCAGGGCGGCCGACGGGGCGTAGCCGGCGCCACCGCCTTCGCCGACCAGCCCGGCCCGCTCGAGGTCGCGCACCAAAGAGGCGCCTTCGACCGGCGCCAGCCGCCACAGCCAGGGCGCCAACCCCTGGTCGAGCAGACAGCCGCCGCGGATGCCGACCACCGCCCGCGCGCCCTCGGCGGCGGCACGAGCGGCGTCCAGCCAGTCCTGCCAGCTCGTTTCGTCGAGGGGATGCTCGCTCTCGCCGGTGCCCGGCAGGTCGGGAAGGCTGCAGCAATAGCCGGCGGCGGCCACAATCCGCATCGTCGCCGCCAATAAGGCGCGAACCCGATTCATTTCCTCGAAAAGGGGCGGCAGGAAGAGAAGCAGAGGCGTGGCCGGATCGCCGATCCGCATCGTCCATTCATCCCGGCCGGCGACTGTGTAGCGGTCGTAGTGAAGACCGCCCGCCGTCACTGCAGCGCCTTGGCCCGGGCGAAGGTCAGCAGCGAGCCATAGGTTTCGAGCATGTCGGCGCTGACCTCATGGTCCTCGATGAGGATGCCGAGACGTTCCTCGAGCTCGGTCAGCAGGCCGGCCACCGCCATGGAATCGAATTCGGGCAGGGCGCCGAACAAGGGCGTGGCTTCGTCGAAGCCGGCCACCTGCGCCTCCGCCAGGCCGAGCACGTCGACCAGCACCGCCCGGAGCGTCGCATCGACCTCGCTGTCGTCGTCCCAGGCCGCAATCATCTTCGTCCCCTGCTCGGTTCGCCGCGCGCCTAACGGCTTCGCAGGCGGCGGACAAGCGCCGATGCCGCCGCCCGCGCCGCGCCCGCAAGGCCGGAGAGGCGGCCGGGATTCCAGGCGTCCAGTCGCCAGAGCACAGCCCTGATCTCCATCCAGTCCCTCTTATAGGCATCGTCGCCGGTACCGTAGTCGATCCGCGCCACCCGATCCTCATCCAGCGCGGCGCGGAACATCTCCATCGAAAGGATGGTGCCGGGGGAGAGGGCCTTCATATCCTCGGCATAAGCGAGCTTGTGGATCCAGGCGGCGCCGTCTTCGACCGTCCAGAGCTGCGCCGCCACCGGCCGCCCGTCCTTTTTCGCGATGCCGAGCCGCAGCGTCCCGGCCGCGCCTTCCTCCTCGGCGAGGGCGCGGAGGAAGGCGGGCGAGCCTTCCTCGCCTTTCCAGCTCGCCGCATAGACTTTGTCGTAATCCGCCCAGGCGGCCGGATCGAAGCGGCGATGGATCGCGATCTCCAGCCCCGCCGCCTTCGCCTTGCGGGCGGCGGTGTTGCGCAATTTCGACGGCCGCCTTGCCCAGTAACCGGTGAAATCCTGTCCCTCCGTCTCCACCTGCCACGAAATCCCGGCAGGTTCGGCCCGGACGATCCAGCCGGCGCGCCGGAAGGCCGCCACGAGCCCCGCCGGATCCTCGCCAAGCGGATAGAGCGACAAAGTCGAGAGGCCGGCCTTTCTCAGCCTTCCTGCAATCGCTTCTGAAGATCCTGCCTTTTCTACCTGATCGAGCTCATGATCCACCATGCCGGTACGGAGCGAATACCAGCAGGCGAGGGACCTTGCATGGCCGCGATCCGCCGCGAGGAAGAGCCAGGCCCTGCCGGCCCGCGCGACGAGCAGCCGGCCGGGCGGCGGACAAAAACGGGCGACCATCCTGTACCAGCCGATGCGGTCGAACAGGCGCGGTCGGGCGGCGCGGTCGAGGAAGCCGGCTGCGTCGGCTTCGACCGCGTCCAGATCCTCGAACAGTTTCACATCGACGGGCAAGTCGTTATCCCCCGGGCGGCCACTGCCTCAGTGGCTTAGCCAGGAGCCCCCGTGCAAGCCCCGAACGCGCAAGCGCCCGATCCCACCCCGCACCCGCTCGACCACCTCACCCTGCGCGGCGCGGCGGCGGCGCCGGCCTTGCTCACCCGCGAAGGGCTGCTCGATTATGCCGGTCTCGAGCGCGGCGTCGGCACCCTGGCGGCGGCGCTGAAGGCGCGGGGGCTGGCCCGGGGCGACCGGGTCGCGAGCTGGCTGCCCAAGAACCGGATGACGTCATTGCTGCCTTTGGCCTGCGCCCGCGCCGGCCTCGTCCATGTCCCGGTCAATCCGTTGCTGAAGCGCGCCCAAATCGCCCATATCCTCGCCGATAGCGGCGCGCGCCTGCTGATCAGCGGCAAGGCGCGCCTTGCGGCGCTGGCCGAGGACGACATCCCCGCTGGCTGCGCGATCCTCGACGTCGAAGCGGAAGCCTTGCTCGATCATCCCGACGCACTGCCGCCTTCGGAAGAGGATCCGGACCGCCTCGCCGCCCTTCTCTACACGTCGGGCTCGACCGGCCGCCCCAAGGGCGTGATGCTGAGCCATGCCAATCTCTGGCTCGGCGCGATCAGCGTCGCGCATTATCTGCGCCTGGCGCCGGAGGACCGCACGCTGGCCGTGCTTCCGTTCAGCTTCGACTATGGCCAGAACCAGCTGCTCTCCTCCTGGGCGGCGGGCGCCTGCGTCGTCCCGCTCGAATATCTCGCCGCGCGCGACGTCATCCGCGCCGTCGAGGAGCAGGGCATCACCATCCTCGCCGGCGTGCCGCCGCTCTGGGTGCAGCTGGTCGAGGCGCCCTGGCCGCCGCGCGCGGCCTTGGCGCTGCGCCGCCTGACCAATAGTGGCGGCCGGCTGCCGGTCTCGATCGTGCGGCGGATGCGCGAGCTGTTCCCGATGGCCGAACTCTATCTGATGTACGGCCTGACCGAAGCCTTCCGCTCGACCTATCTCGAACCGGCCCTGCTCGACGCGCATCCCGATTCGATCGGCACCGCCATCCCCTTCGCTGAAGTCATGACGTCACGCGGCGACGGCTCGCTGGCGCCGCCGGGCGAGGAGGGGGAACTGGTCCATGCCGGTCCGCTGGTCGCCCAGGGCTATTGGAACGATCCGGAGCGGACCGCGCTTCGTTTTCGTCCCGCGCCGGAAGGATCGCGCTACGGCGGCCTCGCCGTCTGGTCGGGGGACCGCGTCCGCTCCGACGATAACGGCCTGCTCTATTTCGTCGGCCGCGAGGATGCGATGATCAAGACCAGCGGCAATCGCGTCAGCCCGACCGAGGTCGAGGAAGCGGCGGTGGCGAGCGGGGCGGTGGTCGAGGCGGTCGCGCTCGGCCTGCCCGACGACCGGCTCGGCGAGGCGATCGTGCTGGTCGCGCGCGGACCGGGGCCGGATGCCGACCTGCGCGCTTTCCTGCGCCGCGAGTTACCGAATTTTATGCAGCCGGCGCATATCCTCTGGCGCGACGAGCTGCCGCGAAGCCCGAACGGCAAGCTCGACCGCGAAAAGATCAGGAGCGAGCTCAGCCGATGACCAAGCCCATGGGAGCGATCCCCGCCGAGTTCCGCGCGGATGCGGGCGTGCTGGCGATCGGCGGCCGCCGCGCCGATGCCTTGGTCGACGCGGCGGGCGGCACGCCGCTATTCGTCTACGACCCGGCCATGATGCGGCGGCGGGTCGAGCGCTTCCGCGGCGCCTTTCGCGGTATCAACCTGCATTATGCCATCAAGGCAAATACTTACGCGCCTCTTCTCAAGGAAGTCGCGAAGCTCGTTGACGGCCTGGACGTCGCCTCCGCCGGGGAGATGCAGGCCGCGCTTGCCGCCGGGGCGGAGGCCGCGGACATTTCCTTCGCCGGCCCGGGCAAGACCGATGCCGAGCTCGAAGCGGCGATCGACGCCGGAATCACCCTCAACCTCGAATCGGAGGGCGAGGCGGAGCGGGCGCTGGCCGTCGCCCGCCGCCGCGGCCGCCGGGCGCGGCTCGCCGTCAGGGTCAATCCCGATTTCGAGATACGCGGCTCGGGCATGCGGATGGGCGGCGGCGCCAAGCCGTTCGGGATCGACGCGGACCGCGTGCCGGCGTTGGTCCGCCGCCTGGTCGAAGCGGAGGCGGACTGGCGCGGCTTCCACATCTTCGCCGGCTCCCAGGCGCTCGACGCCGGGGCCCTGATCGAGGCGCAGCGCGCCACCATCGCTTTGGCCGCCGCGCTCGCCGAGGATTCGGGCCGCGCGCCGCCGCTGGTCAATCTCGGCGGCGGCTTCGGCATCCCCTATTTCGCCGGCGAGAAGCCGCTCGACGTCGAGACGGTCGCCGCCGCCCTTAACGAGGCGCTGAAGGCGCGGCCGAAGATCCTCGCCGACAGCGCTTTCGCGATCGAGCTCGGCCGCTGGCTGGTGGGCGAGGCGGGCGTCTACCTCACCCGGATCGTCGACCGGAAGCAGAGCCACGGCAAGACCTTCCTCGTCACCGACGGCGGCATGCACCACCAGCTCGCCGCCTCGGGCAATTTCGGCCAGGTCGTCCGCCGCAACTATCCGGTTGCGATCGCCACCCGCTTCGGCGCCGAGCCCGAGGAGGAAGCGACGATCGTCGGCTGCCTCTGCACGCCGCTCGACCGACTGGGCGATGACGTCATGCTGCCGAGGGCGGAGGTCGGCGATCTCGTCGCGGTCTTCCTCGCCGGCGCCTATGGGCTTTCGGCCAGCCCGCAGGCTTTTCTGGGCCATCAGCCGGCGCGGGAAATGCTTGTCGGCACAGGGAATTAACGCTTCCCGCCGGCCCGGTCCCAAAGCGGGACTGCCACCGATCGCCGCTTGTTCCTAACCGTAATTTTACCTCTTCGGCCCATAGCCGCCGCACAGCTTCGTGGGGACCGCGCCTGAGGTGCGCCCCGCGGAGGTGAGCGGCCGAAGCGAAGAGGTATGATATGCGCGCATTCTCCAATACCAGGCTGGCCCTCGCCGCCGGCGTCAGCGCCCTTGCCGTCTCCGGCTGCGCCGGCGCTCGCTCCGGCGGCCACAGCCTGCCGCCCGCCACCTTCGTCAGCAGCGACGACATCGCGTCGGAACGATATGTGATCGGGCCGCTCGACCAGCTCAACGTCTTCGTCTGGCGCAATCCGGAGCTCAGCACCAAGATCCAGGTCCGCCCGGACGGCATGATCACCACGCCCTTGATCAGCGACCTGGCCGCGGCCGGCAAGACGCCGGCCCAGCTCGCCGACGACATCCGCTCGGCGCTCACCAAATATATCGACAATCCGCAGGTCTCGGTGATGGTCGAGAGCTTCCAGGGCACCTTCGCCCAGTCTATCCGCATCGTCGGCGCGACCGAGAAGCCCGCGGCTCTGCCCTACCGCGCCAACATGACCCTGCTCGACGCGATGATCGAGGTCGGCGGGCTCTCCCAATATGCCGCCGGCAACCGGGCCCGGCTGATCCGCCACGACCGCACGAGCGGGCGCCAGGTCGAATATGATCTGAAGATCGCCCGTCTGCTCAAGAAGGGCGACACCAGCGCCAACGTCCGGCTCGAGCCGGGCGACGTCATCATCATCCCCGAGAGCATGTTCTGAGCGCGATGAGCGCCCGGGGCCGAACAGGAAACTGAGAGAGCGAATGGACGGACTTTACGAGCAGATCCGGATCACGCTCCACCAATTGTGGCAGCGGCGCTGGCTGGCGCTCGCCGTCGCCTGGGGCTTCTGCATGCTCGGCTGGCTCGGCATCGCCTTCATCCCCAACAGCTACGAATCGACTGCCCATGTCGCGGTCGAGGCGCGCCAGATCCTGCCGAGCCAGGTCGGCATGCCGCAGCCGACGCAGACCGACCTCACCCGCCTCAAGCAGACGCTGACCTCGACCGAGAATCTGACCAAGGTCGTGCGCCGCACCGATCTCAACAGCCTCGTCGCCAGCGACCGCGACCTGGCCGCCGAGGTCGAGATGCTGCGCCAGTCGATCAAGGTGACGGCGACGCCGGAGAATATCTTCGAGATCGGCGCCACGGCGAAGGTGTCGGGCTTCTCCAACGCGCAGAATGCGAAGCTCGCCGCCGGCATCGTCCAGAACTTGATCGACCTGTTCGTCTCCGACAATCTCAACGGCGACCGCACCGAGGCCAATCAGAGCCTCGCCTTCCTCGACAACGAGGTGCACCGGCGCGAGCAGGAGCTGCAGCAGGCGGAGCAGCGCCGCGCCGATTTCGAGCAGCGCTATCTCGGCCTGCTCCCCGGCGCGGGCTCGATCGAGCAGCGCATGTCCGCCGCCCGCGGCGAGCTCTCCAACGTCGATCAGCAACTGATCCAGGCGCAGACCTCGATGGCGGCGCTGCGCAGCCAGCTCGCCTCGACGCCGCCGACCATTCCCGGCGTCGGCGGCGGCAATGACGGCTCGGCATCGGGGCAGATGGCCGCGCTCGAGGGCCAGCTCTCGCAATATCAGTCGCGCGGCTGGACCGATTCCCATCCGGACGTGATCGCGCTCAGGCAGCAGATCGCGCGGCTGCGGCCGCTCGCGGCGCGCGAGCCGCGCGGCGCCGGCGGCATGCAGAACCCCTCCTACATCTCGCTGCAGACGATGATGGGCGAGCGCCAGGGCCAGCTCCAGGCGGCGCTGGCGCGCAAGAACCAGCTCCAGTCCGACATGGCGCAGCTGACCTCCAAGGAAGCTTCTCAGCCCGGCGTCGCCGCCGAGCAGGATCGCCTGAACCGCGATTACGACGCGCTGAAGCGCCAATATGACAAATTGGTGGAGGATCGCGACCAGGTCCGCCTCCGCTCCGACATTGCCACCAAGACCGACACGTTCAAGTTCCGGGTGATCGACCCGCCCAGCCAGCCGACCCTGCCGAAGGCGCCCAACCGGCCGCTGCTGCTGACCGTGATCCTGTTCGCGGCGTTCGCCGCCGGCATCGGCGCGGCCTTCGTCGCCGCCCAGCTGCAGCGGACCTTCCCGACCCAGAACAAGCTCGCCGATGCGACCGGCCTGCCGGTGCTCGGCACCGTTCACCAGGTGCTGACGCCGGAGCTGAGGGCGCATCGCCGCCAGCGGCTGGTCTGGCTCGGCGGCGGGGCAGGGGCCCTGTTCGCCGGCTATTCGGTGCTGATGATGGTCGAGTTCTGGCAGCGCAGCGCGGTCTGAGGGGAATCGAATGAACAAGCACAGCCCCCTCGGCCAGTCCGGCTCGCTCCTCGAGCGGGCGGCGGCGCTTTACGGCCTCGAAGTGCCGACGGCTCGCGCCGGTGCCGCGACGGTCGCACCGCGCGCCGCGCCGAGACCGGAGCCGCAGCCCGAGCCGCAGCCCCAGGCGCGACCGGAGCCGCGGCCGGAGCCGGAGGCGCTGGTCAGGCCGCAGCAGGCGCCGCGCCCGCTGCCGTCGCAGCGGCTCGCCGCGGTCGATCGCGCGCGCCTCAGGAAGCAGGGCTTTCTCGATCCCGACGCGCCCGCCGGCGCGCTGGCCGAGGAATTTCGGATCGTGAAGCGGCAGCTGCTCGCCACCGCCGCTTTGCCCGGCATCCCCGAGGAGAAGCGGCGGATCGCCCTGATCTGCTCGGCCCAGCCCGACGAAGGGAAGACTTTCTGCGCCCTCAACCTCGCCTTGTCGCTGGCCGGCGAGCAGGATGTCGAGGTGCTGCTGATCGACGGCGATTTCGGCAAGCCCGAGATCCTGCCGATGCTCGGGGTCGAGCCGCAGGCCGGCTTCGTCGACGCCATCGCCGATCCCGCCCTCGATCCCGAAGGGCTGATCGTCCGTACCGACGTCGGCGCGCTGTCGCTGCTCGGCGCGGGGCGCCAGGTCAACAACGTCACCGAATTGCTCGCTTCGGAACGGACGCGGGAGGTGCTCGCGCGCCTCGCCGGCGCCAATCCCAAGCGCATCCTGATTTTCGATTCCCCGCCAGCCCTCGCCGCCTCCTCGGCGTCGGTGCTGGCGAGCCATGCCGGACAGACGGTGATGGTGGTGAGGGCCGACCAGACGGCGGAGGCGGATCTCCGCGAGGCCCTCGACCTCCTTGCCCCATGCCCGCATGTCTCCCTCCTGCTGAACGGCGCGGGCTTTGCCGCCTCCGGCCGGCGGTTCGGCAGCTATTACGGATACGGCCAATGACCGGAACATTTCTCCAGCGTCTGGCGCGCCATGCGCTCGGCCTCGCCGCGGCTTTGTCGGGCATCGTCGCCTTGTGCCCCGCACAGGCGCAGCAACAGCAGCAGCAGCGCCACGTCAGCATCCACCCCTATCTGGAGGTCCAGCAGGTGCTGACCGCCGATTTCGGCGGCGGCGAGACGCTCACCTATACCGGCGTCGGCGGCGGCATCGATGCTTCGATCGCCACCCGCCGGGTGCAGGTGACCGCCCATTACGATTACCAGCACCAGTTCACCTGGAAGAAGGGCCAGAAGAATGGCGACGTCCATACCGGCCTCGTTGCCGCCCGGCTGGAAGTGGTGCCGAACCTGCTCAGCATGGATGCCGGCGCCATCGCCACGCGCACCCATGGCGACGTCCTGCGCCCGGTGCCGGCGCTGCGGACAACCAATGACCGCAACATCGCCGACGTCTACAGCGTCTATGGCGGCCCGACCCTTTCGACCCATGCCGGGCCGCTCGCGATCGGCGCCGGCTATCATGCCGGCTACGTCAAGGTGAACGACCACAGCTTCCAGGGTGCGCCTGCCGGCACGCCCCGCGTCGACCGCTATGACAGCTCCACCGTCCAGCAGGCCGATGCCAGCATCGGTATGGACAGCCGCAACGCGCCGATCGGCTGGACCGTCGGCGGCGGTTGGGTCCGCGAGGACATGAACCGGCTGAAATCCAAATATGACGGCAAATATGTCCGCGGCGACGTGGTCGTGCCGATTTCCTCCTCCTTCGCGGTGACCGGCGGCGGCGGCTATGAGAAGATCAAATCCTCGCAGCAGGACGTGCTTCGCGATACCGCCGGCCTGCCGGTCGTCACCGCGGACGGCAATCTGGTCGGCGATCCGACGAAGCCGCGTCTGCTCACCTACGACCAGAGCGGCTTCATCTGGGACGTCGGCGTGATCTGGCGGCCCGGTCCCCGCACCGAGCTGAAGGTCCGCGGCGGCCGCCGCTACGGAAGCACGACCGTGACCGGATCGGTTGAACATAAATTCAATCAAAACTATGCATTTAGCATCTATGCCTACGATAATGTGTCAAGTTTCGGCCGGCTCCTCGTCGCCGATCTGAACGGCGTGCCGCGCAGCTTCCGCATGGCCGATGTCAGCCAGGCGCTGACCGGTATCGGCGGCCCCGGCGGCGGCTGCGTGTTCGGCACCGAGGCCGGCAAGGGTACCTGCTTCGGCGACGCCCTCCAGTCGGTCAACAATTTCAACTTCCGCAATCGCGGCGTCGGCATGATGCTCTCCGGCGGTCGCGGCGTCTGGAGCTTCGGCCTCGGCGCGGGCTACAACAACCGCCGCTATCTCGCGCCGCCCACGGCCGATTTCCTCCTCCACGGCGTCACCGAGCAGAGTTTCACCGTCGAGGCCGATATCGAGCGCCGCTTCACCCGCACTTCCGGGATCAATCTCGATGCCTTTGCCGGCTGGTACGACAGCGGCCTCAGCGGCAAGTCGTCGAGCTTCAACAGCGGCCTCACCGCGACCTACTATCGCAGCTTCCTCACCGACCGGCTGCAGGCGAACGTCTCGGCCGGCCTCTACACCACCAGCGGACAGGATTTCAGCAGCACCTCCGGGACGTTGCTGCTCGGCCTGCGCTACGGCTTCTGACGGAAGGCGCGCGATGTACACCGATTATTACGGCCTCACCGAACGTCCCTTCCAGCTGACGCCGGACGCGCGCTTCTGGTTCGAAAGCCGCACCCACAAGAAGGCGATGGCCTATCTCGGCTATGGCCTCGCCCAGGGCGAAGGCTTCATCGTCATCACCGGCGAGGTCGGCGCGGGCAAATCGACCCTGGTCGCGCATCTCCTTGCGACGATCGACCGGGAGCGGCTGAACGCGATCCATATCGCCTCGACCCAGGTGGGCGGCGACGATCTGCTCCGCCTGGTGGCGCAGGGGCTGGGCATCGCCACCGCCGGCACCGAGAAGGCGCGGCTGCTCGACGCGGTCGAGCAAAGGCTCGGCGAGGAGGCCCGCCGCGGCCGCCGCACCCTGCTGATCGTCGACGAGGCGCAGAATCTGTCGGTGCCGGCGCTGGAAGAGCTGCGCATGCTGTCCAACTTCACCAGCCAAAGCCGGGCGCTGATCCAGACGCTTCTGCTCGGCCAGCCCGAGTTCCGCGACCGTATCGGCGGCGACGACGGCCTCGAGCAGCTGCGCCAGCGCGTCATCGCCAGCCATCATCTCGAGCCGATCGAGGCGAATGAGGTCGAGCCCTATCTCGTCCACCGCCTCGCCTGCGCCGGCTGGCAGGGACGGCCGGGTTTCGCGGCCGATGCCTTCGCCGCCCTCTACCGCCATTCGGGCGGAGTGCCGCGGCGGCTCAACCAGCTCGCCAACCGCCTCCTCCTGCAGGGCGCGGTCGAGCAGGCGGACGGCTTCGACGGCGCCGATGTCGAGCGGGTCCTCGCCGATCTCGCCGCCGACGCGCCGCAGCGGCCGCCGGCGGTCCACGCCGCGCCGGAGGCGCAGCGGCCGCCGACCCAGGACCGCGTCCGCGACATCACGCTGGAGCGCCGGATCGCGGCGCTGGAAGCGCGCGCGAACGAGCAGGAAGTGATCGTCCGCCGCGTCTTGACCCTGCTCGTCGAATGGGTCGAGAACGGCCAGCAGGCGCCCGGTTACACCAACGCCGCCTGAGGCGGCCGGAAGGGCAGAGATGCTGAACGCCCTGTCGGTGGACGTCGAGGACTGGTTCCAGGTCGGCGCCTTCGAGACCTGCATCGCCCGCGCCGACTGGGACATTCTGCCGCGCCGGGTCGAAGCCAATGCCGACGCCGTGCTCGCTCTGTTCGACGAAGCCGGGGTCAAGGCGACCTTCTTCACCCTGGGCTGGGTGGCCGAGCGCCATCCGGCTTTGATGCGCCGCATCGCCGCGGCGGGGCACGAGGTCGCCAGCCACGGCTGGGACCATGAGCGGGTCTTCACCCTCAGCCCGGAAGGCTTCCGGTCCGATCTCAGGCGTGCTCGCCAGGCCATTGAAGATGCAAGCGGAAAGACGCCGAGCGGCTATCGCGCGCCGAGCTTCTCGATCGACGCCCGCACGCCCTGGGCGCATCCGATCCTCGCCGAGGAGGGCTATGCCTATTCCTCCAGCGTCGCCCCGCTTGCCCATGATCATTATGGCTGGCCGGAAGCGCCGCGCTTCGCCCATCGCCCACTGCCGGATTCGGCGCTGATCGAGCTGCCGGTGACGACGGTCGAGCTCGCCGGCCGCCGGCTCGCCGCGGGCGGAGGCGGCTTCTTCCGCCTGCTTCCCTATCGATTCTCCGACTGGGCGATCGCCCGGGTCAACCGCAGGGAAGGCCGGCCGGCGGTCTTCTACTTCCATCCCTGGGAGATCGATCCCGGCCAGCCCCGGGTCGCCGGCGCGCCGCTCAAATCGCGCCTGCGCCACTATAGCCGTTTGTCCGCGATGCGGCCGAAGCTGCTGAAATTGCTGAAGGCCCATCTTTGGGGCCGGACGGTCGACGTCGTCGACCGCGAGCGCGAGCGGCTGCAATGAAGATCCGTCGCGCCGACCTCGACGACCCGCGCGACAGCGCCGCCATCGACTCCTTCGTGGCCGATCATGGACGGGCGCAGCTCTTTCACCGGCCGCAGTGGAGCCGCGCGGTGGAGCAGGGCTGCGGCGCGCGGGCCCATTATCTGCTCGCCGAGAGCGGTCCCGGCGCGATCCGGGGCCTGCTGCCGCTGAGCGAGGTGCGCTCGCCTCTGTTCGGCAATTCCCTGGTCTCGGCCGGCTTCGGCGTCGGCGGCGGCGCGCTTGCCGACGAGCCGGCGACGGCGCAGGCGCTGGCCGACGCCGCCTGGGCGCTGGCCGAGGAGCGCGGCTGCGCCGGCCTCGAGCTTCGCGGCGGCGCGCTTCCGGACGGGCCCTGGCGGCTCAACGACGCGGTCTACGTCAATTTCGCCGCCGACCTCCCGCAAGGCGACGAAGCGATCATGCTCTCGATCCGCAAGCGCCAGCGGGCCGAAGTGCGCCGCGCTTTGGGCTTCGGCCTCGACTATCGCGAAGGCACGGGCGCGACCGATCTCGCCTTGCACTTCCGCCTCTATTCGACCTCGGTCCGCAACCTCGGCACGCCGGTCTTTCCGCGCCGGCTGTTCGAAGCCATGGCGGCGGAGTTCGGCGAGGCCGCCCACATCCTGACCGCGTTCAAGGACGGCAAGCCGCTGTCGAGCGTGTTCAGCTTCTTCTTCAAGGGAAGCTGCATGCCCTATTGGGGCGGCGGCGGCGCCGATGCGCGGCGCTGGCGGGCGAATGAGGCGACCTATTACGAATTGATGTGCCGGGCCTCGCGCCGCGGCTGCACCCGCTTCGATTTCGGCCGGTCGAAGGTCGGCACCGGTCCCTATGCCTTCAAGAAGAACTGGGGCTTCGAGCCGGCGCCGCTCGTCTATGCGACGCGCACCGCCGACGGCGTCGCCCAGCGCGAGATCAACCCGATGAACCCCCGATACCGGCTCCAGATCGCCGCCTGGCGCCGGCTGCCCCTCTGGCTCGCCAACCGGCTTGGGCCGCCTATCGCGCGGGGGCTCGGCTGATGGCGGACATCCTCTTTCTCGCCCACCGGATCCCCTATCCGCCCGACCGCGGCGACAAGATCCGTTCCTGGCACGAGCTGAAGCATCTGTCGCGACTGGCGCGGGTCCATCTCGCCTGCTTCGCCGACGACGCGGCCGACGCCGCCCATCTGCCGGCGCTGCGCGAGGCGCTGAACGGGCGGCTCGGCGAAGCGAGGGTGGAAGTCCGCCGCACCGGCAAGGCGGTGGCGGGCGCGAGAGCGCTGCTCGAAGGCCGGCCGGTCTCGCTCGCCCTGTTCGACAGCCACGGCTTGCGCGCCTTCGTCCGCCGGCTGCTGGCGACGCGCGATATCGGCATGATCTTCGCTTTCTCCGGACAGATGGCGCAATTCGTGCCGCCGCGCGCGCCGCAGCGCTTCGTCATGGACTTTGGCGACATGGATTCGGAGAAGTTCGCCTCCTATGCCGAGGAAGGCGGGCTGATGGCGCCGATCCACCGCCGCGAGGCGCGGATTCTGTTCGCCCATGAGCGCGAGGTCGCGGCCCGGGCCGATGTCAGCCTGTTCGTCAGCGACGCCGAGGCGGGGCTGTTCCGGGACAGGGTCAAGCTCCCCGGCGCCGACATCCGCGCCCTCCAGAACGGCGTCGACCTGCGTTTCTACGATCCGGCGGCGGTCGTCGCCCCGGCCGAGGCGCCGCACCCGCTGATCGTCTTCACCGGCCAGATGGATTATGCCCCCAATATCGACGCGGTGAGCTGGTTCGCGGCCGAGGTGCTGCCGATGCTGCCCGGGATTACCTTCGCCATCGTCGGACGCAAGCCCAGTGAGGCGGTGCGCAAGCTGGCGGGAGAGCGGGTGATCGTCACCGGCGCGGTCAACGACGTGCGCGCCTGGCTCGCCGCGGCCGACATCGTCGTCGCGCCATTGCGCATCGCCCGCGGCATCCAGAACAAGGTCTTGGAGGCGATGGCGATGGCGCGGCCGGTGGTCGCTTCGCCCGCCGCCTTCGAAGGGATCGACGCGAAACCGGGGCGCGACCTGGTCGTCGCCGACGGCGCGGAGGAGCAGGCGAGGGCGATCGGCGACCTGCTCGCCGACCCGCCGGCGGCCGCCGCGATCGGCAAGGCCGCCCGCCGGCGGATGGAGCAAGCCTATCGCTGGGAGGCGCAACTCGCCCCGCTGGCGGAGATCCTCGGCCTCGGCAAGCGGAAGGCGGCGGCATGACCGCCGTTCTTCCCATCCATCAAGCAGGCGCGGCCGGTGCGGAGCAGGGCTGGCGCACCCATCTCACCGGCCTCGCCGCCGCCTGGGCTGCCATCCTCCTCCTCTTCCACCGGGACGCGGCGGATATCCTTTCGATCTGGTGGAACAGCTCGACCTTCAATCATTGCCTGCTGGTCGCGCCCCTGATCCTCTGGCTGGTCTGGCAGCGGCGGCCGGAGCTGAGGCAGCTCGCCCCCGCCGCCTGGACGCCGGGCCTGCTGCTCGTCGCCGCCGGGGCCGGCGCCTGGCTGCTCGGCGAAGCGGGAAGCCTCGCGCTCGCCCGCCACACCGGCCTGGTGCTGATGCTGCAGGGGGCGGTGATCGCCTGTCTCGGCAAGACGGTCGCGAGAGGCCTCGCTTTTCCGCTCTTCTACGCTTTGTTCCTGATCCCGGCGGGCGAAGAGGCCGAGCCCATCATGCAGACGCTGACCGCCGACATGGCGATGCGCCTGCTCGCCTGGGCCGGCGTCCCCGCCCATATCGAGGGCGTCTTCATCGCCACGCCGACCGGCAATTTCGAGGTGGCGGAGGCCTGTTCGGGGGTGAAGTTCCTCATCGCCATGCTCGCTTACGGGGCGCTCGCCGCCAATCTCTGCTTCCGCTCCTGGCCGCGGCGCCTCCTGTTCATGCTCGCCTGCATCGTCGTGCCGGCGCTCGCCAACGGCATCCGCGCCTGGGGCACGATCTACATCGCCTATCGCAGCGGCAGCACCGCCTTCGCCGAGGGGGTCGACCATGTCGTCTACGGCTGGTTCTTCTTCGGCGCGGTGATGGCTTTGATCATGGCCTGCGCCTGGCCGTTCTTCGACCGCAAGATAAGCGAGCCCTGGTTCGACCCCAAGGCGTTGCAGCGGCCGGGCGCCGCACCGGGAACGGCGTCGAGGCTGGTCCGGATCGCCGCCGCCGCCGTCGCGCTGGCGGCGCTGCCGCCGCTCTGGTCGGCGGCGATCGCCTCCGTCGGCGCCCGCGCCGCCCCCGCCGATTTCGCCTTTCCCGAGGTCCCGGGCTGGCGCCGGGTCCCGGCGACGCGCGGCCGCCTCTGGCAGCCGCATTTCGCCGGCGCCGATTTGCTGCGCACCGCCCGCTACCGCAATGCGGCCGGGCAGGAGGTCGATCTCGCCATCATCCTCTTCTCCCGGCAGGGAGAGGGCAGGGAGCTGGTCGCCTTCGGCCAGGGCGCCGCCTTCCGGCCCTGGGCCTGGGCCGCCGACAGCGATCCGCCGCCGGGCGGCAAGGGTGAGTTGCTCTATTCGTTCGGCACAATGCGGGAGGTGCTGACCTTCTACCGCGTTGGCGACATCCTCACCGGCAATCGCGCGGCGGTGAAGCTGGAGACGATGAAGACGCGGCTGCTCGGCGGGCCGCAGCGCGCGGTCGCCATCCTGGTCTCGGCCGAGCAGCCCGCCGACGGCAGCCCGGTCCGGCCGGCGCTCGATGCGTTCGGCCGGGCTTTGGGGCCGATCGACCGCCTTGCCGACCGCGCCGCCGGCCTGCCACAGAGGCCCTGATGTGCGGCATTGCGGGTCTCTTCCATCCTGACGTCCCCAAACCCATCGATCCGGCGCGGATCCGGGCGATGGCGGACGTCCTCGCCCATCGCGGGCCCGACGGCAGCGGCGTCTGGACCGGCCCCGGCATCGGCTTCGGCCATCGTCGCCTGTCGATCATCGACCTCGAGGGCGGCGCCCAGCCGATGCGTTCGGCGGACGGCGGCCTCGTCATCACCTACAATGGCGAGATCTACAATTTCCGGGAGGTGAGAACCGAGCTGGAGGCGCTGGGCCACGCTTTCGCCACCCGGTCGGATACCGAGGTGATCCTCGCCGCCTGGGCGCAATGGGGCACGGCCTGCCTCGAGCGGCTGAACGGCATGTTCGCCTTCGCCCTCTACGATGCCGGCGAGGACGCGCTCTTCCTCGCCCGCGACCGGCTCGGGGTGAAGCCGCTTCACTACGCCTTCCTGCCCGACGGGGCCTTGATCTTCGCCTCGGAGCTCAAGGGCCTGCTCGCCCATCCGTTGCTGCGCCGCGAGCCGAGCCCGCAGGCGGTCGAGGATTATCTCGCTTACGGCTATATCCCGGACGATTCCTGCATCCTTGCCGGCGTGAAAAAGCTGCCCGCGGGCCATTTTCTGCTGGTGCGGCGGGGAAGGGGCATCCCGGAACCCGTCCGCTGGTGGGACGTCGACTTTTGCAATCCGTCCGGCGCCTCGGCCGCCGCGCTGGAGGAAGAGCTGGTCGAGCGGCTGCGCGAGGCGGTGCGCTCGCGGATGATCGCCGACGTGCCGCTCGGCGCCTTCCTCTCGGGGGGCGTCGACAGCTCGGCGGTGGTCGCCTTCATGGCCGAGGCGAGCCGCAAGGCGGTCGAGACCTGCTCGATCGGCTTCGACGAGGCCGATCATGACGAGACCCGATATGCCGCTCTGGTCGCCGAGCGTTTCGCAACCAGCCACCGCAGCCGCACCGTCGCCGCCGAGGATTTCGCGCTCATCGACACGCTCGCTCACGCCTTTGACGAGCCCTTTGCCGACGCCTCCGCCTTCGGCACCTATCGCGTCTCGGAGCTGGCGCGGGAGAGAGTGAAGGTGGCTTTGTCCGGCGACGGCGCTGACGAGGCCTTTGCCGGCTATCGCCGCTACCGGCTGTTCGCCGCCGAGGAACGGGCGCGCCGGATGCTTCCCGCCGGCGCCCGCGCGCTCGCCGGCGCGGCGGGGGCCCTCTATCCGAAGCTCGACTGGGCGCCGCGTTTCCTGCGCGCCAGGACCAGCTTGCTGGCGCTCGGCCGCTCCAGCGAGGACGCCTATGCGGATGCGGTCACCGCCACATCTTTCCCAATCCGTTCCAGGCTTTACAGCTCGCATTTCAGGCAGGCTCTGCAGGGCCATCGCGCCGAGAGCCGTTATGTCCGGACGATGCGCCAGGCGCCCGCCGAAGACGCTTTGTCCCGCGCCCAATATGCCGACCTCAAGATCTGGCTGCCGGGCGACATCCTGACCAAGGTCGACCGCGCCAGCATGGCGGTCGGCCTCGAGGCGCGCGAGCCCTTGCTCGACCATCGCCTGGTCGAGTTCGCCGCGCGGCTGCCGGCGAAGCTGCGGCTGCGCGGCGGCAGCGGCAAATGGCTGATGAAGAAGGCGCTCGGCCGCTATCTGCCGGACGAGATCCTGCATCGGCCGAAAATGGGCTTCGTCACGCCGATCTCCGCCTGGTTCCGCGGCCCGCTCGCCAGCGAAGCCGCCGCGATCGCCTCCAGCCCCGCTTTCGCCGAGCTCGGCTGGTTCGACCCGGCCGCCATCGCCCGTTTGGCCGCCGACCATAAGGCCGGGCGCGCCGAGCATGGCCGCACTCTCTGGCAATTGCTGATGCTGGAGCGCAGCCTTCAGCGCGTCTTCGGCTTCGGCGTCTCGTCGTCAGGATATACGGCCGCCGCGAAATAGAGGCCGTCGGGGGGCGCATTCAGACCCAAAGCGGCCCGGTTATGGGCTTCAAGCGCCGCCTTCAAATCCGCCACCGACCATTTGCCGCGTCCGACCAGCTGCAGGCAGCCGACCATCGAACGGACCTGGTGGTGGAGGAAGGAGCGCGCATCCGCTTCGATCTCGATCGCCTCGCCGGCGCGGCGAACCTCGAGCCGGTCGAGCGTCTTGACTGGGCTCTCGGCCTGGCACTGGACCGAGCGGAAGGTGGTGAAATCGTGCCGCCCGACGAGGCTTTGCGCCGCCTCGTGCATCGCGCCGGCGTCGAGCGGCACCGTCACCTGCCACGCCTGGCCCGCCTCCAGCGCCAGCGGCGCGCGCCGGTTGACGATCCGGTAGACATAGCGCCGGCCGATGCAGCTGAAGCGGGCATGCCAGTCGCCGGCCACGATCTCCGCCTTCAGCACCGCCACCGGCAGCGGCCGCAGCCGCGCGTTCAGCCCTTCGGAGAGGCGGAAAGGGGTGATCGCCCTGGCGATATCGCAATGCGCCGCCATCGCCCGCGCGTGGACGCCGGCGTCGGTCCGTCCCGCCGCATGGAGGACCGCCTTCTCGCCGGTGATCGCCTCGACCGCTTCCTCGATCGCCTGCTGGACCGAAGGCCCGTGCGGCTGACGCTGCCAGCCCATGAACGGGCCGCCGTCATATTCGACGGTGAGCCGGTAGCGGGTCATCCCAGCCGGGTTCCGGGCGGCATCGAGAAGCCCCGCAGCAGCTCCGCCGCCGTCATCGGCGCGCGCCCGGCCCGTTGCACCAAGGTCGGCACGATCGCGCCGCTCGCGCAGGCAATGGTCAGCCGGCTGTCGAGGAGGGTCCCCGGCACGCCCGCACGGTCGGAAATCTCGGCGTGGTGGATCTTTATGCGCTCGCCCTCATAGTCGAAATAAGCGCCGGGGATCGGGTTGAAGGCCCGGATCTGCCGCTCGACCTCCGCCGCCGGGCGGCTGAAATCGAGCTTCGCCTCCTGCTTCTCGATCTTGGGCGCGTAGGTCGCACCGTCTTCCGGCTGCCTTGCGGGCTGGAGATCCGGCAGGCCATCGAGAACCTCGACCATGAGCCCGGCACCGATCTCCGCCATCTCGCCGGTCAGCTCGCCCGCGGTCTTGCGGTCGACCGCCGTCTCGCGCACCGCCAGCATCGGCCCGGTATCGAGGCCGCGCTCCATCTGCATGATGGTGACGCCAGTCGTCTCGTCCCCCGCCAGGATCGCCCGCTGGATCGGCGCGGCGCCGCGCCAGCGCGGCAGCAGCGAAGCGTGGACGTTGAGGCAGCCGAGCCGCGGCGCGTCGAGGATCGGCTGCGGCAGGATCAGGCCATAGGCCGCGACCACCGCCGCATCGAGATCCAGCGCCGCCAAGGCCCGCTGCGCCTCCGGATCGCGGAGGGTGAGGGGGGTGCGGATCTCGATGCCATGCGCTTCCGCCGCTCTCTGCACCGGCGACGGCCGCGGCGCCTTGCCGCGCCCCGTCGGCCGCGGCGGCTGGCTGTAGACCGCCGCCACTTCGTGCCCCGCCCCGATCAGGGCTTCGAGCGTCGGCACGGCGAAATCGGGCGTTCCCATGAAAGCGATGCGCATGATCTCCCCTTATCCTCCCCAGCCTTGGCTGGGGAGGGGGACCAGCCGGGGAGGATTTACGCTGCCCGCTCCACCTCCTACCTGTCTTTCATGGCTTCTCCCGAGATCGACGCGCTGACCCAGGCGCTTGCCCGCCTCCCCGGCCTCGGGCCGCGCTCGGCACGGCGGGCGGTGCTGCACCTGCTCAAGAAGCGCGAGACGGCGCTGACGCCATTGCTGCGGGCGCTCGAGCAGGTGAGCGAGAGCCTCTCGGTCTGCTCGACCTGCGGCAATGTCGACACCGCCGATCCCTGCAGCGTCTGCGCCGATCCGCGCCGCGACGACCGGCTGCTCTGCGTCGTCGAGGAGGTCTCCGATCTCTGGGCGCTCGACCGCTCGCGCCTCTTCCCCGGCCGCTTCCACGTCCTCGGCGGCCGCCTGTCGGCGCTGGAAGGCGTGCGGCCCGAGGATCTCAGCATCGACAAGCTGGTCGGGCGGGTCTCGCGCGGCGGCATCGACGAGGTGGTGCTGGCGATGAACGCGACGCTCGAGGGCCAGACCACCGCCCATTACCTCGCCGAGCGGCTCGAATCCTATCCGATCCGCCTCACCCAGCTCGCCCACGGCCTCCCCGTCGGCGGCGAGCTCGACTATCTCGACGAGGGCACGCTGGCCCAGGCGCTGCGGGCCCGGCGGCCGGTCGCCTAGGGCCGGGCCCGAGCTTGATTTCAGGCCGTTTCGCACCTATTTTTCAACCATGGCCATCCGCCCGATCATCGAGACCCCGGACCCGTTGCTCCGGCAAATCTCCTCGCCCGTCGCCGAGGTGACGGACGAGATCCGCACGCTCGTCGACGACATGCTCGAGACGATGTACGCGGCGCCGGGCATCGGCCTTGCCGCCATCCAGATCGGCGTGCCGAAACGGGTGCTGGTGATCGACCTGCAGGAACCGGAAGAGGAAGGCGGCGAGCCCGTCCGCGATCCGCTGGTCTTCATCAATCCGGAGATCCTCCGCGCGTCGGACACCCTCCAGGTCTATAACGAAGGCTGCCTCTCGGTTCCCGAAATGTATGCCGAGGTCGAGCGGCCGGACCGCATCCGCGCCCGCTGGCTCGACCGCGACGGCAAGTCGCATGAGGAGGATCTGGACGGCCTCCTCGCCATCTGTCTCCAGCACGAGATGGACCATCTCGAAGGCGTGCTGTTCATCGACCATCTCTCGCGCCTGAAGCGGGACATGATCCTCAAGAAGCTGGCCAAGTGGCGCAAGGAGCGCTCGCAGCTCGCCGCCTGACGTCAAGGACCTGCGCGCCGTCTTCCCCCCATGCCCGGCTCTCCTTAAGAGGGGGCGATGCTGACCCTTTCTCCCACCGCCGCGGCGCTGATCGCGCTCGTCTGCGGGGCGTGGCTGGCGGCGGCGATCTTGGCGACCCTGCGCGGCATTTCCCGCGCCCGGCAGGCCTCGGTGGAAGTCGGGGCGGCGGGGGCGGGACAGGTCCTGGTCGAAGCCTCGCCCGCCATGCCGCTGATCGTCGGCGCGGACGGGCGGCTGGAGGGCTCGCCGCGCCTCGCCGCCGCGCTCGGCATGGAGCATCTGCCGGACAGGCTCGATCAGTTCGACGGCGAGGCATGGCAGGCTTTGCGGGCCGAAGCCGGGCGCTCGGCTGCGACGGCGGCCGGTTTCTCGCTGTCGCTTCGGCCGCCCGGCTCGCATCGCGTGCTCCATGTCCGCGGCGGCCCGGCGCCGGCCGGCAGCCGCGACGGCGCGGTGCTGCTCTGGTTCATCGACATGACCGAAAGCGAGGAGGCGTCCGCCGCCTTGCAGGCGCGGGTCGACCGTCTCGCCGGCGCGCTCGACGCTTTGTCCGGCCTGATCGAGGTGGCGCCATTCCCGATGTGGCATCGCGGACCCGATCTCAAGCTCGCCATGGTCAACAGCGCCTATGTCGCCGCGGTCGAGGCGGACAGCGCCGAAGCGGTGGTGCAGGGCGGCATCGAGCTGGTCGACGAAGGCGAGGCAGCCGCCGCTCTGGCGGCGCTGGCGCGGGAGACGGGCGGCCCCCATGCCCGCACCGTCCCGGCCACCGTCGCCGGCGAGCGGCGGACGCTGCAGCTGGTCGAGATGCCGCTCGGCGAGGCGGGGATCGCCGGCTATGCGATCGACGTCGAGGATCGCGAGCAGGCGCGCGCCGATCTCGCCCGCTTCGTCCGCGCCCAGCGCGACATGCTCGATCGCCTCTCGGCCGGCGTCGCCCAGTTCGGCCGCGACCGCGGCCTCATCTTCACCAACCAGCCCTTTGCGCGCCTGTTCGGCCTGCGCGGCGACTTCCTCGCCGACCGGCCCGAGTTCAACCGCCTGCTCGATGCGATGCGCGAGGCAGGCCAGCTTCCCGAGGTCCGCGACTATCCGGACTGGAAGAAGGAGCATGGCCGCTGGTTCACCGGCGGCCTCGCCGCGGAGGAGGAGGATTGGCTGCTGCCCGGCGGTCGCCACCTGCGCGTCGTCGCCCAGCCGCTGCCCGACGGCGGCCTGCTGCTGATCTTCGAGGACCGGACCGAGCAGCTTCGTCTCGCCTCCGCCCGCGACACCCTGCTGCGGGTCCGCACCGCCACCTTCGACAATCTGTTCGAGGCGATCGGCGTGTTCGCCTCGGACGGCCGCCTCCACCTCTGGAACAACCGCTTTCGCGAGCTTTGGGGGTTCGAGGAGGAACAACTCGCCGCCCATCCGCGCATCGACATGCTCGCGCCGCTCATCGCGAGGAGCCTCAAGAACCCGCAGCATTCGGGGCTGGTGCGCGAACTGGTGCGCAGCGCCACGATCGAGCGCAAGCAGCGCACCGGCCGAGTCTCCTTTCTCGACGGGCGCGAGTTCGAATTCGCCGCGGTGCCGCTCCCCGACGGCAACGCGCTCTTCACCATGCTCGACGTCACCGCCAGCCGCACCGTCGAGGCGGCTCTGCGCGAGCGCACCACCGCGCTCGAGGCCGCAGACCGGCTGAAAACCGCCTTCGTCTCGAACATGAGCTACGAATTGCGCACCCCGCTCACCTCGATCGCCGGCTTCGCCGAGATGCTCGAGGGCGGTTATGCCGGGGAGCTGCCGAGCGCGGCCGTGGACTATGTCGCCG
>JAXDOV010000024.1:0-30640 GCA_034668705.1 Sphingomonadales bacterium
CGGACCAGCGAGCGGTGCCGCTTGCGGACGAGCATGTCGATCGGCACGGCGCCCTCGCGCAGGCGCCGCCGCAGCATTTCGCGGCCCTTCGCCCAGGTGGTGAGCAGGGTGAAGGCGATGGCGGCGACCGTCAGCGGGAACCAGCCGCCGTCGGGGATCTTGGTCAGGTTCGAGGCGAAATAGGCGCCGTCGATCGCCAGGAAGAGTCCCGTCGCGGCGGCGGCGAGCAACCGATTCCAGCGCCAGACGCTGAACAGCAGGACGGCAAGCATGCAGGTGGTGATGAACATCGTGCCGGTGACGGCGATGCCATAGGCCGAGGCGAGCTTGCTCGATTCCCGGAAGCCGAGGACGAGGATCACGACCAGGATCAGCAGGGTCCAGTTGACGAAGGGGATGAAGATCTGCCCCGCCGCTTTCTCGCTGGTGTGGAGGATCTTGAGGCGAGGGACGAAGCCCAGTTGCATCGCCTGCTGCGTCACCGAGAAGGCGCCGGAGATGACCGCCTGGCTGGCGATGATCGTCGCCGCGGTGGCGAGCAGAACGAGCGGGAGGCGCGCCCATGCCGGCGCCATCAGGAAGAAGGGATTCTCGACGGCGTGCGCATCGCCGAGCAGCAAGGCGCCCTGGCCCATGTAGTTGAGCAACAGGCAGGGGAAGACGAGGTAGAGCCAGGCGAGGGAGATGGGCCGCTGCCCGAAATGGCCCATATCGGCGTAGAGCGCCTCCGCCCCCGTCACCGCCAGCACGACAGAGCCGAGCGCGAGGAAGGCGAGCTTCGGATCGAGCGCGAAGAAATGCCAGGCCCAATAGGGATTGACGATGGCGAGGATCCGCGGCTGCTGGGCGATGTTGACCAGGCCGAGCAGCGCGATGACGGCGAAATAGAGCAGCATCACCGGCCCGAAAATGGCGCCGACCCGGGCGGTGCCGTGCGCCTGGATCAGGAACAGGCCGATGAGGATGAAGATCGACACCGGCAGGACGAGCGACTGGAAGCTCGACTGCACCACGTTCAGGCCCTCGACGGCCGACAGGACGGAGATGGCCGGGGTGATGATCGCGTCGCCGTAGAAGAGTGCGGTCGCCAGCACGCCGAGCAGGACGATGCCGCGCGTCCATCTCTTGCCCGGCAGCTTGCGCGCGAGCAGGGCAAGCAATGCCAGCGAGCCGCCCTCGCCCTTGTTGTCGGCGCGCATGATGATCATGACGTATTTGACCGTCACGATCATCGTCAGGCTCCAGAAGAAGAGCGAGAGGATGCCGTAGATATGGGCCGCGTCGACCGCCAGCGGGTGGGGGCCGACGAAGCTCTCCTTCAGCGCGTAGAGCGGCGAGGTGCCGATATCGCCGAAGACGATGCCGATCGCGCCGAGCGCGAGCTTCGGCAGCCGCTCATTGGGTCCGTGATGTGCCCCCGCCGGCTCGCGGACGTCTGGCAAAGCTGCGGTGGCGGTAGACAGGGGTCGAGCCTCGGGACAGCCGGAAACGGCCTGACGACAACGCCCTTTGCGCCGCGTGGCGTAAACATTCCACGCGGCTCGGAGGGTAAGGGCATAAAAGCGGCGTAAAAATCCCCCCGGGGCTCAACCGTCCAGCGTGAGGAAGGCGGTGACGCCCGCCGCCACCGCCAGCACGGCCGCGACGATCGCCGCGGCGTGGAACGCGCCGGTCAGGCTCGCGCCGGCCTGGGCGATGACCGCGCCGGCGAGGGCGGTGGCGATCAGCCCGCCGGTGCGGGCGATGGCGCTGTTGAGCCCAGAGGCGGTGCCGGTGTGGCGGCTGTCGACCGACGACAGCACCGCCGTGGTCAGCGGCGCCACCGCGCCGGCCATGCCGAGCGCGATGACGGCGATGCCGGGCAGGATGCTCGTCCAGTAGCTCGCCTGGGGCTCGGCGCGCACCATCAGGGCGAAGCCGGCGCCGGTGACGATCGGGCCCAGGGTCAGCGGCCAGCGCGGCCCGATCCGGGCGGTCAGCCGTCCGGCCAGCCGCGAGGCGGTGCCGATCACGACCGAGAAAGGCAGCAGAGCGAAGCCGGCCTGCAGCGGCGTGTAGCCGCCGCCGACGATCAGCAGGAAGGGCAGGAGCACGAGCAGGCCGCCGAGCGCGCCGTAGAGGAGAAAGGTCAGCAGGCTGAGGCCGACGAACGGCCGCGATCCGAACAGGGACAAGGGCATCATCGCCCGCTCGCCGCGCCGCTTCTCGGTCAGCACGAACAGGGAAAGGAGGACGAGACCGGCACCCAGACCGATCCAGGTCTGCGCCGAGGGCCGATGCTGGCTCGACCATAAGGTGAGCGCCCAGGTCAGCGCGCCGAGGGCGAGGGTGGCGAGGATGCCGCCGAGCCAGTCGAGCGGCTCCCGGCCTTCGGCGCTTTCCCTGACGTAGAGCAGGGCGATCGCGATCGCCGCCGCCGCGACCGGAAGGTTGAGATAGAAGATGGCGCGCCAGCCGGCCGCGTCGACCAGCCAGCCGCCGAGCGGCGGGCCGATCGCGCTGGCGATCGCGCCGGCGGCGGCCCAGGTGCCGACCGCGCGGCCGCGCGCTTCGCCTTCGAACGAGCTGCCGAGGATGCCGAGGCTGTTCGGCATCAACAGGGCCGCGCCGATGCCCTGGACCGCTCGCGAGGCGAGCAGCACCTTGAGGCTCGGCGCCAGCGCGCAGCCGATCGAGGCCAGCATGAACAGCAGGATCCCGGCGATCAGCATCCGCCGCCGGCCGTAATGATCGCCCGCCGCGCCGCCGAGCAGCAGCAAAGCGGAGAGTGGCAGCAGATAGGCGTTGATCGTCCATTGCAGATCGGCGGCGCCGCCGTGCAGGTCGCTGCCGATCGCCGGCAAGGCGACGTTGGTCACCGATCCGTCGATGAAGGCGAGGCTCGACGCCAGCATGGTCGCGGCGATCGTCCAGTTGGGATGGGGCACGGACCGGCTCTTCCCGGCTTCGGCGCGCGCCCGGTCGCAGGGGGCGGAAAACGCAGTGTTCAAAAGGCCTCCCCCGCACGCTCCCGCCGGCTGATCGCGCCGAAGCGCCTGTCCCGATCTGGAACAGCTCCGTTCCAAATTGTTGCGCCGACCGCCGCGCCTCCTGGTGTATCCGATAATGTCGGCGCCCGCGAGAGGCGCCGGTCGGGACAGGAAGAGGAGAGCAACATGCGCGACCTTCACGCTTCGGAACTGGGCTTCGTCTACGGCGCCGGCGGCGGCGGCAAGAAGAGCTGCGGCGGCGGCAACGGCGGCAGCAAGAAGCACAACAGCAAGAAGCACGGCACGCGCGGCAAGAGCGGCGGCTCCAAGCGCTGCGGCTGAGCGCCAAGCGGGGCGCGCCGCATGGCCGCCCCGCGCCTTTTGCCCCTGCCGCCGCCCGTTCTCCGGCCGTCCGGCTCCATTAACGCTTCTGTGCCTCCCGTCGCAAAGCGGGACAGCGGAAATCGCCCACTTTTCAGGGGCGATCATCTGCGTCAGCCCGCGAGCTCCCACATTCGGGCACGCAGAAATGGAGTTGGACATGCGCAATCTTCAGGCTTCGGAACTGACCTTCGTTTACGGCGCCGGTGGCGGCGGCAAGAGCTGCAAGCCTTCGCCGTGCGGCAAGGGCGGCAGCACCAAGAAGCACAGCACCAAGAAGCATAACAGCAAGTGCGGCACGCGCGGCAACAGCGGCGGCTCCAAGCGCTGCGGCTGACCCGGCCTTTGGCGGGGCCCGCCTTCCTGCGGCCCCGCCAATTCTCCGCCTTCGCCGCGCCCAACCTGGCCGAGCCCTAAGGCGATCTTCACCTTTTCATGCGAGGCCGCATCCGTCCCCGGGGAGGTACGGAATTGGGCAGGATCGATCCTTTCACGGCGGCGTCGATCGAGGACGCCAATGTCGAATTGCTCTGGCTGCTCGGCCAGCCGCACCTCCACGACTATCTCTCCTTCGTGAAGCATAAGGCGGTGGGCGGCCGCGCCGCCGATCCCGCCGCGCTCGCGGCCGAATGGCGGGCGGCGAACGACGTCTATCATGCGCTCGAGACCGAGGAGGCCGGGATCGCCGACAGCGCCGAGGCGCGTCCGGTCGATCCCAGGCTGGCGGCGAAGGTCGACGCCCTGCGCGCCCATCCCTGGTATCGCGAGACCTTCGACACCCTGCCGGCGACGGTCGAGATGGTCGAGCTCGACAAGCTGATCGTCTACCAGATCTCGGTCTCGAACCTCTTCTCGGGCGCGAAGGCGCAGGCGCTCGGGCCGGATCCGGCGCCGGAGGACCTGTTCGATTTCTGCCTGCCGCTCGACCGGGGCAATCCGCCGGTGCGGATCGAGCGCCTGTCCGGCGACCGCTGGCTGTTCACCTCGCCCTCGACCGACATCCGCTCGCACGAGGCGCGGCCGCTCGGCGCCGCCCAGCTCGCCGCCTTCACCAGCTCCGGGCCGGTCGCCGGCGGCCTCGCTTTGCTGGTCGGTTTCGGCTGCAACTTCATGTCGGTGATCCGCAGCGACAGGAGGATGGTGCTCCATAACGGCTATCATCGCGCCTGCGCCCTGCGCGCGCTCGGCATCACCCACGCGCCCGCCATCGTCCAGGAGGTGACCCGCAAGGACGAATTGCGCGTCGTCGCCAGCGAGAGCGTGACCGAGGATCCCGCTTTCTATTTCCTCGCCGCGCGGCCGCCTCTGCTGAAGGATTTCTTCGACCCGCGCATCGCCAGGAAGCTCGCGGTGCGGCCGATGCAGCACAGCGTCGAGATCGAGTTCAAGTTCAAGGATTACACCCGCACCGACTGGTCGGAGTGACCGAAGTCCTCCCTGTCCGCGAAGCGGATGGGGAGGGGGACCACCCGCAGGGTGGTGGAGGGGCTTCTCTGAGTCAGTTGGCCCCACCACCGCGTTTCACGCGGTCCCCCTCCCCACGGCCTGCGGCCGCAGGGAGGATTTGGGTTCCTAGAATGACGGGACGGAGCGCGGCCCCGTCCGCGGGGCCGTCCGCATCGGAACAAGCGCGCCCGTTTGCTCCACCTTGACCAGCTTGCCCCCCTCCATGTGGAAGACGAGGTCTGCCCGCGCGACCAGAGCGGGGCGATGGGCGATGACGATGCGGGTGATCGGCAGGCGCGTGATCATGTCGCCGATCGCCGCCTCATTCTCCTCGTCGAGATTGGCGGTGCCTTCGTCGAGAAAGAGCGCGTCCGGATCGCGATAGAGGGCGCGGGCGAGCATGATCCGCTGCCGCTGGCCGCCGGACAGGGCCGCGCCCATGTCGCCGACCAGGCTCTGATAGGCCATCGGCATCCGGACGATGTCGTCGTGGATGCGGGCGAGCTTCGCCGCCAGCTCGATCCGCTCCCGGTCCGGAGTCTGGTCGAAGAAGCAGATATTGTCGGCGAGCGTGCCGGTGAGCAGCTGGTCGTCCTGCATCACCGCGCCGATCCGGGCGCGCCAGATGCCGGTGCTGGCCGGACCGAGCGGCACGCCGTCGACGACGATGCGGCCCGCGGTCGGCTCGAGCAGGCCGAGCATCAGCCGCATCAGGGTGGTCTTGCCGGCGCCCGAAGGGCCGGTGATGGCGACGAAGGCGCCGCGTGGGATGTCGAGCGAGAGACCGTCGAGGATCGCCGCTTCGGTCGGGCTGTAGGCGAAGCTCAGCCCGTCGATGCGGATCGCCGGCGCCTCCATGTTCTGCGGCCGCGGCAGCACCCTTATCTCCTCGCGCGGATGGGCGACGATGTCGGACAGGCGTTCGAGATGGAGGCCGATCAGGCGCCATTGCTGCGCCTGCTCGACCAGGCTGACCGCGCTTCCCATGAAGCTCGACCGGTAGGCGAGGAAGGCGAGGAGCAGGCCGATCGTCAGCCGCTGGTCGATCACCGCCAGCGCGCCGAAATAGGTGGTGAGCAGGAGTTGCACCGCGAACAGGAGATTCTCGCCGAAGGTCAGGCGGATGCCGTAGGTGCGGGCGCGGTAGCTGGCCGAGATGACGTCCGCATAGCGGTTGCGCCAGCCATTCTCGCGCATCGCCTCATGGCCGTGGAGCTTGATCGCGCGGATCGCCCGCAGGCTCTCCATCAGATAGGTCTCCTCGCCCGCCCGGGCGATCAGCTCCTCCTCGGAGCGGCGGCGAAGGCCGGGGAAGAGGAGGAAGCCGTAAGCGAGATAGAGGCCGGTCGTCGCCACCACGAACACAGTGAGCGGCACGCTGATCAGGGCCATGACGACGAGCGTCGTGACCGCCAGCCCGGAATCGATCAGGACGTTGACCAGGCCCTGGCTGAGGATCGACTGGATCGGCTGGATCGAGCCGATCCGCGACAGCAGGTCGCCGACATGCCGCCGTTCGAAATAGGACAGAGGGAGGCGCAGCAGATGGCGGAAGACGTTGCCGCCGAGCTGCAGCGACAGCGACTGGCCGAGGGTCAGCACCACCCAGGAACGCAGGCCGCGGGTGACCGCGTAGAACAGGTGGATCACCGCGAAGCCGACCAGCAGCAGCAGCAGCAGGCTGGTATCGCCCTGGCCGATCGCCTCGTCGACGGTCAGCTGCAGGAAGAAGGGCATGGCGAGGGTGGTCAGCTGCAGCAGCAGCGACAAAGCGAGGATCTGGACGGTGGCGCTGCGATAGCCGACCAGCTTCGACCAGAGGTCGCTGAGCCGGGTCCGGGTCCGCGCCTCGATCGGCACGAAGCGGGCGGTGGGGGTGAGCTCCAGCGCGACGCCGGTGAAATGGCGGCTGAGCTCGGCGACCGGGATGATCCTGCGGCCGGCGGCGGGGTCGACGATGGTGACGCCCTTCGCGCCCGCCGCCTCGATCACGACGAAATGATTGAGGTCCCAGTGGAGCACGGCCGGCATCTGCAGCTTGCCGAGCTCGTCGACCTCGAGCCGGAGCGCGCGCGGCGCCAGCTCGAGGTCGGAGGCGACCGCCATCAATTCGGCGAGCGTCGCGCCCTTGCTCGATGTCGGATGAAGCTGGCGAAGGCCCGGCAAATTGACCTTATGGCCGTGCCAGGAGGCGATCATGGCGAGGCAGGCGAGGCCGCATTCCGCCCCCTCGGACTGATGGACCGGCTTCAGCCGGCGCGCCCAGGGCCATTCGACGCCGCTCGCGCCGATGGTCATGGCCGCACCAGGGCGCGGAAGGGGTTGAACAGGACCTCCCAGAGGCTGCGCCGCTCGAGCACGAGATTGGCGGCGAGCGTCATGCCCGGGCGCAGCCGCGCGTCGGCGTCGGCGAGGCGCGGCACCGCCTGGTCGATGGCGACGCGGATCCGGAACACCGGCTCCTGGATGCCGAGCGCGGCGTCGAGCGAAGCCGGCTCGATCGGCACCCGCGAGACGGCGGTGACGCGGCCGCGGCCGGCGCCGTATTTCTGATAGGGGAAGGCGTCGAAGAACAGGCGGACCTCCTGCCCCGGATGGACGAAGCCCACCGCCCGGGTGGGAGCGTAGAGCCAGATTTCGAGCCGGCTGCCCGACGGGATGATGGTGACGAGCGAGGCGTCGGGCTTGGCCCGCTGGCCGAGCTCCGAGCTGATGTCGCTGACCTCGCCGGCGATCGGCGCGGTGAGGGTGATTTCCCCCTGGCGGCTGAGCGCGATCCTCTGCTGGCCGAGCGCGGCGCGCTGGGCGCCGAGATCGGACGTGCTGCGCGCCGCCTCGAGCCGGCGCTGGGCGATCTGGGCATCGGCCGAAGCGAGCGCCTGGCGCTGCGCGATCAGCCGTTCGCCCAATTGCTCGATTTCGGTGCGGCGGGCGAGCAGAGCGGAGCGGCTGTCCTCGACCTGGCGCTGCGTGCCCGCGCCCTCGGCGGCGAGCCGGGCGGCGCGGCCGGTCGCGGCTTCGGCGAGCCGCGCCTGGCCGGCGGCGAAGACGCGCTGCCGCTCGAGCGAGGCGATGTCGGCGGCGATGCTTGCTTTCTGCTTGTCGAGCGAGGCGGTTTCGGCGGTGCCGAGGCTGGCGGCGAGCTGCTGCTGGCGGCCGAGCTCCTGGTCCTGGCCGGCGAGCTGGCCGAGCTGGGTGGCGAGGCCGCCCTCGCCCTGGGCGATGGCGAGGGTGACGAGCGGCGTCCCCGCCTCGACATGCTGGCCGTTGCGGACGTGGAAGCGGCGGATCTCGGCCGCCATGCCCGGATAGACGCGGGCGATGCCGTTGTCATAGGCGACGACGCCCTTGACCTGGGCGCGGGTCGAATAATGGCCGAGGACGAGGATCGCGGCGACCAGGGCGGCGAAACCGAGGATGAGGGTGACGTAGAGCTTCGCCCGCGGCGGCGTCGCCGCCACCACGCTGCCGGCGAGGCGCTCGCGTCCCGCCTCGATCACCTCCTGCCGGAACAGCTGGACCGTCAATTCGCCCCCAATGCCTCTCGCTCGCGCTTCGAGAGAGCCGCGCTAGCGGAAAGGGCTGAAAAGTCGGTTAAGCTTAGTCGATAGTTTACCTCGTGCGGCTAGAGGCGGGCCATGGCCAGGCGCTTCGTCCCCTTCCTCGTCCTGCTCGCCGCCGGCTGCGCGCCGCATGTGCGGCTCGCCGTCGCGCCGGACGTGGCGTCGACCGAATGGCGCGACGCCCCCGCGGCGGCCGCGTCCGAACCGGTCGGAGGGCAGCGCCTTGCCGACGCCTTCCGCTCGGCCGAGCTCCGCCGCCTGACCGGACGGGCGCTCGCCGCCAATACCGACGTCGCCGCCGCCGTGACGCGGATCGAGCGGGCGCGGGCCGAGCTCGGCGCCGCGCGGGCGGCGATGCTGCCGATCGTCTCGACCTCGGCCGGGATCAGCGCCACCCGCACCGACGACAAGAACAGCTCGCTCTACCGCTTCAGCGAGGGCTTTGCCGGCGCCGACATCAGCTACGATCTCGACCTGTTCGGCGCCGCCCGCGCCGGCAAGCGCGCCGCGCGCGAGCGGCTGCTCGCCGCCCGTTTCGACCGCGACGCCGCCGCTTTGGTGGTCGAAGCCGAGGTGGCGCGTTCCTGGGTTCAATATTGCGCGCTGGCCGACCGCATCCGCCTGCTCGACCGCAGCATCGCCGATGCGGTCGAGCTGGAGCGGATCATCAATGTCCGCTTCCGCGAGGGCGCGGCGACCAAGGTCGATGTCGGCCTGCAGGCGATCGAGACCCGCAATCTGGAGGCCGAAAGGCTGCGCCTGGTCGAGGCGCGGCTGCGCACCCGCAATGCGCTCGCTCTGTTCGCCGGCGAGGAAGCGCCGCTCTTCCACCCCGCCGACGGCGGCCTCGACCAGTTCCAGGTGCCGGCTTTGGCCCCGGTCCAGCCCGGCGACCTGCTCGTCCGCCGCCCCGACGTCCGCGCCGCCGAGGCGCGGATCGCCGCCGCCTCGGGCGACGTGGCGGCGGCGCGGCGCGCCTTCCTGCCGAGCCTGCGCCTCTCCGCCAGCGGCATCGGCCAGGCCGCGACCCTGAGCGGCCCGCTCGGCTCGACCCTCGCCATCGGCGCCGGCCTGCTCGGCCCGATCTTCGACCGCGGCCGCCTCAACAGCCGGCTCGACGCCGCCGCCGCCGACCAGCATCAAAGTGTCGCGCTCTACCGCAAGGCCCTGCTGACCTCGCTCAAGGAAAGCGAGGACGCTCTGGCCGGCGCCTCGCAATCGGCCGAGCGCGAGCGGCTGATCGCCGAAATCGTCGCCCATGCCGAGACCACCGCCCGTCTCTCCCGCACCCAATATCTCGAGGGCGAGGCGGACCTCAGGACCGTCCTCGACGCCCAGCGCCTGCTGGTCCAGGCCGAGGACGCCCGCGCCCTCGTCCTCCAGGAGCGGCTGAACGCCGCCGCCGATCTCTACGAAGCGATGGGCGGCGCGCCGCAGGGTCCGGCTTATGTCGACGCACGCCGCCCGTAGAACGGCGCCTTCGAAATTTGCGTGGCTGCTTCCCCCGGTTATTGCTCGACCAGTGTATTGCTGATATAGAACAGCAGTGCACGAGGGGGCGCAATGGGAAGCTCGACCGCGACCGATGACGGTTTGTCGCCCAAGCTGAAGGCGCGGATCGCCGGCGCCTTGTGGCTGTTCGTCATCGCCGCCGGCCTCTTCGCGGAAGTCTTCGTCCGCTCCGGCCTGATCGTCCGCGGCGACGCCGCCGCGACCGCGGCCCGGATCGCTGCGTCGGAGCCGCTCTACCGGCTCGGCTTCGCCGCCGATCTCGCCGGGGCCGCCGCCTATGCCGGCGTCAGCCTGCTTCTCTACGATCTGCTGAGGCCGGTGAGCCGGAGCCTGTCCTTGGTTGCGCTTGGCTTCGGCCTCGCGGGGAGCACGGTGATGGCCGCCAATCTCGTCAACATGTACGCGCCCCTTATCCTGATCGGGGCGGGCGGACCGAACGCTCTGATCCTCGTCTTCGCCCGGCTCCACGGCGTCGGCTACAATATCAGCATGCTGTTCTTCGCGGTCCAGGTGTCGTTCCTGGGCTGGCTGGTGCTGCGATCGACCTTCGTCCCGCGCATCCTCGGCATCCTCCTGCTCGTCGAAGGGGCGTGCAGCCTCGTGCACTGCTTCGGACTCTTCCTCGACCTCGGCTTCATCGACCGCTTCGATACCTGGATCCTGCTGCCCGGGCTGTTCGCGGAAGGCGGCATGACCTTGTGGCTGCTCGTCATGGGCGTCGACGAACGCAAGTGGCGCGACCAGCCGCAGCGATCCGAGAGGAGAGTCGCGGCATGAGCGCAAGGCATGAGGCCGCCGGCGGCTTCGCCGAGATCGCCATCCATCCGAAGTTCGCGCTCGCCGCTTTGTGGACGTCGGTGATGTTCTGCTACGTTTACGGCGACATTTTCGAGTTCTTCCGGGCCGAGATGCTGCGGGCGCTGCTCGCGGCCGGACGCCGGTCGGGCCGACCACGCAAACGGCCCTGCTGCTCTTCTCGATCATGATGGCGGTGCCGAGCCTGATGATCTGCCTGACCCTCCTGCTCCCGGCGCGGGCGAGCCGGGCCCTCAATCTGGCGACGGGCCTCCTCTACACGGCCATCATCGCCGTCACCGGCCTCGGCGGATGGAGCTTCATCCTCTTCCTCAGCCTGGTCGAGATGGTGCTGACCGCTCTCATCGTCGGGACGGCCTGGCGCTGGCCGAGGCGAGCCTCCGCGGGCTGAGCGGAACGCCGCCAGCCGCTTGCCACTCCCGTCCCGCCGCCTTACCCCTCGGGCAAAGGGAGAGGGTGATGCGGATCGCATGCCTGGGCGGCGGGCCCGCCGGGCTCACTTTCGCGATTTCGATGAAGCTGCGCGACCCCGCGCACGAGATCGACCTTTTCGAGCGCAACCGTGCCGACGACACCTTCGGCTGGGGCGTCGTCTTCTCCGACCAGAGCGTCGAGAATCTGGTCGCCAACGATCCCGTCTCCGGCGCGATCGTCCGCGACGAATGCGCGCATTGGGACGATATCGAGGTCCACGTTCACGGCGAGACGATCCGCTCCACCGGCCACGGCTTCATCGGCATCGGCCGCAAGCGCCTGCTCGCCATTCTCCAGGAGCGGGCGCGCGAGCTCGGCGTGCGGCTCCATTTCGAGCAGGAGGCGAGCGCCGACCTCGCCGACTGGGCTGATCACGATCTCGTCATCGCCGCCGACGGCGCCAACAGCCGCATCCGCAACGCCTATGCGGAGCATTTCGGCGTCGACGTCCAGCCGCGGCGGAACCGCTTCTTCTGGTTCGGAACGACCAAGGTCTTCCAAGCCTTCACCTTCGCCTTCGAGCAGACCGAGGCGGGCTGGGTCTGGGCCCATGCCTATCGCTTCGGAGACGGCCTCTCGACCTTCATCGTCGAGATGGCGCCCGAGACCTGGGAAAAGCTCGGCCTCGACCGGATGGACCAGCCGGAGGCGATCGCGCTCTGCAAGCGGATCTTCGCCGGATATCTGGACGGCCATGGCCTCATGTCGAATGCCGGCCATCTGCCGGGACCGCAGGCCTGGCTGCAATTCCGCCGTATCCTTTGCGAGCGCTGGTCCTATCGCAACCTGATCCTGCTCGGCGACGCCGCCCACACCGCCCATTTCTCGATCGGCTCGGGCACCAAGCTGGCGGTCGAGGATGCGATCAAGCTGGCCGAGGTGCTGAACCGGCCCGGGCTGGAGCGCGAGGCGGCCCTGTTCGAATATCGGGCCGAGCGGCATCTCGAAGTGCTGAAGCTTCAGAACAGCGCCCGCAACTCGACCGAATGGTTCGAGACGCTGGAGCGCTATCTCGATTTCGAGCCGATCCAGTTCGCTTATTCCCTGCTCACCCGCTCGCAGCGGGTCAGCCACGAAAATCTGCGGCTGCGCGACAAGCCTTGGCTGGAGGGGGTGGAGAGCTGGTTCCAGTCCAAGGCGTCGGGCGTGCCTGTCGACCATCCCGCGCCGCCGATGTTCGCGCCCTACCGGCTGCGCGGGCTGCGGCTCGACAATCGCGTCGTCGTCTCGCCCATGGCGATGTATTCGGCGGCGGACGGGACGCCCGGCGATTTCCACCTCGTCCATTACGGCACGCGCGCCCAAGGCGGCGCCGGCCTGCTCTACACCGAGATGACCTGCGTCTCGCCGGAGGGGCGGATCAGCCCCGGCTGCACGGGGATGTACGCGCCCGACCATCTCGCCGCGTGGAAGCGGATCGTCGGCTTCGTCCATGGCCACAGCCGGGCGAAATTCTGCCTCCAGCTCGGCCATTCCGGGCCGAAGGGGAGCACGAAGATCGGCTGGGAGGGCTATGACGTGCCGCTCGAGAGCGGCAATTGGCCGGTCATGGGTGCGTCGGACGTGCCGTGGACGACGCACAATCAGGTGCCGCGGCCGATGACCCGCGCCGACATGGAGGCGGCGATCGCCCGGTTCGTCGCCGCGGTGGTCATGGGCGAGGAAGCGGGGTTCGACATGATCGAGCTTCACGCCGCCCACGGCTATCTGCTGTCCAGCTTCATCACCCCGCTCACCAACCGGCGCACCGACGATTATGGCGGCAGCCTGGAGAACCGCCTCCGCTTCCCGCTCGAAGTCTTCCGGGCGATGCGCGCGGCCTGGCCGGCGGAGAAGCCGATGTCGGTCCGCATCTCGGCCAATGACTGGATGGGCGAGGCCGGCGTCACGCCCGGCGAGGCGGTGCTGATCGGTCGCGCCTTCGCCGGGGCCGGCGCCGATCTGATCGACGTCTCGGCCGGCCAGACCTGGGCCGAATGCCACCCGGTCTACGGCCGCATGTTCCAGACGCCCTTCGCCGACCAGATCCGCAACGAGGGACGCGTCGCCACCATCGCCGTCGGCAACATCTACGAGCCGGATCACGTGAACTCGATCCTCGCCGCCGGCCGCGCCGACCTCGTCGCGCTGGCCCGGCCGCATCTGATCGACCCGATGTGGACGCTGCGCGCCGCCGCCGCCCATGATGTTCGCGGCGTCCACGTCCCGCCCCAATATCTCGGCGGCATGGCCCAGCTCGCGCGCAATCTGCAGCGCGAGGCCGAGGCGGCGCTCAAGGCATGAGGCTCGCCGGCCACCACGCTTTGATCACCGGCGGCGGCACCGGCATCGGCGCCGCCATCGCCCGCGCGCTCGCGGCGGAGGGGGCGCGGCTGACCCTGGTCGGACGGCGGCGGGAGAAATTGGAGGAGGTCGGCTGCGGCGACTTCGACGCGCTCGTCGCGCCGGCGGACGTCACGGATCGGGAGCAGGTCTTCGACGCCTTCGGGACGGCGCGGGAGGCGCAGGGGCCGATCACCATCCTCGTGAACAATGCAGGCGGGACTGCGAGCGCGCCGTTCGCGAAGGTGACGCCGGAGCAATGGCGCGAGACGATGGCGGTCAACCTGGATGCCTTGCTCCATTGCTGCCAGGCAGCCTTGCCGGACCTGCTGCAGGCGGAAGCCGGCCGGATCGTCACCATCGCCTCCTCGGCCGGGCTCAGAGGTTATGCCTATTGCGCGCCCTATGTCGCGGCGAAGCACGGCGCCCTCGGCCTCACCCGCGCCCTCGCCGAGGAGCTGAACGGCACGAAGGTCACGGTCAACGCAATCTGCCCCGGCTTCACCGACACCGACATCGTCGCCGCGGCGGCGGCGCGGATCGGCGCGAGCACCGGCCGCTCCGATGCGGAAGCGCGCGACGCGCTGGCGAAGCTGAACGCCGGCGGCCGGCTGCTTGCGCCGGGAGAGGTGGCGGCGGCGGTTCTTCGGTTGTGCCTGCCCGAAAGCGGCTCGATAAGCGGGCAGGCGATCGAGCTGACGGGGGAGGAGGAGGGGGATTGAAGCTGGATCCGGAAAGCTATGCGCCGGCCCATTTTCGATGGGCGTTCGAGGACGGAGTCGCCACCGTCACGCTCGACCGGCCGGAGCGGAAGAACCCGCTGACCTTCGAAAGCTATGCCGAGCTTCGCGACATGTTCCGCGCCCTTGTCGGCGTGCGCGAGGTAAAGGCGGTGGTGATCGCCGGCGCCGGCGGCAATTTCTGCTCGGGCGGCGACGTCCACGAGATTATCGGGCCGCTGACCCGGATGGAGATGCCGGCCCTGCTCGATTTCACCCGTATGACGGGCGATCTGGTCAAGGCGATGCGCGGCTGTCCGCAGCCGGTCATCGCCGCGGTCGACGGCGTCTGCGCGGGGGCCGGCGCGATCCTCGCAATGGCCTCCGACATTCGCCTCGCGACGCCGCGGGCACGGACTGCCTTCCTGTTCAGCCGCGTCGGCCTCGCCGGCTGCGACATGGGCGCCTGCGCGATCCTGCCGCGGATCATCGGCCAGGGCCGCGCCTCGGAATTGCTGTTCACCGGCCGGACGATGAACGCCGAGGAAGGCGAAAGCTGGGGCTTCTACAATCGCCTGGTCGATCCCGAACGGCTGCTGGACGAGGCGCGGGCACTGGCGGGCGAGTTGGCGAACGGGCCCAGCTTCGCCCACGGCATCACCAAGACCCAGCTCGACCAGGAATGGAATGTCAGCCTCGACACCGCGATCGAGATGGAGGCGCAGGCGCAGGCCATCTGCATGACGACCAACGACTTCCGCCGCGCCTTCGAAGCCTTTGCGGCGAAAAAGACGCCGGAATTCCGCGGTGACTGACTCCCTCTCCCTTCAGGGGAGAGGGAGGGGCCCGCGCGCGACAGCGCGTGGGAGGGTGAGGGCATGCGGCGGGCGTCTTGTCAGCATCCCCTCACCCGACCTCGCTTCGCGAGGCCTCCCGCAAGGGGAGAGGGGAGAATGAACGATTTCCTCGACTGGCCCTTCTTCGACGACAGCCATCGGGTGCTGGCGGAGAAGCTCGAAAGCTGGTGCGGCCGCGAGCTAGGCGACGAGGAGCCCGCGGATGTCGACGCCGCCTGCCGCACGCTGGTGCGCAAGCTCGGCGAGGGGGGCTGGCTGCGCTATTGCGTCCCCGCCGCTTTTGGCGGCGTCCACGAGACGCTCGACGTCCGCTCGCTCGCCTTGATCCGGGAGACGCTGGCGCGGCATGACGGCCTTGCCGACTTCGCCTTCGCCATGCAGGGGCTCGGCTCCGGCGCCATCGCCCTGTTCGGTTCGGAGGCGCAGAAGCAGGCCTGGCTTCCCGCCGTCGCCCGCGGTGAGGCGATCGCCGCCTTCGCGCTGACCGAACCCGGCTCCGGCTCCGACGCCGCCGCGATCGAGACGGCGGCGCGGGAGGAGGAGGGCGGCTACGTGCTCGACGGCGCCAAGGCCTATATCTCCAACGGCGGCATCGCCGATTTCTACGTCCTGTTCGCCCGCACCGGCGAGGCGCCGGGGGCGAAGGGGCTTTCCACCTTCCTCGTCGAGCGCGGCACGCTTGGCCTCGACGAGAACGAGCGCATCGAAATGATCGCCCCGCACCCGCTGGCGACCCTGACATTCACCGACATGCGCCTGCCCGCCTCCGCCCTGATCGGCGAGCGCGGCCGCGGCTTCCAGCAGGCGATGGCGACGCTCGACGTCTTCCGCACCACCGTCGGCGCCGCCGCTCTGGGCTTCGCCCGCCGCGCGCTCGACGAAGCGACGCGGCGCGCGCTGACCCGGCGGCTGGGGGAGGGGCTGCTCGCCGACAACGCGGTCACCCAGGCCAGGCTCGCCGAGATGGTGCTCGACGTCGAGACCTCCGCTCTGCTGATCTACCGCGCCGCCTGGGTCCGCGACGTCGCCGGCCGGCGCAACAGCCGCGAGGCGGCGCTCGCCAAGCTCCACGCCACCGACAGCGCCCAGCAGGTGATCGACAAGGCGGTGCAGATGTTCGGCGGCCTCGGCGTCACCAAAGGCGTGCCGGTCGAGCGCCTCTATCGCGAGATCCGGGCCTTGCGCATCTACGAGGGGGCCTCCGAAGTGCAGAAGATGGTGATCGCCCGCCATCATCTCGCGGATTATCGGCCATGAAGGTCCTCCAGCCCCCCTCCTGGCCGCGGCCCAAAGGCTATGCCAACGGCATCTCGGCGCGCGGCCGCTTTATCTTCACCGCCGGCGTGATCGGCTGGGACGCGCAGGAGCGGATCGTCGCCCCGGACCTGCCGGGCCAGCTGCGCCGGATCCTGCGCAACATCCTTGCCATTCTCGCCGAGGACGGCGCCGGGCCGGAGCATGTCGTCCGCATGACCTGGTACGTCGTCGACCTCGCCGAGTATCGCGCGCGGATCGCCGAAATCGGCGCGGTCTGGCGGGAGGTGATGGCGCGCAACTTCCCGGCCATGGCGGTGGTCGAGGTCAAGGGGCTGGTCGAGCCGGAGGCGCGGCTCGAAATCGAGGCCGTGGCGGTGGTGCCGGACTGATGCGCTCGGCGCATGTCGATCCCTTCGTCCGCGACCGGCTGCCGACCGCCGGGCTCCAGCCCGAATTCCTCTTCGACCTGCCGGAGCTGGTCTATCCCGAGCGGCTCAATGCGGCCTCGGCGCTGATCGACGGCCCGCCCGCCGACGCGCCGGCCGTGATCAACGACGCCGGCACCTGGACCTATGACGCGATGCGGGACCTCTCCGACCGCATCGCCCGCCTGCTCGTCGAGGAGGAGGGGCTGGTCCCCGGCAACAGGGTGCTGCTGCGCGGGCCGAACGGGGCGGTGCTGTTCGCCGCCTGGCTGGGGGTGCTGAAGGCCGGGGGCATCGTCGTCGCGACCATGCCCATCCTGCGCCCGCGCGAGATCGCGACCATCGTCGAACGCGCCCGCATCCACCATGCGATCGTCGACGACCGCCATCTCGCCGATTTCCTCGCGGCGGCCGACGAGACCGGGCTGATCCGCTCGCTGCTCACTTATCATGGCGATGCCGGCGGCGGCGCCATGGAGCGCCGGCTGGAGGGGATCGCGAGCGGCTTCGCGGCGGTGGACACGCATCGCGACGACGTCGCCCTGATCGCCTTCACCTCGGGGACGACCGGCCGTCCCAAAGGCTGCGTCCATTACCATCGCGACGTGCTCGCTCCCGCCGACAGCTTCGCCCGCTTCGTGCTGAAGCCGGAGCCGGGCGGCCGCTGGCTGTGCTCGGCGCCGATCGCCTTCACCTTCGGCCTCGGCATGCAGCTCATCTTCCCCTGGCGCTTCGGCGGCGCGGCGGTGACGATCGAGCAGCCGGGACCGAAGCCGCTGCTGGAGGCGGCGGCGAAGCACCGGGCGACGATTCTCGCCACCGCCCCCACCGCCTACAAGGCGATGCTGGGGCTCATTGCAGAGCGCGGCATCAATGCCCCTCCCCTCGATGGGGAGGGGTTGGGGAGGGGTGTGGCTGGAGACAGACCCCGCTCTGCGTCGTGCCTCACCCCCACCCCACCATGGGCCGCTACTAAGGCTATTTCCGGGGGAAACAGCCAAGCGGCCCATCCCATCGAGGGGAGGGGCTTGCTCGCGGGTCCACTTACCTCCCTCACCACCTGCGTCTCGGCGGGCGAGCATCTTCCCGCCGCCACCTGGCAGGCCTGGCGCGAGGCGACCGGGCTCGGCATCGTCGACGGCATCGGCGCGACCGAGATGATGCACATCTTCATCTCCGCCTCCGGCGACGACATCCGTCCCGGCGCCACCGGCAAGGCGGTTCCCGGCTACCGGGCCTGCGTGCTGGACGGGGAGGGGCGTCCGCTCCCGCACGGCACCGGCCGGCTGGCGGTGAAGGGGCCGACCGGCTGCCGCTATTTCGACGACGAGCGGCAGCGCGATTATGTCCAGCACGGCTGGAACGTCACCGGCGACACCTTCCGCCAGGATGAGGAGGGGCGTTTCTGGTACGTCGCCCGCTCCGACGACATGATCGTCTCGGCCGGCTACAACATCGCCGCGCCCGAGGTGGAGAATGCCCTCTATCTGCACGAGGCGGTGGCGGAATGCGCGGTGATCGGCGTGCCCTGCGCGGAACGGGGGCAGAAGGTGAAGGCCTTCATCGTCCTCGCCGCCGGCCGTTCGGCCTCGCCCGATCTGGCGCAGGCGCTCCAGGATCATGTCAAGGCGGCGATCGCCCCGTACAAATATCCGCGCGAGATCGCCTTCGTCGCGGCGCTGCCGCGAACCGCCACCGGCAAGCTCCAGCGCTTCGCCCTCAGGGATGGCTGAGCTTCAGCAGCCCTGGCTTGGTGCCGGCCCCGCCACGCCGGGCAGGCGACGGACGCCGTCGAGGCACTTGACCGCGGCGGCGCCGGCGGCGGGTGCCGCGGCACGGGCGGCCGGCGCGGCGGCGGCCGGCGTGCCGGCGTCGCTCCTCGCCTTGGCGCCGAACGGCGTCTGCGGCTTTTCGGGCAGGCCCGACAGCGCCCAGTGCAGGGTGTTGAGCGTCGGCGCCGGCGCGGTGCTGGAACGGGCCATTGCGGCGGCCGTCGCCTGCTCGGACGTTAGCGGCTCGTAGCGGCGCAGCACGGCGCGGCCGAAGCTGTCGATGCTGCCCTGCGCCTGGGCGCCCGGGAGCGGCGCGTCGCCGGCGGCGATGGCGGCGGCGAGCCTGGGATCGGTGATCGGCGTTGCCGGCCCCACCGCCTCGGCGAGGCTCGACGGATCGGAGGTGAGGCGGCGCATCAGGGCGATTTGCGGCTCGTTGCCGGTGGCGCCGAAGCGGAAGGCGGGCGAACGGCCCCAGCCGCCTTCCCAGCGGTAGAAGATATGGGTGCCGACCAGGGCGTCCTTGACCAGGCTCGAGCTCCAGTAAGGCACCACCCAATTGGTGTGATAATGGGTCGACCAGCCGACCGGCGCATAGACCTTGCCCGCCAGCGCCTCCTCGGCGATCATCCGCGCCCGCGTCCAGAGCGCGGCGTTGGGCGTGCGCGTCAACGCGCCGTCGCAGGTGAAGGTGAACTGGCAGCCGGTGCCGCGCTCCGACCCCTGGAAGACGACGCCGCAGACGCTCTTCGGGAAAGCGGGGTGGCGGACCCGGTTCAGCACCACCTGGGCGACCGCCCGCTGCCCTTCGGCCGGCTCGATCGCCGCCTCGTAATAGATCGCGGCGGTCAGGCATTCGGTCGCGCGCAGCCGGTCCGCCGGCGTCGCGAAGGGCGCCTGGAACGGCCGGGCGGCCGGGTTGGGCGTATCGGAAACCGGAATGGCGGCGTTGATCGCCACCGCATCGGCGGGGGCGACGTCGCGGAACTGGAGCGGCTCCGGCACCGGCGGCGCGCCGAGGCCCGGCACGATCAGGCTCGAGGAGGAAAGCCTCGGCACATTGGCATGGGCGGGATCGGCGCCGGGGCGGAGGGTGGTGACGCTGAGCCCGGCGATCAGGTACAGCGCCGCCGTCGTCGCCAGGACGAGCGAGGCGAGCCAGTGCCGGGCATGCGGCATCCGCGGCCGCCAAAGCAGGCGCAGGTCAGGCATGGAGAGCATTCTGGCCGTCATTCGTGACTCCGGGAAGTCGGCGGCCTTAAGCCAAGGCCCCCTCATTGCGCAACCGCAAGGGCTGCCGGCGCCGGACGGACCGAGACGGGGCCGCGCCGGAATGCAGGCGCGAAAAAGCCGTGCCTTGCTCCCGGACATGGGGGACGATCACATGTTTTTCAACGCTTTGCGCGATCGGGCGGAGATCAGGCGGAGGGCAGCCGCCAGGGCGGGAAGCGGCGATTCTCCCCCGCCTGATAGAGGCAGAGCCTATTGCCGGCGGGGTCGCGCAGATGGGCTTCGCGCCAGCCCCATCTTTGGTCGGTGGGCCGAGTCTCGAAGGCGATTCCCGCCGCCTGGAGCCGCTCGACCCAATGATCGAGGCCGGCGCTTTCGAGGCAGATGATCGCGTCGCCCGCTTTCGCATCGGCCTCGACATGGATGGAGAGGGTGGCGCCGCCCGGACATTCGAAACGGGCATAGCGGCCCGGGGAATCGACGATCTGGGTCAGGCCGATGGTGCGGTAGAAGGCGACCGACGCGTCGTAATCCACGGCCGGCAACGTCACCTGGTTGAGGTCGATCTCGCCCGGCGAGGCGTCATGATGGCCCATCGGCCCGTGCCCGGCGCCGAAGCCGGGGGCGGCGCGCAAGGCGGTGCGGACGAAGCTCCGCGCCCGCGCCACCGCCTCCGCCGGCGGCCGGCCATGGGCGAGATGGACGGCGATGGCGCTGGCGAGCGTGCAGCCGGTGCCGTGACTGTGCGGCGTGTCGATGCGCGGCGCGGCGAAGCTGTGCACGGCCTCGCCCTCGACGAGCAGGTCGGTGAGCGAGGCGGCGTCGAGATGGCCGCCTTTCGCCAGCACGGCGCCGCCGGTCCGCGCGGCCAGCGCGAGCGCGGCGTCCCGAAGCTGCTCCAGGCTTTCGACCGGACGGCCGGCCAGAGCGGCAAGCTCGGGGGCGTTGGGGGTGATGAGGGTCGCCACCCGCATCAGCCGCTCGAAACCGGCGATCGTCGCCGGCTCGGCAAGGGCGTCGCCGCTGGTCGCCACCATCACCGGATCGAAGACGATCGGCACGCCGTCGAGCCGCTCGAGCCGCTCCGCCAGCGCTGCCGCCGTCGCCGCGCTGCCGATCATGCCGATCTTGACCGCGTCGGCGCCGATGTCGCCGAGCACCGCCTCGATTTGCTTCAGCACCATGTCGGCCGGTACCGGCATCACCGCCGCGACGCCGAGACTGTTCTGGGCGGTGATGGCGGTGATCGCGGTCGCCGCGAAGCCGCCGAGCATCGTCACCGTCTTGATGTCGGCCTGGATCCCCGCCCCGCCCCCGCTGTCCGAGCCGGCGACGATGAGGATGCGGGGGGGCTTCATGGGAAAACGGGGACGGTTCGGGACACGGGTACCGCCACGCCTCAACCCGGCCCCTTGCGCACGTCCGAGGCGGGATATTTCTCCAGCCAGCGCGCGTCGCGGGTCGGGCGGGGCTCCAGCCTGCCGCCGCAATTGGGGCAGATGCCGCCGAGGCGGGAGTCGGCGCAGTCGGCGCAGAAGGTGCATTCGAACGAGCAGATGCGGGCGTCGGGGCTGTCCGGCGGCAGATCGCGGCCGCAGAGCTGGCAGTCCGGGCACATGTCGAGGATCATGCCGCCTTCACCGCCTCGCAGATCGAATCGACCACTTCCTCGACCAGGGCCTCGTCCTCGCCCTCGGCCATCACCCGGATCAGGGGCTCGGTGCCCGACTTGCGGATCACCAGCCGGCCGACGCCCTCGAGCTTCCGCTCGGCCGAGGCGATGGCCGATTTGACGCTGTCCGCCTCGAGCGGGGCGCCGCCGCCGAAGCGGACGTTCTTCAACAGCTGCGGCAGCGGGTCGAACTGGTGGAGGATCTCGCTCGCCGGCCTGCCGTCCTCGACCAGGGAGGCGAGGACCTGGAGCGCGGCGACGAGGCCGTCGCCGGTGGTCGCATAATCGGACAGGATGATGTGGCCGGACTGCTCGCCGCCGACGTTGAAGCCGCGCTCGCGCATCGCCTCCAGCACGTAGCGGTCGCCGACCTGGGTGCGGATGAGGGCGAGGCCGTTGGTCTCGAGGAAGCGCTCGAGGCCGAGATTGGACATCACCGTGGCGACGATCCCGTCCCCCTCCAGCATGCCGCGCCGCGCCCAGCTGATCGCGATCAGGGCCATCAGCTGGTCGCCGTCGACGATCCGCCCCTTCTCGTCGACGATGATCACCCGGTCGGCGTCGCCGTCGAGGGCGATGCCGATCTGGGCGCCCTCCTCGACCACCCGCGCCTGCAAGGCGGCGGGCGCGGTCGAGCCGCAGGCCTCGTTGATGTTGAGGCCGTTGGGCGAGACGCCCATCGCCACCACGTCGGCGCCGAGCTCCCAGAGCGCCGACGGCGCGACCTCATAGGCGGCGCCGTTGGCGCAATCCACCACCACCTTGAGGCCGTCGAGCCGCAATTCCTCGGGAAAGGTGGATTTGGCGAAATGGATATAGCGGCCGCGCGCATCCTCGATCTTGCGCGCGCGGCCGATCAGGGGCGCGTCGACCAGCTGCGGCGGCTGCTCGATCAGCGCCTCGATCGCCCGCTCGTCGGCGTCGGAGAGCTTGTAGCCGTCCGGCCCGAACAATTTGATGCCGTTGTCGACATAGGGATTGTGGCTGGCCGAGATCATCACGCCGAGATCGGCGCGCATCGACCGGGTGAGGAGCGCCACCGCCGGCGTCGGCACCGGCCCGACCATCACCACGTCCATGCCGACGCTGGTGAAGCCCGAGATCAGCGCCGTCTCCATCATGTAGCCGGAGAGGCGGGTATCCTTGCCGATGACGACGCGGTGGCGATGGTCGCCGCGCAGGAAATGGGCGCCCGCCGCCTGGCCGACCCTCTGCGCCATTTCCGCCGTCATCGGCGGCTGGTTGGTGCGGCCCCTGATCCCGTCCGTGCCGAAGAATTTGCGAGTCATGAAGCTCCCGTCCCTGCTGCCGCCCCTTTAGCGCGGCGGAAGCCGGAGGGCGAGGGCGGTCCCACAACGTCACCCCGGGCTCGACCCGGGGTCCACCTTCGCCTTTCCCTCCCCACGCACGTCGACGCGGAAGAAGGTGGATGCCTGGTCAGGCCCGGCATGACGAGAGAAGGCCGTCGCGATTGCCTTCGCCCTCCGCAGCGTTAGAACAAGCCCAATGTCGCAAGCCGCGCGTATCCTCACCGCCCTCGTCGCCGGCCTGCTGCTCGGCATTGCCAGCGCCGCCTGGGCCGAGGGCGTTGCCGCGCGGGCGATCCCGGTCGGCGAGACGGTCGGCGGGCTCTGGCTCGATTCGCTGCGGATGACGATCGTGCCTCTGGTCGTCGCCCTGCTCGTCACCGGCATCGCCGCTTCGGCCGAGGCGGCGCGGGCGAGCCGCCTCGCCGGCCGGGCGATCCTCTTCTACATGGCCTTCCTCTGGGTGTCGGCGATCCTCGCCGCCTTGATGACGCCGGTGCTGCTCGATCTCTGGCCGATGCCGCACAGCTCCGGCGCCGCACTGATGGTCGCCTTGTCGGGCGCGGCGGGCAAGGTGGGCGAGATCCCGACCTTCGCCCAGTTCGTCCGCTCGATCATCCCCACCAATCCGATCTCCGCCGCGGCCAGCGACGCGATCCTGCCGCTGATCTTCTTCACGACGATCTTCGCCTTCGCCCTGACCCGGCTGCCGGCCGAGCCGCGCGACCATCTCGTTGCCTTCTTCCGCGCCCTCGCCGACGTCATGCTGGTGATCGTCAACTGGGTACTGTTGCTGGGGCCGATCGGCGTCTTCGCTCTGGCCTATGTGGTCGGCGCCAAGGCCGGCGGCGGCGCCTTCGGCGCGCTCGCCCATTACATCCTGATCGTCTCGGCGGTGGGCGTGGTGATCTGGCTCGCCGCCTGGCCGATCGCGATGTTCGGCGGCGGCGTCCGCTTCCTCGACTTCACCCGCGCCGCCGGGCCGGCCCATGCGGTGGCGATCAGCACCCAATCCTCGCTCGCCTCGCTCCCGGCCATGCTGAAGGGGACGGAGCGGCTCGGCGTGCCGGTCGCCGCCTCCGGCGTCACCTTGCCGCTCGCCGTCGCCATCTTCCGCGCGACCGGGCCGGGAATGAACCTCGCCGTCGCCCTCTACATCGCCCATTGGTTCGGCCTGACGCTGACGCCGATGCAGGTCGCCGCGGGGATCGCCGTTGCCGCCACCACCTCGCTCGGCGCGGTCAGCCTGCCGGGATCGGTCTCCTATATCAGCTCGATCGCGCCGATCTGCATCGCCATGGGGGTGCCGCTCGAGCCGCTCGTCCTGTTCGTCGCGGTCGAGACGCTGCCGGACCTCGTCCGCACCGTCGGCAACGTCTCGATGGACATGGCTGGCGCGACCCTGCTCGCCCGCCGCAGCGGCTTCCGTCCCCAGGACGCATCGAGCGAGCATGACCGGCTGCTCCAGGAAGATTCGGCTCCCATCTAGACGGCAACTCAATCCGACGGCGCGGGTTCTTGCGACCGAAGGGAAGCTCATGAGCCGATCGCCGCGGGGACCCACCGTCCCGCCGCCCCAGCCGGGCAGCCTCAACAGCGCGCTGGAACGCAACATCACCGCGCTCGAGCGCCGCCGCCGGGACGATGCCGCGCGCGCGCCGCTCGAGGAGAGGCTGGCGGCGACCATCACGCGCTTCACCGGCTCGATGCTCTTCGTCTACCTGCACCTCGCGCTCTACGGTCTCTGGATCGTGGTGAACCTGGGCTGGGTGCCGGGCGCGCCGCGCTTCGACCCGACCTTCGTCGTCCTCGCCATGGCGGCTTCGGTCGAGGCGATCTTCCTCTCGACCTTCGTCCTCATCACCCAGAATCGAATGGCCGCCGCCGCGGACAAGAGGGCCGAGCTCGACCTCCAGATCAGCCTGCTCTCCGAGCATGAGGTGACGAAGATCGTGGCCATGGTTTCGGCGATCGCCGATCATCTCGGCATCGACCGCGACGAGGATGTCGAGGAGCTGAAGCGCGACGTCGCGCCCGAGGCGGTGCTCGACGCGATCGACTCGACCGGGCACCAGCCGCGCCGGGAATTGGGCGAAGCGGGATAGAGCCTTAGCCGCGCTCGGGAATCAGCGGCGCGGGCGGCCTGCCCAGATGATCGGCCAGAGCGTTCACCCAGCCGCCATAGGCATCGTGGCAGCCGTCGAAGCGGGAATGGTCCGGCCCATCCTGCAGCCGATAGCCGGCGGCGGCGAGCCGCGTCCTCATCTCGCCCAGCTCTTCCTCCCGCACGGCCTCCGGCCGGGGTTGCAGCTCGATCAATGCGCCAAGCTCTGCGGCCATCTGGGCGCCGTCCTCGCGCAGCAGGACGGCGAGTCCCCTGAGATCGGGCATGTCGAGCAGCAGCTCGACGACCAGAGCAAGGTCGAGCAAAGCGCCGAGCGCGCCCGGCCAGCCGGCGCCGGTCCCGGACGAACGGAAATAGATGAGCGAGGGATGGGCGCCATGGCTCTGCCGCACCGTCGCGCACCAGTCGCGTCCGTCGCGCAGCACATGGGGCAGCTCGGCCTGGTTGCCGATCGCCGCATATTTTTCCAGCAGCCCGAGCGCCGAGGGCGGCTCCCCCGCCGACGTCTTCAGCTTGAGGATCCCCGAATCGCGGCGGGCGATGCTGCTCTGCACCTCGAGCAGATAGGTGACGGCCATCGTCATCACGGCGAGGCCGCAGAAGCCGGCGCCGAGAATGATCCAGCGTGCGCCGCCGGTCGCCTCCGTCGCGGCGCTGCCCACGGTGACGAGGCCGCTGCCGACGACGAACATGGCCTGCGGAAAGCTGGTGAGCGGCGGATCGAACCAGGCCCCCAGGCCATGGGCCATCAGGCCGAAGGCGATGTCGAGGAGCAGCATCCACGACACGAAGGACGACACCAGGATCACCGGCGCGAAGGTCGTGGAGAGCCCTCGCCCGGAACGGCGCATCAGCTTCCACAGGGGAAGGAGCAGCCGCACCAGCCGGCGGGCGATGCGCAGCGAGGCGTCGCTCGCGCCCGGCACCACCACCGTGTCGAACACGTCGCGCAACGTCACCGCGGCGAGGGCGATGCCCAGGCAAAATTCGGCGATCCGGAAGGTCATCGCCGAAACAACCGATGAGAGGGAGGAGGGGTCCCGAAACTCTCCGTCATCCCGGCGGAGGCCGGGATCCCAGCGCGAGTGCACGCCGAGGCTGGGGCTGCACCCTTCAACAGCGTTGTCGCGTTTCCTCGCTGAGATCCCGGCCTGCGGCTCTGCCGCAGTTTATCCTGAGCGCCGCCGCAGGCGGCGACGAAGGGCCGGGATGACGGCGGTTTAGGTCCGGGCCCTAGAGAAAGCTCCGCCAGGCCCAGACGATCGGCGACACCGTCGGCGCGTGGAAGGTGACGATGGCCAGCCAGAAGGCGAGGCCGCCGAGCGTCGCCACCCAGCCCGGCGTGGCGTCGCGCCAGCGGGTGCGGCCGGAGAGGAGGGCGGCGAACGGCAGGAACGAGGTCCGTGCCTCCCATTGCAGCCAAGGCGGGCCCATCGACCGGCGCTTCTTGCGGTCCTGGCCGATCGAACCGACCAGAGCGAGGATCAGGATGCCGACGTCGACGATGATGTTCCTCGGCTCGCCCCAGAGGCTGAGATGGACGATCGCCCAGAGCGCGAAGGCCCAGTTCATCGGGTGGCGGGTCAGCGCGAAGACGCCGGTCGCCGGCCGCTTCCTCTGGGCCGCTCCGGGATGAGGGAAGGCCGGGTTGCGCATGAACGCGCCGATCAGCAGGATCGAGGCGACCAGCATCAGCGCCGAGGCGACCGGCCACCACCAGTTCGGCGCGATCCAGAGCGGCAGCTCGTCGTCGAGCGCCCGATAGGCGAAGAACACCCATAGCAGGGCGGCGAAGGCGACCAGCGAATAGAACAAGGTGAAGCGCGTCTCGCCCAGGGCGCCGATCAGCTTCAGCCGGAGCGGGTGCGACAGGAGCAGGTGGCTGCCGACGAAGGCGGCGGTCGCGAGGGCCAGGCTCGCGAGGCCGATCACCGCCGATAGGCCTGCGGCAGGTCCGTCGGCGCGAGGCTGCGATAGCGGTCGCGAAGCTTGGTCTGGTGGTTGTCGAGCGGCTGCTGGACGCCGTCGATCAGCACCAGCACCGGCGCGCTGCCATTTTCGAGCGGATCGCCGTCCCACACCACCACGTCCGCCCGCCGCCCGGGCCGGAGCGAGCCGATCTCGCCGCCCATCCCGACCGCCTCGGCCGGCGCCGAGGTGATCGATTCCAGCGCCTGCGCCCAGGTCAGGCCGGTCGCGCCGGGCAGCCGCCCGACGGCGACGAGGTTGCCGGCATATTGCTTCTCGAGCCGCACCTGCCGCGATTCCTCGTCGTCGATCATGCCGATCGAGACGCGGACGCCCGCCGCCTTCATCCGGCCGACGTTCGACTGGGTCGAGGCGAGCTGCTCGAACGTATTGGGAAGGTCGGTCAGCGCCGAGGCGATGACCGGCACGCCGGCGGCGGCGATGTCGTGGGCGACCGTCCAGCCCTCGGCGCAGCCGACCAGGACCAGGCGGAGGGCCGGAAATTCCTTCCTCAGCGCCAGCGTCTGGAGGATGTCGCTCGCCCGCTCGACATGGACGAGCAGCAATTGCCGGCCCTGCAGCACCGGCACCAAAGCCGCCGCGTCGAAGCGGGTGAGCAAAACGTCCTGCGGCCGGCTGGCATTGGCGCCGAGCAGGTTGTTATTGGGTACGTCCTCGAGCGGGAAGTCGCGCTGGTCGTTCGCCCGCGCCTCGCGGCGGCCGCCGGGTCCGGCGGGGATGCCCCCATTGCGACCGACATTGCGGCCGAGGTCGCGCGCTTCGCGCAGCGCGTTGCGGAACAGGATATGGGCCGAAGCCCGGCTGCCGCCGGCGTCGCGCGAACCGGTCTCGCCGAGCTCGACGAACTGGAAGGCGCGGGCGCGGGTGATCGGGTTCATGTCGGCGCCGAGATCGATCACCGCGCCCTGGCCGGCGAAGATGCTCCGCCCGGTGCCCGGCGCGACGATCGCCCGGGTGACGCCGCCGGCGCGGTTGACGGCGATCGGCAGCGCCTTGGGGTTGATCGCCGGCGCGACGTCGATGGCGGCGCTGAACGGCGAATTATTGGCTTGGATGTCGTTGGTCCCGTCGACCGCATCGACCTCGGCGAGGCCGACCCGGGAGAAGCCGGCGACGAGGCCTGGCGTCACCCATTTGCCGGTCGCGTCGACGATCTGCGCACCCGCCGGCACGGCGATTCCGCGCCCGGCGGCGACCACCCGCCCGTCGCGGAGGATGACGATGCCGCCGGGGATCGGCTCCGACCCGTCGCCGACCGCGACCGTGCCGCCGGTGATGGCGACCGTCTGGGCGGCGGCGGGCGCGGCCGCCAGGAAGCTCGCGGCCTGCAGCAAAGCCACCCCCCGAACGGCTTTGGTGAACATGCGCGCGCCCTTCACTTCACATCCCCTTCGCCGGGCTGGCCGAGCTCGAAGTCGCTGACCGGCCGCCGGCTCGGATCCATCGCGTCGTACATCAGCGCGCCGTCGATCCAGACCTTTTCGGGCCGGGTGTAGACGCTCAAGGGATTGCCGTTCCACAGCACGACGTCGGCCATCTTGCCGGGACGCAGGCTGCCCGTCCGGTCGGAGACTCCGATCGCTTTGGCCGGGTTCAGGCTAAGCCATTCCCAGACGACCTCGTCGGCGACGTTGATGCCGATCCGCCGCCCCGCCGCCTGCGCCTTGGCCGCTTCCTGGTAGAGGCGCTGGATGCCGTTGGGGTCGTCCGAATGGACGATGGCGCAGCCGCCGGCATTGTGGACGAGGGCGATATTCTCCTGGATGCCGTCATAGGCTTCCATCTTGAAGCCGTACCAATCGGCCCACATCGCCGCGCAGATATGGTTGTCGCGCAGCAGATCGGCGATCTTATAGGCCTCGACCGCGTGGTGGAAGGCGGCGACGTGGTAGCCGAACTCCTTCGCCATATCGATGACGATCGCCATCTCGTCGGCGCGGTAGCAATGGTTCTGGACGAGGATCTCGCCGGCGAGGACGCCGCGCAACGTGTCCATGCCGATGTCGCGGGCCGGCGGCTCGCCGCCGTTCTTCTCGTAATTGTCCCATTTGCGCTTGTACTCGGCGGCCCGCGCCCAGGTCTGGCGGTCGAGCGCGATATTGCCCATGCGGCTGCCCGGCATCTGGTTGCGGCTGCCGTAGACGCGCTTGGGATTCTCGCCGCAGGCCATTTTGAGGCCGTAGGGCGCGCCGGGGAATTTCATCGCCTGGACGGTGCGCGCCGGCACGTTCTTGACCGTGACCGAGCGGCCGCCGAACAGATCGCCCGAGCCGGGCAGGATCTCGAGCGTGGTGACGCCGCCATTGGCGAGGGCGCGGCTGAAGCCGGGGTCCTGCGGCCAGACGCTGTGCTCGGCCCAGACGTCGGGGTGAACGGGGCCGGTCAGCTCGTTGCCGTCCTGATGCGCCTCGACCGAGGGCGAGGGATAGTCGCCGAGATGGGAGTGGATGTCGATCACGCCCGGCGTCACCCATTTGCCATGGGCGTCGATCCGCGTCGCCCCGGCCGGGATCGGCGTGTCGGGTCCTCCGATCGCCTGGACGGCGCCGTCGGCGAGGATGATCGTCCCGTTCTCGATCCGCCCGCCTTCGCCGTCGAACACGGTCGCGCCGGTGATCGCGGTCGGCGCGCCCGGATAGCGGCGGTAGGTCGAAGGATAGGGGTCGTGGGAATAGGTCCTGGGCGGGGTCGATGCGACGGCGGGATGGGCCGGCGGCGCCTTGGCCGCGCAGCCCATCAGCGCGGCCAGAGCGGGGACGAGAAGCCAGGCCCTATTGGACACCGTGCATCCATTTCTTGATCAGCGGGGAGAGGAGAAGGAGGAGCAGGCCGATGCCGAAGGCGATCATGCCGATCTTCCAGAACACGCCGACATAGGTGTTGAGGCTGACCTGGAGATTGGTGACCTGGCCGCCGACCGTCTCCACGCTCGCCACCTGGGCGACGACGCCCGCGACATATTGGGCGACCGAGATGGACAGGAACCAGACGCCCATCATCATGCCGACGATCCGCGCGATCGACAGCTTGGTGATCATGCTGAGGCCGACGGGCGAGATGCACAGCTCGGCGATCGAGTGGATGAGGTACAGCCCGGCCAGCCAGGAGAGGCCGACCTTGAAGTCGGATCCGGCAAAGTTGGTTCCCCATACCAGGAACAGGAAGCCGGCGCCGACTCCCATCAGGGCGAGTGCGAATTTGATCGGGATCGAAGGCTCCAGGCCGCGCTTGGCGAGCGCGTTCCAGATCACGCTGAAGATCGGCGCCAGCACCACGATGAACAGCGCGTTGAAGATCTGCGTCTGCCCCGCGGGCATGATGTAGACCGGCTGGCTGATCAGCCCGTTCTTCGCATAAGCGAGGCCGAGGGTCGAAAGCAGGGCCGCGCCGCCGAAGCAGGCGGCCATCACGCCCTTCGTTCTTTTGTCCTCGCCATAGGAGAAGAACCACCAGGCCAGCCACCAGATGGCAAGCGAGATCGCGCCGGCGACGAGATAATAGCTGACGGGCGTCGCGCGGAACATCGCGAAGAGGGGGCCCGTCCATGCGATGGAGAGATCGGTGTTGCGGTCGGCGAACAGGGTGAGCGACGAGCCCGCCTGCTCGAACAAGGTCCAGAAGACGACGTTGAAGATGATCAGCACCATGGCCGAGACCATCATCTGGAACTCTGCCCGGGAGCCGTTGCGGTAGGACCAGACGAGGATCACCGGCACGCCGATCAGGAAGGTTCCGAACAGGATCTTGCCCATGATCGGCAGCGCCAGCAGATAGCCGGTGATCCCGGAGCCGGCCTGGGAGGGG
>JAXDOV010000025.1:0-4231 GCA_034668705.1 Sphingomonadales bacterium
GAGATCGTGCAGCGCGTGCCGGGCTTCTCGCTCAATGTCGGCGACACCGAGGTGCGCGGCTTCGGCCAGGCGGCGGGGAACGTCGTCATCAACGGCCAGCGGCCGAGCTCGAAGAGCGACACGCTCCAGACCATCCTCGCCCGCATCCCCGCCAGCCGGGTGGCGCGCGTCGAAATCGGGCCGGGCGACCTGTTCGGCTCGGAATATGCCGGCAAGGCACAGGTGCTGAACCTCGTCCTGGTCTCGGCCGGCGGCCTCGCCGGTAACGCCACCGGCACATTGCGGCGATCCTTCACCGGCAAGCTCTATCCCGAAGGCAGCGTCTCGGCCCTGCTCCGGCGCGGCAAATCCAGCTTCAACGCGGCGGTCGCCTTCAACAACAATTACACGTCCGAGGAGGGCTATGACCGGCTCACCGAGCTGCCGGGCGGGCGGCAGGTCGAATATCGGCGCAAGGTCAACCGGATCCAGGATCCGAACGGCTCCGTCTCCGGCTCCTGGGAACATGCCGGCGGCGACAATCGCACCGCGCACCTCAATTTCCGCGGCGCCTTCGACAATCTGTCGCTGACCCAGAGCAACCAGGTGTCGCCCGACGCCGGCCCGATCCGCAACGACCGGCTGACCCAGCGCTATCACCAGCGAAGCTGGGAGCTGGGCGGCGACGTCACCCGGCCGCTGCTCGGCGGCGGCCTCAAGCTGATCGGCCTCGCCACCCGCCGCCACCGCGACAATGTCGACCTGTCGCTGAACCGCGTCCGGGGCCATGTCATCGGCGGCTTCGAGCAGGATCTGCGCGACGCGCGCGACGAGACCCTGCTGCGCCTCGTCTGGAGCCGGCCGAACCTGCTCGGCTGGTCGGTCGAGACCGGGGCCGAAGGCGTGCTCAACCAGCTCGACAGCAACGTCAATCTATACCTGCTCGACGATGCCGGCGGCCGGACCCGGATCGATCTTCCCATCGACCAGGCGGTGGTGAAGGAAGTTCGCGGCGAGGCCTTCGTCAATGCCGGACGGCCGCTCACCAGCCGGTTGCGGCTCGACCTCGGCCTCACTTACGAGGCATCGCGGCTGACCGTCACCGGCGACGCCCATGCCGCCCGGGTGCTCAAATTCCTGAAACCCAAGGCGAGCCTCGACTGGCGGCCGCCGGGCGGCTGGCACGCCCAGCTGTCGGTCGCGCGTAATGTCGCCCAGCTCCAGTTCGAGGATTTCATCAGCAGCGCGGAGCTCACCACCTCGCGGGTCAATGGCGGCAATGCCCGGCTGGTGCCGCAACGGGCGTGGGAGCTGCTGGCGACGCTCGAGCATCCGATCCTCCACGACGGGCTGATCAAGCTGGAGGCGGGCGCCAATCGCATCTCGCTGGTCCAGGATCGGGTGCCGACACCCGAGGGCTTCGACGCGCCGGGCAATCTCGGCGACGGCAGGCTGTTGCTGCTGCGGAGCACGATCGACGCGCCGCTCGTGAAGTTCGGGGTCAAGGGCGGCCGGCTGACGATTAATACGTCCTATGTCCGGACCTCGGTCGAGGACCCTTACACCCATCGACAGAGGCACTTCTCCGGCAATTCCGCCTTCGTCTTCGACGTAAACTTCCGCCAGGACCTCGGCAAGTTCGCCTGGGGGGTGGAGGCGAGCGGCAATACCGACGTCACCTTCTACCGCCTCGACGAGCTGGACCGGAACGGCAGCCGCCTGCCCTATGTCAGCGCCTTCGCCGAATATCGGCCGGACAGGAAGACGACCTTCACCTTGTCGCTCGACAATGCGACCGGCGTGCCGGCCCATCGCGACCGCATTTTCTTCTTCCCGGACCGGCGGACGCCCCAGGCGAGCCTGTTCGAATATCGCATGCGCAACAAGCACATCATCCCGGCGATCAGCTTCAAGCGCGTCTTCGGCTGAGCCGTGCGCCGTTCAATCGGCCGGCGCGCCCCAGGCGATGAAGGACGGGTTGGCGAAGCCGGCTTCCAGCTTGCCGTAGGACAGCGGGCCCGCCTCCTCGCAATCGGGGCCGAGGGCCAGCACGCTTCCGCCGGCCGCTTCCAGGATCGCCTGACCGGCCGCGGTGTCCCATTCCATCGTCCGGCCGTAGCGCGGATAGACGTCGGCCGCGCCTTCGGCGAGCCGGCAGAATTTGAGCGAGGAGCCCGAGGGGAGATAGTCGGCGATGCCGAGCCGGGCGTTGCGCTCCGCGGTGCCCGGGGCGTGATGGCTGCGGCTGCCGACGCCGGTCAGGCCCGTGGCGGGGCGCGGCCGGGCGCGGATCGGCGCCGCGTCGGCGGTGCCGTCGCTTCGAAAGGCGCCTTCGTCGCGCGCGCCGTAATAAAGCAGCTTCGGATCGGGCGCGTAGATCACGCCGGCGATAGGCGTCCCGCGCTCGACCAAGGCGATATTGACGGTGAACTCGCCGGTGCGGGCGACGAAGCCCTTGGTGCCGTCGAGCGGGTCGACGCAGAAGAACTGCGCGCCGAGCTCGGGGATGCGGCCGGCGCAGGCCTCCTCCTCGGCGAGGATCGGGATGTCGGGAAAGGCGCTGGTCAGGCGCTCGAGGATGATCAGCTCGGCATGGCGGTCGGCGATGGTGACGGGGGAGCCGTCGAGCTTCCTCTCCGCCTCGCAGCCTTCCACGTAGAGGCGCTCGATCTCATCGCCTGCCGCCAGCGCGGCCTCGATCATGATCCGGAGCAAAGGTGACGTCATGACTGCAGCCGCTGCCAATGCCAGCGCAGATGGTCCTCGATGAAGGTCGAGATGAAGAAATAGCTGTGGTCGTAGCCCTCCTGCATCCGCAATGTGAGGGCGATGCCGGCGGCGCGGCAGGCGGCTTCGAGCAGCTCAGGCTTCAGCTCGCGTTCGAGGAAGCTGTCCTTAGTCCCCTGATCGACGAGGATTTCCGGCACAAGCGCGCCGTCCTCGATCAGGGCGACCGCGTCCCAGGCGCGCCATCTCGCGCGATCGGGGCCGAGATAGCGGCCGAGCGCCTTCTCGCCCCACGGCACGAAGGAGGGCGCGACGATCGGGGCGAAAGCGGAGACGCCGCGGTACCGGCCGGGCTGCTTCAGCGCGAGGATCAGGGCGCCGTGGCCGCCCATCGAATGGCCGGTGACCGACTGGCGCGCCGGATCGACGGGGAAATGCTCTTCCAGCAGGGCGGGAAGCTCGGCGCTTAGATAGCTGAACATGCGATAGTTTTTCGCATAGGGCTCCTCCGTCGCGTCGACGTAGAAGCCTGCGCCCTGGCCGAAATCCCAGGCGGGATCGTCGGGCACGTCCGGCCCGCGCGGGCTGGTGTCGGGCGCGACCAGGACCAGCCCGAGCTCGGCGCAGACGCGCTGGTAAAAGCCTTTCTCCATCACATTGGCATGGGTGCAGGTGAGGCCCGAGAGATACCAGAGCACAGGCAGCTTCGCCCCGGCCGCGGCCTGCGGCGGGAGGTACACGGCGAAATTCATGTCGGTGCCCGTCTCGCGGCTGGCATGGCGGTAGACGTTTTGGGTGCCGCCGAAGCTCTTCGCGGTGGAGATCGTCTCTAAGGTCACAAATTCTCCGAACGAGCGGAATGTTTCGCTCGCCTCAATAAACCACCACGCTCCTGATGCTCTCGCCGGCATGCATCAGATCGAAGGCCCTGTTGATGTCCTCGAGCGGCATCGTATGGGTGATCAAAGGGTCGATCGAGATCCGTCCGTCCATATACCAGTCGACGATCCGGGGCACGTCGGTGCGGCCGCGGGCACCGCCGAAAGCCGAGCCTTTCCAGATCCTTCCGGTGACGAGCTGGAACGGCCTCGTCGCAATCTCCCGCCCGGCCTCGGCGACGCCGATGATCGTCGAGACGCCCCAGCCGCGGTGGCAGCATTCGAGCGCCTGCCGCATCACGTCGGTATTGCCGGTGCAGTCGAAGCTGTAATCGGCGCCTCCGCCGGTGATGTCGATGATCGCCTCGACCACCTTGTCGGCGCCGATCTCGGCGGGATTGATGAAGTCGGTCATGCCGAAGGCTTCGGCCATGGCGCGCTTGCCGGGATTGACGTCGATGCCGACGATCCGCGCCGCGCCGACCAGCTTCGCGCCCTGGATGACGTTAAGGCCGATGCCGCCGAGGCCGAAGACGACGACGTTCGCGCCGGGCTCGACCCCCGCCGTCCAGATCACCGCGCCGACGCCGGTGGTGACGCCGCAGCCGATATAGCAGATCTTGTCGAACGGCGCGTCCTCGCGGACC
>JAXDOV010000026.1:0-11421 GCA_034668705.1 Sphingomonadales bacterium
CCGATCAACCGGACGACGCTCAACAAATTGTTCGGGCTGGACCTGCGGACGGACGAGGAGGCCGCCGCCTATCTCGCCTCGCGGGCGGAGCCGGTCGGCGAGATCAGGACCTCCGAGGACGTCGTCATCTCGGCGGTGGGGCGCGAGCTCTACGAGCTGTTCTTCCAGGGCTATACCCGCAAGCAATGGGGGATCGACCCGAGCGGCCTCGACAAGGCGGTGACGGCGCGGATCCCGACCCGCACCAACACCGACGACCGCTATTTCGGCGACAAGCACCAGATGATGCCGCGCGACGGTTACACCGCGATGTTCAACCGGATGCTCGACCATCCCAATATCGACGTGCTGCTCTCGACCGATTACAAGGACATCGTCGACGAGATCGACGCCGGCCACATCGTCTTCACCGGGCCGGTCGACGAATATTTCGGCTTCCGCTTCGGCAGGCTGCCCTATCGGAGCCTGCGCTTCGAGCATAAGGTGCTCGACCGCGAGAACCTCCAGCCGGTGGCGGTGGTCAATTATCCCGACCCGCAGGTGCCTTACACCCGGATCACCGAATATAAGCACCTGACCGGCCAGCAGCATCCGAAGACGAGCATCACCTACGAATATCCGTCGGCGGAAGGCGATCCTTATTACCCGATCCCGCGCGCGGAGAATCAGGCGCTGTACAAGAAGTACGAAAAGCTGGCGGATTCGACGCCCGGCGTCACCTTCGTCGGCCGGCTGGCGACCTATCGCTATTACAATATGGACCAGGTCGTCGGCCAGGCGCTCGCCGCCTTCCGCCGGCTCAAGGCCCGGGTCGACACCGCCGCCGCGCTCCGGCCCAGCATCTGGACCGAAGCGGCGGAGTGAAAGCTCCTCCCCGTTTCGGGGAGGAGTTGATCACGCCGCTTCCTGCGATCTCTCTTCGGTCCGCAGCACTAAAGTCCCTTCGCCCTCCTCGACGCGGATGAGGCTGCCGTCGCCGATCTCGCCGCGCAGCAGGGCGTCGGCGAGCGGATCCTGCAGGTATTTCTGCACCGCGCGCTTCAGCGGCCGGGCGCCGTAGACCGGATCGTAGCCGACCCGGCCGAGCCATGCGCGCGCCTGCTCGCTGAGCTCGACCCGGATCTTCCGCTCGGCCAACAATCCGTTCAGGCGCTCGATCTGGATGTCGACGATCGGGCCCATATGCTCGGCCCCCAGCCGGTGGAAGAGGATGATCTCGTCCAGGCGGTTGAGGAATTCCGGCCGGAAATGGCCGCGGACCACCTCCATCACCTGCGGCTCGACCTTCTCGACGCTCTCGTCGTCGGTGAGGCTGGACAGATACTGGCTGCCGAGGTTCGAGGTCAGGATGATGATCGTGTTGGTGAAATCGACGGTGCGGCCCTGGCCGTCGGTCAGGCGACCGTCGTCGAGCACCTGGAGGAGGATGTTGAACACGTCGCCATGCGCCTTCTCCACCTCGTCGAACAGGATGACCTGATAGGGCCGGCGCCGCACCGCCTCGGTCAGCACGCCGCCTTCCTCATAGCCGACATAGCCGGGAGGGGCGCCGATCAGCCGGGCGACGCTGTGCTTCTCCATGAACTCCGACATGTCGATCCGCACCATCGCGCTTGAATCGTCGAACAGGAATTCGGCGAGCGTCTTGGTCAGCTCGGTCTTGCCGACGCCGGTCGGGCCGAGGAACAGGAAGCTCCCCATCGGCCGGTTCGGGTCCTGGAGGCCCGCCCGGGCGCGGCGGATGGCGCGGGAGACCGCTTCCACCGCCTGGCGCTGGCCGATGACGCGGCGGCCGAGCGCTTCCTCCATGTGGAGCAGTTTCTCGCGCTCGCCCTCGAGCATCCGGTCGACCGGGATGCCGGTCCAGCGGGAGACGACACCGGCGATGTCCTCGCCGGTCACCTCCTCGCGCAGCATCGCGCTGTGGCTGACGGCCTCCGCCTCGGCCAGCTGCCGCTCGAGCTGCGGGATGCGGCCGTAGGCGAGCTCGCCGGCCTTGGCGAGGTCGCCGGCGCGCTGCGCCTGCTCGAGCTCGAGCCGCGCCGCGTCGAGCTGCTCCTTGATCTTGCTCTCGGCCTGGATCTTCTCCTTCTCGGCCTGCCAGCGCTGGGTGAGCTCGGCCGATTGCTGCTCGAGATTGGCGAGCTCCGCCTCGAGCGCGGCGAGCCGCTCCTTCGAGGCCTTGTCATTCTCCCGCTTCAGCGCCTCGCGCTCGATCTTGAGCTGGATGATGCGGCGATCGAGATTTTCGATCTCCTCGGGCTTGGATTCGACCTCCATCCGCAGCCGCGAGGCGGCCTCGTCCATCAGGTCGATCGCCTTGTCGGGCAGGAAGCGGTCGGTGATGTAGCGGTTGGACAGGGTCGCCGCCGCGACGATCGCGCCGTCGGTGATCCGGACGCCGTGATGCAGCTCGTATTTCTCCTTGAGCCCGCGCAGGATCGAGATCGTGTCCTCGACCGTCGGCTCGCCGATGAACACCGGCTGGAAGCGCCGCTGCAGCGCCGGGTCCTTCTCGACATGCCGGCGATATTCGTCGAGCGTGGTCGCGCCGATGCAGTGGAGCTCGCCGCGCGCGAGCGCCGGCTTGAGCAGATTGGAGGCGTCCATCGCCCCTTCGGATTTGCCGGCGCCGATCAGCGTGTGCATCTCGTCGATGAACAGGATGATGTCGCCCTCCGCGCCCTTGACCTCGTCGAGCACGCCTTTCAGCCTCTCCTCGAACTCGCCGCGATATTTGGCGCCGGCGATGAGCGAGCCCATGTCGAGCGCCATCAGCCGGCGGTCCTTCAGGCTGTCGGGCACGTCGCCATTGGCGATGCGCAGCGCCAGCCCCTCGGCGATCGCGGTCTTGCCGACGCCGGGGTCGCCGATCAGCACCGGATTGTTCTTGGTGCGCCGGGCGAGGATCTGGATGGTCCGGCGGATCTCCTCGTCGCGGCCGATGACCGGATCGAGCTTGCCGTCGCGGGCCGCCTGGGTGAGGTCGCGGGCGAATTTCTTCAGCGCGTCGTAGCGGTCCTCGGCGGTCTGGGTGTCGGCGTTGCGGCCGCCGCGCAGCTCGTTGATCGCGGCGTTGAGCGCATCGGCCTTCACGCCCGCATCGGCCAGCGCCTTGCCGGCTTCGGTGCTCTTCGCCAGCACCAGAGCGAGCAGCAGCCGCTCGACGGTGACATAGCTGTCGCCGGCTTTCTCGGCGATCTGCTCGGCCTGGTCGAGAACGCGCATGGTCTCGGCATCGAGGCTCGGCGTCGTATTGGCGCCGGCGCCGGTCACGGCGGGGATTCTCGCCAGCGCCTCGTCGGTCTCGCGCCGCGCCGCCTCGGCGCTGCCGCCGGCGCGGGCGATCAGGCCGGAGGCCATGCCCTGCTCGTCCTCGAGCAGCGCCTTGAGCAGGTGCACCGGCGTGATCCGCTGGTGGTCCATCCGCAAGGCGACGGTCTGCGCCGCCTGCAGGAAGCCGCGCGCCCGGTCGGTGAATTTCTCTAGGTTCATGTCGGGCCCTCTCGATCTGTCGCGGCCGATATGGTGTTGCTATAATGCAACACAAGAGGCCCCGCAATTGCGAGGCGGCTCCTGCCCTGCCGGACTGGCCGCCGCCACGCCCGCAGACCCTGACAAGGGTCAGGATTCCGGGCGAAGAAGCGGTCCTCCGGCCACGGCGGCGATTGCGAAACGCCGCGGCGCGGACTGCCACAAGACGGGCGGACGGCCGAGGAAGTTCCTGCCCGGCGCCGCGCCGGTCCGAAATCCCGTCCTTGCCGCGCCGGAGCATCGATTGTCGTTGCTCCCGGGCCACATGAGATCCCGCCCGCCGTCCGCTTTCGAACGATTCGGCGCCAATCAAATCAATCGCTTGACGCGCTGTTGCCTGCCCAAATCCCGACGCTATGGTGCCGGGCAAATAGACTCACCGGAGGGATTTCCATGCGCTCGCTCGCTCTCGCCTCGGTCCTGCTCGCCAGCTTCAGCCTCGGTCCCGTCGCGGCCGCCGCCGCGCCGCCGCCCGCAGTCGCGCCGGCGCCCGTCGCGGCGCTCGTCCGGGCGGTCGACATCCCCTATCAGCAATTCACCCTGGCCAACGGCCTGCGCGTCATCGTCCATGAGGATCATAAGGCGCCGGTCGTCGCCGTCTCGGTCTGGTACCATGTCGGCTCCAAGGACGAGCCGAAGGGGAAGAGCGGCTTCGCCCATCTGTTCGAGCATCTGATGTTCGGCGGCTCCGAGCATAGCGACCAGAGCTGGTTCACGCCGATGCAGCAGATCGGCGCCACCGACATGAACGGCACCACCTGGTTCGACCGCACCAATTATTTCGAGACGGTGCCGCGCGGCGCGCTCGAGACGGCCCTGTTCCTCGAATCGGACCGGATGGGCCATCTGCTCGGCGCGGTCACCCAGCAGAAGCTCGATATCCAGCGCGGCGTCGTCCAGAACGAGAAGCGGCAGGGCGATAACGAGCCTTACGGCCTCGTCGAATATGCGCAGCTCGAAGCGCTCTTCCCCGAAGGCCATCCCTATCATCACACGACGATCGGCTCGATGTCCGATCTCGACGCCGCCAGCCTCGCGACGGTGAAGGACTGGTTCCGCTCGCATTACGGCCCGAACAATGCGGTGCTCGTCCTCGCCGGCGACATCGACCTGCCGACGGCGCGGCGCCTGGTCGAGAAATATTTCGGCGACATTCCGCGCGGCCCGCAATCGGTCCCCGCGGCGGCCGCCGTGCCGACGCTGCCGGCGCCGAAATCGGAGGAGCTGCACGATCAGGTCGCGACCACCCGGCTCTACCGGATGTGGGTGGTGCCCGGCCTCACCGACCCGGCTTTTGCCGCGATCGACATCGGCGCCGACGTCCTCGGCGGCCTGTCCAGCTCGCGGCTCGACAACGCGCTCGTCCGGGGCGAGAAGCTCGCCGTCTCGGTCAGCGCCGGGGTGCAGCCGTTCGAGCGGGTCAGCCTGCTCGAGGTCACCGCCGACGTGAAGCCGGGCGTCGATCCGGCCAGGGTCGCGACCCGGCTCGACCAGATCATCGCCGATTTCGTGAAGACCGGCCCGACCGCGGACGAGCTGCAGCGGGCCAAGACCCGCGCCGTCTCGCGCCGCATTTCCGGGCTCGAATCGGTCGGCGGCTTCGGCGGCAAGGCGGTCGCGCTGGCGGAAGGCGCGGTCTATGCCGGCGACGCGAATTTCTACAAGACCCGGCTGCAGCGGGTGGCGGCGCTCACCCCGGCGCAGGTCCGGGCGGCGATCGGCCGCTGGATGTCGCGTCCGGTCTACGCCCTGCGCGTCTCGCCGGGGCCGCGCGGCGCCTATGAGGAATCGCGCTCGGTCCCCGCCGGCGGCGGCCATCATGCGCCCAATTATTTCCGTGCTCCCGCCGCCGGAGAGCATCCGCTGGCGCCCCTTCCGGTCGCGATCGTGGCCGCCGCCGCAGCCGTCCCGCCGGCGCCGGCGTCCCGCGGCGTCGACCGCTCGCATTTCCCGCCCGTGGGCGAGATCGCTGATCTCAAATTCCCGAATGTCGAGCATGCCCGCCTGTCGAACGGCATCCCGGTCGCCTTCGCCCGCTCGGCCGCGGTGCCGGTGGTGCGGGTGGCGGTCAGCTTCGACGCCGGCAACGCCGCCGATCCGAAGAGCGGGCTCGGCACCCAGTCGCTGATGCTCGCCTTGATCGACGAGGGCACCGACCGCTACAACAGCGTCCAGATCGCCGAGCAGCAGGAGAGGCTCGGTGCCACGATCAGCGCCAATGCCGGCATGGACCGGACCGTGCTGTCGCTGTTCGCGCTGAAGCCCAACCTCGCCGCGTCGATCGACCTGCTCGCCGACATCGTCCGCCACCCCGCCTTCGCGCCGGCCGAGGTCGAGCGCCTGCGCGGCCAGCAGCTCGCCCGCATCGCCCAGGAGATGGCGCAGCCGCAGGGCCTCGCCTTCCGCACCCTGCCGCCTTTGCTCTACGGACCCGAGCACCCTTATGGCGTGCCCTTCACCGGGACCGGCGATCCGCGCGTCGTGCAAAGGGTGAGTCGCGACGAGATCGCCGCCTTCCACGATGCGTGGTTGCGCCCGTCCAAGGCGAAGATCTTCGTGGTCGGCGACACCAGTCTCGCCGAATTGATGCCGGTGCTTGAGCGCAGCTTCGGCGACTGGCGCGATACGGGCCCCGCTCCGGTCAAGAATTTCAGCGCCGCGATTCCGGCCAATCCGTCGCGGATCGTGCTCATCGACCGGCCCAATTCGCCGCAGTCGCTGATCCTCGCCGGCGAGATTCTGAACCAGACCGGCAAGGACGATCTCGTCTCGCTGATCGAAGCCAATGACGTGCTCGGCGGCAGCTTCCTGTCGCGGCTCAACATGGACCTGCGCGAGCAGAAGCATTGGGCCTATGGCGTCAACAGCGTCGTCAACCGGGTCGTCGAGCGGGTGCCCTTCCTCGTCTTCGCGCCGGTCCAGGCGGACCAGACCGGCCCGTCGGTGGCGGCGTTGCGCGACGACATGAGCGCTTTCCTCGCTGCCAGGGGCGTCACTGCCGAGGAGCTGCAGCGGACCGTCAACGGCAGCATCCGCGAGCTTCCCGGCAGCTTCGAGACCGGCGGCGACGTGCTCGGCGGCATGCAGCGGAACGACATGTACGGCCGGCCGGACAATTATTACGAGACCCTGGCGAGCCGCTACCGGTCGCTGAAAGCGGCCGATCTCGACGCCGCCGCGCGGCGCGCGATCGATCCGTCGAAGCTGGTCTGGGTGGTCGTCGGCGACGCCGCCAAGGTGCGGCCGCAGCTCGAAAAGCTCGGCCTCCCGGTCGAAGCGGCGGGAGCACCCGCCCACTGAGCCAAAGCGGGCCGGCCAAGTTCGCCATTTACAGGCGCCCTCCCCCTCGGCAGTTTCGCGCTCGCCAAGCCTGCAGGGGATGAGAGATGGGAATGAAATGGATCGCCGCGGCGGCCGTCGCGGCCATGCTGGCGGCCGGTACGGCGACGGCGCAGACCGTCGACGAGCGGCCGGCGGTGCTGAAGCCGTCGACAAACGGCTGGAATTACGAGCGGCGGCTGGTCGACATCCCGATGCGCGACGGCGTCAAGCTGCACACCGTCATCCTCATCCCCAGGGGCGCGCGGGGAGCGCCGATCCTGCTCACGCGCACGCCCTATAATGCCGAGGATCTGACCGGCCACGCGGCCAGCGGCAACCTCTCCGCCATCCTCGACGGCTATGACAATGCCACCGACGTGATCGTCGAGGGCGGCTATATCCGCGTCGTCCAGGACGTGCGCGGCAAATACGGGTCGGGCGGCATCTACATGATGAACCCGCCGCTCGCCGGCACCGCGCTCAACCCGACCAGGACCGACGATTCGACCGACAGCTACGACACGATCGACTGGCTGGTGAAGCATTTGCCGGAATCGAACGGCCGGGTCGGCGTGCTCGGCATCTCCTATGACGGCTTCCTGTCGCTGATGCCGCTGATCGATCCGCACCCGGCGCTGAAGGTGGCGGTGCCGATGAACCCGATGGTCGACGGCTGGCGCGGCGACGACTGGTTCCATAACGGCGCCTTCCGCCAGATGAACATCGATTACGTCTGGGAGCAGGTCGCCACTCGCGACAACAGTGCGAAATGGTCGGCCGACAGCTACGACATGTACGACCAGTTCATGCGCGCGGGCTCGGCTGGCGAGCTCGGACGGCAGCACGGGCTCGGCCAGATCGGCTTCTGGCGCAAGATCACCGAACATCCCGCCTATGATTCGTTCTGGCAGGCGCAGGCGATGGACAAGCTGCTCGCCGGCCGGCCGCTCAAGGTGCCGACGATGGTGGTCGGCTCGCTCTGGGACCAGGAGGATATTTACGGCGCGACCGCGGTCTATGCCGCGCTGGAGCCGAAGGACGTCGGCAACGACATGCTCTATCTCAGCCTCGGCCCCTGGTATCACGGCCAGGAGATCGGCGAGGGCAGCAAGCTCGGGCCGATCAAATGGGACCAGGACACCGCCAAATATTGGCGGGCGAACGTGCTGGCGCCCTTCCTCGCCCATTATCTCAAGGACGCGCCGATGGACGTGGCGCCGGTCACCGTCTTCCAGTCCGGCGCCAATCGCTGGCAGCGCCTCCCGGCCTGGCCGGCGGCGCCGGCCGCGGCGCGGCTCTATCTGAAGCCGGCCGGCGCGCTCGGCTTCGAAGCGGCGACCGGCGCCGCCCAGACCGCCGATTACGTCTCCGATCCGGCCCATCCCGTGACCTTCGTCGCGCGGCCGGTGCGGGCCGTCGGCTATGACGATGATCACTGGACCGCCTGGCTCGCCGGCGACCAGCGCAACGCCTCCGGCCGGCCCGACGTGCTGACCTTCACCTCGGAAGTGTTGACCCGGCCGGTGACGGTCGCCGGCCAGCCGATCGTCCATCTGAACGCCGCGACCAGCGGCACCGACAGCGACTGGGTGGTGAAGCTGATCGACGTCTATCCCGACCAGGTGCCGATCGACCACGCGCTCGGCGGCTATCAGTTCGCGATCGCCATGGACATCTTCCGCGGCCGCTACCGGGAATCGCTCGCCGAGGCGAAGCCGCTGCAGCCGGACGTGCCGCTCGGCTATCGCTTCGCCCTGCCCAACGCCAATCACGTCTTCCTCCCCGGCCACCGGATCATGGTGCAGGTCCAGTCGAGCTGGTTCCCGCTCTACGACCGCAACCCGCAGACCTTCGTCCCCAACATCTTCGACGCCAGGCCCGCCGATTATGTCGCGGCGAGGCAGCGGGTGACCGTGGCGGGCCCGGACGAGAGCTATATCGAGCTGCCGCTGGTGCATTGAGCTCCCCGGCGAAGCCGGTCCTGAATCGCAGGCCGCTTTGTTCGCGCGGAGACGCAGAGGCGCAGAGATTCGGAGGAGCTCAGGTGCCGATGCACACTCGCCGGCGTCGGCGAAGGGCTCTTCTCTGCGTCTCTGCGTCTCTGCGCGAACCGATTACGGACGCATCAGCGCCAGATGCGGGTGACGTGCCCCATCTTTCGCCCGGGCCGCGCCTCCGCTTTGCCGTAGAGGTGGAGGTGGGCTTCGGCATCGGCCAGGATCTCACCCCATCGATCCGCTTCGTGCCCGATCAGATTGACCATCTCCACGCGGGCGCCGGTGAGCCCGGTGGCGCCGAGCGGCAGGCCGCAGATCGCGCGGACATGGTTCTCGAATTGCGACGTGACCGCGCCCTCGATCGTCCAATGGCCGCTATTGTGCACCCGCGGCGCCATTTCGTTGAACAGAGGGCCCTCGGCGGTGGCGAAGAATTCCAGCGCCAGAACCCCGACATGGTCGAGCGCGTCGGCCACCCGCCGGGCGAGCGCCTCGGCTTCCGCCTGCCCCCGCCGCACCTTTTCGCCGGCCGGCAGCACCGAGCGGTCGAGCATGGCCTGGCGATGGCGGTTCTCCGGCACCGGCCAGATCACGGCCTCGCCGTCGGCGCCGCGGCAGAGGAGGATCGAGAATTCCGCCTCGAAGTCGACGAATGCTTCGAGGATTGAGGGCGCGCCCCGCACCGCCTGCCAGGCTTCGGCGGCGCCCGAAGCACTGGCGATCCGCGCCTGGCCCTTGCCGTCATAGCCGAAGCGCCGCGTCTTCAGCACGGCCGGCGCGCCGATCTCCGCCAGCGCCGCCTCGACCGCCGGCAGATCGTCGACGGCGGCGAAGGCCGGCGGGCGCCCGCCCAGCCGGCGGATGAAGCTTTTCTCCTCCAGCCGGTCCTGGGCGATCTCCAGCGACCGGCGCGGCGGGTAGAGCGGCGCCTCGGCGGCAAGCGCGGCGAGCGGCGCGGCGGCGATATTCTCGAACTCGTAGGTGGCGACGTCGACGCTGCGGCCGAAGCGGGCGAGCGCGGCCTGGTCGTCCCAGGCGCCGCGGGTGAAGAGAGCGGACACCTCCGCCGCCGGCGGCGTCTCGTCGGGGGCGTAGATATGGCATTTATAGCCGAGCCGGGCCGCCGCCATTGCCAGCATCCGGCCGAGCTGCCCGCCGCCGACGATGCCGATGGTGGAGCCCGGCGGAACCGGCTTCATTCGGGCGCTTCGGCGACGCCGTCGCTCTGCCGCCGCCGCCAATCCTCCAGCCGGGCGGCGAGGGCATCGTCGTTCAGCGCCAGGATCGAAGCGGCGAGCAGGCCGGCATTCTTCGCTCCCGCCTGGCCGATGGCGAGCGTCCCCACCGGCACGCCGGCGGGCATCTGGACGATCGACAACAGGCTGTCCATGCCGGACAGCGCCTTGCTCTCGACCGGCACGCCGAGCACCGGCAGGCGCGTCATCGAGGCGGTCATGCCCGGCAGATGGGCCGCGCCGCCGGCGCCGGCGACGATCACCTTCAGGCCGCGCTCCGCCGCGCTCTTGGCATAAGCGTAGAGCCGCTCGGGCGTGCGATGGGCGGAGACGACCTTCGTCTCATAAGCGACGCCGAGCGCGTCGAGCGTCTCCGCCGCATGGCGCATCGTCTCCCAGTCGGACTGGCTGCCCATGATGATCCCGACGTCGGCCATGATGCTCTCTCGAAGGCGGCGAGCGGCACGTCTTAACCGCCGCCTCGGGGGCAGGCAATAAGCGCCGTCCGCTCTTGGCGAGATGTTAACCGGCCGCCGGTAAAACCCGCCCCATGTCGAAGCATGCGTCCGATTTCACCGCCGCGATGCCGGCCTCGCTCACCGACGAGAATGCGCTGCTGCGCGCCTCGCTGACCGAGGCGCGGGCGCGGATCGAGGCGCTGGAGGCGTCGGCCGAGAACGATCCGCTGACCGGCCTCGCCAATTCCACCCGCTTCGAGCGCGAGCTGGAGCGGGTGACGAGCCAGGCCGAGCGCCACGGCACGCCAGCCGCCTTGCTCTACCTCGACCTGCGCGGCCTCAAGACGATCAACGCCCGCCACGGCCGCTTCGCCGGCGATGCGGCCCTGATCCACGTCGCGAAGACGCTTACCGGCCTGATCCGCACCAGCGACCTGCTCGCCCGCATCGGCGGCGACCTGTTCGCGCTGATCCTCGACCATCTCGATCACAACAGCGCGATCGAGACGGCGGAGCGGCTCGGCCGCTGCATCGCCGCCGATCCAGTGGATCTGGGGCCGTCTTTGGTGCCGATCGAGGCCGCGGTCGCGGTCACCGCGATCCTCCCCGGCGACAGCGTCCGCGAAGTCATGCTCCGCGCCGGCCGCAACCTGGCGCTGGCGCGGGACGAGGGCTGAGCGCGAGGTCCGACTCACCTGTTCCCCGGCGAAAGCCGGGGCCCAGTTACTGCACGCTCACCGATCCGGGTTCTGGACCCCCTGAGTTCACGCGACAAGTGCAACACCTGTAGGGTGTTGTTGCGATGGGAGAACATTACGGCCAGCTCAGCCTGGAGGAGCGGGTTGAGATTTACCGCCTGCATGCAGGCGGTAAATC
>JAXDOV010000027.1:0-60189 GCA_034668705.1 Sphingomonadales bacterium
ATGACAGCGGCACCACCATCGCCTCGCTGCGCGGGGCCCTGGAGGCGCAGGGGGCGGACGACGCGCGCCTGCGGGTCGCCGTCCTGATCGACAATGTCAGCTCACGCGCCAAAGCCGAATATTGGTCGCGCCGCATCGATCGGCGGAAGGACAAAAGCTGGTTCGTCTTCCCATGGGAAGCGGTGGCGCCGCGCGCGACGTTGATCGAGGATTCGCAGCAAGTGCCGGAGCGGCTCGGCTGATGCGAATATTGGTCGCCCTGCTGCTCGCCATGGGCGCCCCAGCCGCCGCGCAGGAGGTGGCGCCGCTCCTCACCCCGGCCGAGACGCGGGCAATCGCCGGGGAGGTCTCCGGCAGCGCGGCCAAACGCACGGTGCAGGCCCTCTCCCTTCACCACCGGATGCGGGGCTCCGACGGCTATCGCGCCGCCGCCGAGCTGATCCGCGACCGGCTCGTCGCCTATGGATTACAGGAGGTGGAGATCCTGTCGCTGCCGGCGGACGGCAAGATTTTCTACGGCACCCAGCGCTCTCGCCCGGCCTGGAACGCCACCTTCGCCGAGCTTTGGGAGGAGAAGAAGGAGGGCGACCAATGGATCAAGGCGGAGCGCGTCGCGTCCTGGGCCGATCAGCCGATCAGCCTCGCCCAGGACAGCGCCAGCGGCCGCGCCGAGGGGGAGCTGGTCGACGTCGGCGCCGGCACCTCGGAGAGCGACTATCGCGGCAAGGACGTGCGCGGGAAGCTGGTGCTGGTCTCCGCGCAGCCGGGCGAGGCGGCGCACCTCGCCGTTACACTTCATGGCGCAGCCGGCCTCGTCTCCTGGGCCCAGAACCAGAAGCAGGCCTGGTGGGGAGAGGATCAGAGCCTCATCTGCTGGGGCCATCTCGACACGTGGGAGGACCCGACCTTCGCCTTCATGGTCTCACCGGCGCGGGCGCATGCATGGCAGGAAAGGCTGGCGCGGGGCGAGGTCCTGCGGCTGCACGCGTCGGTCGAGGCGGGGCGGTCGCCCGGTTCCTATCTGATCCCGACGGCGGTGATCGCCGGCCGCGACCGCAGCCATGAGATCGTCTTTTCCTGCCATCTCGACCATCCGTCGCCGGGCGCCAACGACAATGCGAGCGGCTGCGCCGGCATCCTCGAAGCAGCGCGCAGCCTGATGCGGCTGATCGCCGACAGCAAGCTGCCGCGGCCGGAGCGGACGATCCGCTTCATCTGGCCCTGCGAGGTCGAATGCACGATGGCCCTGCTCAACGGCCGGCCGGAATTCCCGAAGCGGACGCTGGCGACCATCCATCTCGACATGATCGGGGGCGACACCGAGAAGACCAAGTCGATCCTGCGCGTCGAAGGTTCGCCGCCGAGCCTGCCGAGCTTCGTCGGCGACGTCGGCTTCGCTCTGGCGCGCTGGGTGAACGCGCAGTCGCTGACCTACGCGGACACCGGCGCCGCTCCCTGGCCGCTCGTCGATCCGGAGGGCGACAAGAGGGCGCTGCAGGCGAAGGTCGGCGGCTTCTCGGAAGGCAGCGACCATGAAATCTGGGCGGAGGGAAGTTGGCGCGTGCCCGTCATCTACATCGCCGACTGGCCCGACCGCTACATCCACACCCAGCGCGACATTCCCGCCAATCTGGACCCCACCAAGATGAAGCGCGCCATCTTCATCGCCGCGGCGTCGGGTTGGTATCTCGCCAATTTGAAACAGGAGGACATGCAGGCGCTGGAGTCTGCGATGGGAGAGGAAACTCTCGAACGCGAGGTTGAGCTCTTGCGTCGAGCCGACGCGGCGGATCCGGCGCATACCGGTATGCTTGCCGGCCAGGAGCTCGAGCGGAGGGCGGCGGAATGGAAGTCACTCGACCGCTTCGGTATCAGCCCGAAAGCCAGGTTTTTGCCGCCGCGCTTGGGTGCCTCGGCCGCTGCGGGCTCACCCGAGGCGATCGTCTACCGCCGCAAGCCCGAGCCGAAGGGGCCGATGAGCGGCTTCGGCTATTCCTGGCTCGACGATCATCTGAAGCAGGCGGGGCTGCCGCGTCCCGCCTTGCTCGCCCGCGAGACCGACCGCGACGGCCCGAGCTTCGGCTATGAGACCTTGAACCTGGTCGACGGCCGCCGCAGCGTGCAGCAGATCAGGGACGATCTCGCCGCCACCGTCGCGCCGGCGCCGGTCGAGGAGGTGGCGCAATATCTGGCGGTGCTGGAGCGGCTCGGCCTGCTCGAACATGCGCGGCACTGAGGAGGGCAATATGAAAGACCTGGTATCGACCGCATGGCTGGAAGCGGAGCTCGGCGCGCCCGATCTGCGCGTCGTCGACGCCACCTTCCTGCTTCCCGGCGACGGCCGCGACGCCCGCGCCGAATATGAGGCGGCGCATATCCCGGGGGCAGTCTTCCTCGACATCGACGAGGTTGCCGACCCGGATTCGCCCTTGCCGCGCATGCTGCCGTCCGAAGCGCGCTTCACCAGCCGCATGCAGTCGCTCGGCCTGCGCGACGGCGCCCGCATCGTCGTCTACGACAACAGCCCGCATCACAGCGCCGCGCGCGCCTGGTTCATGCTCAGGACTTTCGGCGCCCATTATGTGGCGATCCTCGACGGCGGCCTTCAGAAATGGAAGGCGGAGGGGCGGCCACTGGAGAGCGGCAGGCCGCAGGTGCGGCACGGCCATTTCACCCCCTTGTTCGATCCGGGAGCGGTGGCCGACAAGCAGATGATGCTGGACCTGGTCGGCGCCGCCACCGCCGAGATCGTCGACGCCCGCAGCGCCGCCCGCTTTTCCGGCGAGCAGCCCGAGCCGCAGCCGGGCCTCGCTTCCGGCCATATTCCCGGCGCGAAGAACCTGCCGCAGGGACAGCTGTTCAACCCCGACCAGAGCTGGAAAAAGGGCGATGCGCTTCGCGCCGCCTTCGACCAGGCCGGCGTCGATCTCGACAGGCCAATGGTCACCACCTGCGGCTCCGGAGTCACCGCCGCCGTCTTGCTGTTCGGCGCGCATCTGCTCGGCAAGGACGACGTCCGGCTCTACGACGGCAGCTGGACCGAATGGGGCGCCGATCCGCAGACCCCCAAGGCGACGGGACGGGCATGAAGGAAAAGCGACCCGATACCGGCCTCGTCCATGGCGGTCGCCGCAGCGAATGGCGCGGGCCTCTGGTCAACGTGCCGGTCCACCGCGCCTCGACCATCCTGTTCGACAGCGTCGCCGAGCTGAAGGCGGCGGCGCCGGAATTCGGCAAGGCCTATTACGGCCTCCACGGCACCCCCACCCAATGGGCGCTGGCCGAGGCGCTGACCGAGCTCGAGCCCGGCGCCGCCGGCACGATGCTCTATTCGACCGGCCTCGCCGCGCTCACCGCCGCGATCATGGCCGTGCTCGCCGCCGGCGACGAGATATTGGTGACCGACAGCGTCTACGGCCCCACCCGCCGCTTCTGCGACGGCCTGCTCAAGCGCTACGGCGTTTCGACCCGTTATTACGATCCGATGATCGGCGGCGGCATCGCCGCGCTGATCGGCGAGCGCACCCGTGCGATCCTGCTCGAAAGCCCCGGCTCGCTGACCATGGAGGTGCAGGACGTCCCCGCCATCTGCGCCGCCGCCAAGGCGCGGGGCGTCGCCACCCTGCTCGACAATACCTGGGCGACGCCGCTCTTCTTCCCGGCGATGGCGGCGGGCGTCGATCTCTCGATCCTCGCCGCGACCAAATATGTCGGCGGCCATGCCGACGTCATGCTCGGCGCGGTCACCGCCAATGCCGATTGGTATCCGAGGCTGGAGCGGGCGAGCTGGGACCTCGGCCATTCGGTCAGCCCGGACGACGCCTGGCTCGGCTCGCGCGGCCTCAGGACCATGGCCCTGCGGTTGCGCCGGCACGAGGCCAATGCCCTCAAGGTCGCGCACTGGCTGAAGGCACGGCCCGAGGTCGGCGCCATGCTCCATCCGGCGTTTCCTGACTGCCCCGGCCACGAAATCTGGGTCCGCGACTTCAAGGGGGCGACCGGCCTGTTCACCTTCGCGCTTCGCGGCGGCGGCGACGCGGAGCGCTCCCGCTTCATCGATGCGCTGGAGTTGTTCGGCATCGGCTATAGCTGGGGCGGCTATGAGAGCCTCGTCCTCCCGGTCGATCCGAAGCCGATCCGCACCGCCACCAGCTGGCAGGGCCAGGGACCGCTGGTCCGGCTCCATATCGGCCTCGAGGACCCGGACGATCTGATCGAGGATCTCGCTTCGGCGTTCGACCGGGCCGGAGCGGCGCCTTGAAGGAGGCGTTCGAAGGGCTCGGCATCGCCTGGCCGGCTTATGGCGACTGGATCGCCGCCGCCGTCGCCGCGGCCGTCGTCGCCGCGATCTGGTTCGCCGCCCATCTGATCGGCAAGCTGATCGGGCCCCGCCTTGCCCCGCTCTGGGCCCAGCGCGCGGGCGGCAGCGGCGAGGAGTGGGTGCCGCATCTCTGCAGCCTCACCCGTCATCTCGTCGCGCTCGTCCTGATCGCGATCGTGCTCAATATCGACGCCTGGCGGCCGCTCGGCGCGGTCGTCCTCGGCATTGCTCTCGCCAGCGTCGCCGGCCTGCTCGTCTGGCGGATCGTCCGCGGCGTCGCCATGCCGCGCTGGGTGGCGGGCCTGCTCGCCGCGGCCGCCTTCGTCGCCTTGCTCGCCCGCGCCGTCGGCGGGCTGGATCCGATCGCCGACCTGCTCGACCGGATCGGCTTCACCGCCGCCAGGCACCATGTCTCCCTGCTGACCGCGATCCAGTTCGCGGTGATCCTCGTCGCCCTCTATGCGGTGGTGAAGCTGCTCAACCGCATGGTCGGCCACTCGATCCGCCGCGCCTCCGGCCTCGATCCCACCCAGCAATTGCTCGTCCAGAAGGTCGCCGGCATCGTCATCGTCGTCGCCGCCTTCTTCATCGGCATCGACCTGCTCGGCATCGACCTCACCGCTTTCGCCGTCTTCTCCGGCGCCTTCGGCCTCGCCATCGGCTTCGGCCTGCAGAAGACCTTCGGCAACCTCATTGCCGGCATCATCCTGCTGATGGACCGCTCGATCAAGCCGGGCGACGTGATCGTCGTCGGCGACAGCTTCGGCCATGTCAGCAAGATCGGCGTCCGCGCGGTCTCGATCGTCACCCGCGACGGCAAGGAGCATCTGATTCCCAACGAGAATCTGATGACCCAGGAGGTCGAGAACTGGTCCTATTCGAGCCGCGACGTGCGCATCCACATCCCGGTCGGCGTCGCTTACGGCTGCGACCTGCCGCTCGCGCAGAAGCTGATGATCGAGGCGGCGAAGGAGGCAAAGCGGGTGTTGCAGGCGCCGCCGCCGACGGTCTGGCTCACCGCCTTCGGCGAAAGCTCGATCGACCATGAGATCCTGGTGTGGATCAGCGACCCGGAGGCCGGCGTCGGGAGCGTCCGCTCGGAGATCCTCAACCGGCTCTGGTCCTCGTTCAAGGAGCACGGGATCATCATCCCGAACCCGCAGCGCGACCTTCACATCAAGGAATGGCCGGGCCCGCCTCCGCTCCCCTAGATTGGGGAACAGCAGAGCGCGATTCGACGGCAGCCTAGGCGCGGACGATTCGTTCGAGCTCGGCCAGGGCGCAAGAGAGCTTTTCGGCCAGGATGCGGGCGGCGGCGCGGCAGGGGCGGCGGCGTTCCTCGAGCTGGAGTAGGGCCTCGACGCCCGCGGCGGCCCAGCGGGCGGTGTCGGCGGCGTGAAGGTCGTAGCGGCGCTGGTCGATCGGCAAGGCGCGGGCATAGCAATCGCTGATCCGCGCCGCCTGGTCGAGCGCCGCGCCGCCGGGCGCGGCCGCGTCGGCGCCGGCAAGCTCCTCGACCAGAGCGAGCACCTGCCGCAGCTGCGCGACCTGCCCGCCGGCATCGGCGAGCCCGGGGGCGATATAGGATTCCTGCTCCTGCCTCATCGGCGCCGGGATACCGAAACTCGGCTAAGGAAGCGCTAATGCCCCCGCACGCGGTTGCGGGGAGCCGCCGGCTTGGGCAGGGAAGGCATGTGATCGCCCGCGCCTCCATCCTCTGCCTGCTCCTCGCCGCCGCGCCGGCGCTTGCCCAGCAGGAGGAGGCGACGCCGGCGCCGACCCGTCAGGGCGCCGGCGTCAGCGGCGCCGTCACCCTGCTCTCCGACTATCGCTTTCGCGGCATTTCGCGATCGGACGAGGATCCCGCCCTGCAGGGGCAGCTCACCCTCTCCCTGCCGGTCGGCCTCTATGTCGGCGCGCGCGGCACCAGCCTGAAGCGTTTCACCGGCCATGGCAGTGCCGAGGCCGATCTCTATGCCGGCTACGGCACCGGCATCGCCCCCGGCACGACGCTGGATGCCGGCCTGCTTTATTACTGGTTCCCGGACGCGCGCGGACGCGCCGGCTATTTCGAGCCCTATGCCTCCGTCTCCCACACTCTGGGGCCGGTGGAGGCGACGCTCGGCGCGAAATATGCATGGAGCCAGCGCGCGATCGGCGGCGCCGACATGCTCTATCTGTTCGGGCAGATCGAGGCGGGGATTCCGGCGACGCCGCTCACCCTCACCGCCGAGGCCGGCCGGCAGCAATCATCCGCCCAAGGCAATTACTGGAACTGGTCGCTCGGCAGCCGCTATGCGCTGGGGCCGCTCGAGGCGGGCCTGCGCTACGTCGACACCAACCTCCCGTCGCGCCACCGCCAGGACGCGACCCTGGTCGCGTCGCTGGGGTTCCGCTTCTGACCGGACTTATTGCGGCGTGGAGACCGTCGCGGCCGCCCCGGCGCCGGCCGGGGCGTTGATGATCGCCTGGGTGGTCGCGCCCTTGTCGATGACGTTGGTGCCGGGATCGCCGACGACCGAGCGGGCGCCGTCGGCGACATGCTCGTTGCCGGCGGCGTTCAGCATCGTCGTCTCGGCCGAGCTGCGCGGGGCGGGGCCGCCGAACAGGGCCTGCAGCGCTTCCTGGCGCGGATCGGCCGCCTGCGGCGTCGGCTCGCCGGCGCGGGGCGGGGCCAGCGCGTAATCGGGCGGGATGACGAGCGGCTGGTTGCGGACCACCGCGAACTCGTCGGGGCGGCCGCGGCCGGAGATGCCGTGATTGGCGCAGCCCGCCAGCAGCAGGGTGGCGGCGGAAGCGGCCAGGCTCAGTTTTACGATACGCATGTCAGACTTTCTCCCGAGGAGGCTTCCGTTCGCGCGTCAGAAGCGCCCGGACCAGCAGCAGCAACACGCCAATGGTAATGGCAGCGTCGCCCAGATTGAAGACCAAAAAGGGTCGCCACTCGCCGAAATGCAGATCGGCATAGTCGACGACATAGCCCAGCCGCATCCGATCGAGGATATTGCCGAGCGCGCCGCCGAGCACGAGGCCCAAAGCGATCACGTCGTCGCGGCGCCGCTCGCGCCACAGCCAGGCGAAGACGAAGATCGAAATGGCGGCGGTAAGGCCGACCAAAGCCCAGCGCTGGACCGCGCTGCCGGCGGTCAGGAAGCCCATCGACACACCGCGATTCGGCACCCAGTTGAGCTGGAAGAAGGGCAGCCATGACACCGTCAGCCGCTGCGGCAGCTGGAGGATGTTGGTGACGATCCATTTCGCCGCCTGGTCGAGCAGGAACACGGACAAGGCGATGGCGAGGCCGAGGATCCGGTTCGCGCGGGCCGGATCGGACATGGCCGGCCTCGCCGCCGCCGCTGACGCTTCAACCATTCACGACCTCCTCGCAGCGGGCGCACAGGGCGCCTTCCTCCGGAACCTCGGGCAGATGCCGCCAGCAGCGTCCGCATTTCAGATGATCGGTCCGCGCCACCTCGATCGTCTCCGTAGCGCCGGGCACGACCTCCGAGACGATGTAGATTTCCTTGAGCTGCTCCGGATCGAGCCCGGTCAGGTCCATCTCGACCTCGGGGAACAGGATCTTCGCCTCGTTGCTGGAGCCGATCACCTTCTCCCGCCGCAGCGGCTCGATGCGCTCGGTCACCTGCTCGCGCGAGGCGCGGACGAGGCTCCACTGCGCGGCGAGCATGTCGTCGCGCCAGCCGGCGTCGATCTCCGGCCATTCGAGCAGATGGACCGAGCCCCGGTCCGGAAAGCGCGTCTCCCACACTTCCTCGGCGGTGAAGCAGAGCACCGGCGCCATCCAGCGCACCAGAGCGTGGAAGACGATGTCGAGCACCGTCCGATAGGCCCGCCGCTTCGGCGACGAGGGCGCGTCGCAATAGAGGCTGTCCTTGCGGATATCGAAGAAGAAAGCGGAGAGGTCGTCATTGGCGAAGGCCATGACGGTCCGCGTCGCCCGGTTGAAGTCGAAACCGTCGACCGCCTCGCGAAGCTCGGAATCGAGCTCGGCCAGCCGGTGCAGCACCCAGCGCTCCAGCTCGGGCATCGCCGCCGGCGCGACGCGCTCCTCCTCGCTGAAATCCTGCAGCGCGCCGAGCAGATAGCGGAAGGTGTTGCGCAGCTTGCGATAGGCGTCGGTGGTGGTGGCGAGCACCTCCTTGCCGATCCGCACGTCCTCGAAATAATCGGTCGAGGCGACCCAGAGGCGGAGGATGTCGGCGCCCGATTCCTGGAGCACCTTCAGCGGATCGACCGTGTTGCCGACCGACTTGGACATCTTGCGGCCGTTCTGGTCGAGCGCGAAGCCGTGGGTCAGCACCGCCGCGAACGGCGCCCGGCCGCGCGTGCCGCAGCTTTCGAGCAAGGACGATTGGAACCAGCCGCGATGCTGGTCGGAGCCTTCGACATAGAGGTCGGCGCGCACGTCCTGGCCGTAGCGGCCCTCGATCACGTAAGCGTGGCTCGAGCCGCTGTCGAACCAGACGTCGAGGATGTCGTTGACCGGCTCGTAATCGTCGAGGCTGTAGCCATTGCCGAGCAAGGCCTGGTGGTCGGCGCCGAACCAGGCGTCGGCGCCGCCTTCGTGAAAGGCGCGGATGATGCGGCTGTTGACCACCGCATCGCGCAGATAGTCGCCCGTCTTGCGGTCGACATAGAGCGCGATCGGCACGCCCCAGGCGCGCTGGCGGCTGATCACCCAGTCCGGCCGCCCCTCGACCATCGCGCGGATCCGGTTCTTCGACCGTTCCGGCACCCAGCGCGTGTCTTCGATGGCGGCGAGGGCCGTGGTCCTTAGCCCCTCTCCCCTTGCGGGAGAGGGGTTGGGGTGAGGGGTCGCTGAGTCGGAATCTGCCCTCACCCTGCCGTCGCTCCGCTCCGGCTGTCCCTCTCCCGCAAGGGGAGAGGGGCTTTTGTCCATCGGGATGAACCATTGCGGCGTGCAGCGGAAGATGATCTTCGCCTTGGACCGCCAGCTGTGCGGATAGCTGTGCTTGAAGTCGGCGGAGGCGGCGAGCAGGGCGCCCGCGTCGCGCAGATCCGAGCAGATCGGTCCGTCCGGCGCGTTGAACTTGTTGTTGATGACGCTTCCGCCGCCCGGCAGCCATTCCCAGTCGGCCCGGTAGAAGCCGCCATCGTCGACCGCGAACACCGGATCGATGCCGTGCGCCTTGCACAGCAGGAAATCGTCCTCGCCATGGTCGGGCGACATGTGGACGAGGCCGGTGCCCGCGTCGGTGGTGACGAAGTCGCCCGGCAGAAAGGGGCGGCGCTTGGCGAAGAAGCCGCCCAGCTTATGCATCGGGTGGCGCGCGACGGTGCCAGCGAGATCGGCGCCAGCGAAAACATCTCGGACACGGCCGCTAACTTTATCGCGAACGTCTTCGAAAGGCGCCGAGACATCATTCCCCATCTGCCATCCAGACAGGGCGAACACCGCCTTCTTCGCGCCCAGGTCGCTTACATCGACTTCTGCAGCCAATCTGTTGAGGCGAGCCAAGAACGGCTGAACCAAATTCTCCGCCACGAGGAAGCGCCTGCCCGCGAAATCGAAACCGAAGTCCGCCAAACGATAGCTTATGTCGGCAACCACTTCTTGTTGGTACCGGCCGGGATCGAAACCCTCACCATCAACCAGAACCGTAAAGTGATGGTATTCGATCTCCGGTCCGTAAGCGATCGCCTGGTTGACCGGGATGGTCCAGGGCGTCGTCGTCCAGACCAATGCATGGGCGCCGACCAGCTCGGGGATCGAGCTCTCGACGATCTCGAAGGCGACGTCGATCTGGGTCGAGACGATGTCCTCATATTCGACCTCGGCCTCGGCGAGGGCCGTCTTTTCGACCGGCGACCACATGACCGGTTTGGCGCCGCGATAGAGCTGCTCGCTCTCGGCGAATTTCAGCAGCTCTTCGACGATCTTCGCCTCGGCCTCGAACTTCATGGTGAGATAGGGGTCGTCCCATTCGCCCATCACGCCGAGCCGCTGGAACTGCTCCGACTGGATCGCCACCCATTTCTCGGCATAGGCGCGGCACTGGGCGCGGAACTCGCGCGGCGGCACCTCGTCCTTGTCCAGCTTCTTCTTGCGATATTCCTCCTCGATCTTCCATTCGATCGGCAGGCCGTGGCAGTCCCAGCCGGGCACGTAGGGCGCATCCTTGCCGAGCAGCGACTGGGAGCGGACGACGATGTCCTTGAGGATCTTGTTCATCGCATGGCCCATGTGGATGTCGCCATTGGCGTAGGGCGGGCCGTCGTGGAGGATGAAGCGTTCGCGTCCCTCGCGCGCCTCGCGCAGGCGCTGGTAGAGGCCCATCGCCGCCCAGCGGGCGAGGATGGCCGGCTCCTTCTGCGCCAGGCCTGCCTTCATCGGGAACTCGGTCTTCGGCAGGAAGACCGTGTCGCGGTAATCACGTCTGTCGGACATTGCGGGCGGGGCTTAGCGGGAGGGGCGCCGGGCGTCTAGCGCCGCAGGGCCGGGCCCATGGTGTAGAAATCGTCGACCCAGAGCCAGCCGTGAAAGTCGGCCGGCACTTGGTCATATTGCTCCGGCCGCTCCAGCGGGGCGGCGCCGTCCCCATAGATCAGCACCCTGGTATTGGCTTTCGCCATTCGGGCGAGGAAGCGATAGGGCCAGCCCCAGAGCGCCCAGCGGTCGTTGAGCGGCACGACCACCGTCGTGTCGCGGCAGCTCGGCGGCGTGTAGCCGGACCAGCCGAGCTTCAGATAATCCTTGAGGCAGGCGCCCGCCGCCTTGGCCGAAAAGGTCCAGCCGCCCGGCGCCAGCTGCTTCATGCGCGCGAGGACGGCGGGATCGCCGAAGAAGCCGTATTTGTCGTCGATGGCGACGCCGGCGCGGCCGAAGGCGGCGGCCAAGGCGTCCGCGTCCCTGGGATCCTTGCTCTTGAAGGCGAAGACGATCCGCATCCCCGGCACCTCGCGCAGCAATTCCTCGACGGTGGGCATGCCGCCGATGCCGCGGCCGCGCAGCGGGAAGGTCTTGCCGCCGTCGGCGGTGTAGCCATAGCCGACGTCGAGCTTCTTGAGTTCGGCGAGTGTGTGCTCGCGCACCGCTCCGTGGCCGTCGGTCCGGCAGTCGAGCGTCCAGTCGTGGAAGACCACCATCCGGCCGTCCTTGGTCGGATGGACCTGCACCTCGACCGCGTCGGCGCCGAGCCGCCTCGCTCGGTAGATCGAGGGCAGGGTGTTCTCGATATAATTGTTGTCGCCGGGCGGCCGGATCCGCTGCGCCGTGCAGCTGTCGTTGTCGATGCCGCGATGGTCGAAGGGCAAGGCGATGCCGCGATTGGCGAGCACGATCAGCCGCCCGGGCGGCCGCGGCGCGAGCCAGGAGGCGTTGAGCAGCGACAGCGGGACGGCGATCAGGGCGACGGCGATCAGCGCCGGCCGCCATTTGCTCCGCCGGCGGGGGGCGGGCTTTTCCTCGTCATTTTCCACGGACATTTCAGTTGTGTAACTGCGGCGGCGGAGGTCTGTCCACCCGTCCCTGAGGCTCAGAGCGCCAGCCGCCGGCGCGCCTCGTCGCAGTCCTGCGCCATCTGCGCCTGCAGCGCCTCGATGGTGTCGAACTTCGCTTCGGGCCGAAGGAAGGAGATCAGGGCCACCTCGATCCTCTGCCCATAAAGGTCGCCGGAGAAATCGAAGAAGGTGGGTTCGAGCAGCTCTTTGGGCGGCTCGAAGGTCGGGCGGATGCCGAGATTGGCGGCGCCGTCCAGCTCCCGCCCGTCCTCCAGCCTGCCGCGTACCGCATAGATGCCGAAACGCGGCCGCAAATAGCGGTCGAGGCCGAGATTGGCGGTGGGATAGCCGATCGCCCGGCCCCTCTTGTCGCCATGCTCGACCGTTCCTTCGATCGCGAAGGGCCGGGTCAGCAGCCGCGTCGCGGTCGCGCAGTCGCCGGCTCGCAGCGCCTCGCGGATCCGGCTCGACGAGACGATGCCGCCTTCGTCGCGCACCGGCGGCACCAGGTCGGCAGAGAAACCGTGGCGCTCGCCCAGGGCCGCGAGCAGGGCGACGTCGCCGCCCCGGTTGCGGCCGAAGGTGAAGTCCCCGCCGGTGACGATGCCGGCGGCGCCGATACGCTCGACCAGCCAGTCAGTGACGAACTGTTCGGGCGTCAGCGCGGCGAAATCCTCGTCGAAGCGGAAGACGAACATCGCGTCGACGCCCGCGGCTTCGAGCAGCCGCGCGCGCTGGTCCATCGAGGTCAGCCGGAACCAGGGCGAATCCGGCCGGAAGAAGCGCATCGGGTGCGGATCGAAGGTGGCGACGAGCGCCGGCCTGCCCTCGGCGCGGGCGCGTTCGACCGCCCGGCCGACCACCGCCTGATGGCCCCTGTGAACCCCGTCGAAATTGCCGAGCGCGACGATGCCGCCGCGCAACCCCGCCGGAACCGCCGAGCCGCCGTCCAGCCGCTCCATGGCGGCGCTCATAGCAGACCGGGGGCCGCGGGCAACGCGGGCTCAGCCCCGCCGCGCGAGGGTCACGAAGCTGTAGGCAAGGCGGCCGTCCTCGGCGGGATGGTCCTCGCGGCGGACTTCCCGCCATTCGTCGCCCAGAGCGGGCATCGCCGTGTCCCCCGCAATGTCGCCGTGCACCTCGGTCAGCTCCACGGCGTCGGCGAAAGGGAGGAACAGGCGGAAGATGTCGACGCCGCCGATCACCGATGCGCCCTCCGGCCCGGCGAGGCTCAGGGCTTGCTCGACCGTCCTTGCCACCTCGGCGCCTTCGGCCCGCCAATCCGGGTCTCGGGTCAGCACGATATGGCGGCGGCCCGGAAGCAGGCGGGGGAGGCTCTCGAACGTCTTCCTGCCCATGATCATCGGCTTGCTTATGGTGAGCTGCTTGAACCGCTTGAGGTCGGCGGGAAGGTGCCAGGGCATCCTGCCGTCGCGGCCGATCACGCCATTGTCGGCGCGGGCGACGACGAGGACGATCCGCGGCCCGCTCAAACCGCCACCGGCGCCGCGATATGCGGGTGGGGTTCGTAGCCGGCGATCTCGAAATCCTCATATTCATATCGGTCGATCGCCGGCGGCTTGCGGCGGAGCTTCAGCGTCGGCAGCGGCCGCGGCTCGCGGGTGAGCTGGAGGCGGGCCTGGTCGAGATGGTTGGAGTAAAGGTGGCAGTCGCCGCCGGTCCAGACGAACACGCCCGGCTCCAGCCCCGCCTGCTGGGCCAGCATATGGGTGAGCAAGGCGTAGCTGGCGATGTTGAACGGGACGCCGAGGAAGACGTCGGCGCTGCGCTGGTAGAGCTGGAGGTTGAGCCGCCCGGCCGCGACCTGGGTCTGGAACAGGCAATGGCAGGGGGCGAGCGCCATCCGGTCGAGCTCCGCCGGATTCCAGGCGGAGACGATCTGGCGGCGCGAGGCGGGGTCGCGCTCGATCAGGCCGATGAGATCGGCGATCTGGTCGACATGCCGCCCGTCCGGCCCCTCCCAGTCGCGCCATTGCTTGCCGTAGACTGGGCCGAGATCGCCGCTCTCGTCCGCCCATTCGTCCCAGATGCTGACCCGGTTCTCCTTCAGCCAGGCGACGTTGGTGTCGCCGCGCAGGAACCAGAGCAGTTCGATGACGATCGAGCGCAAATGGAGCTTCTTGGTGGTGAGCAGGGGAAAGCCCTCGGCCAGATCGAATCGCATCTGGTGGCCGAAGACGGAGAGGGTGCCGGTCCCGGTCCGGTCCGGCTGCTTGACGCCCTCGTCGAGGATGCGGCGGAGGAGCTGCTGATAGGGCTGCATGGTGTGTCTATGGCGGGTGCGGCGGTGGTTTGGAAGCGGGGGTTCAACTCCTCCCCGACACGGGGAGGGATGGCCAGGTCGCCATGTCCCCCGGACATGGCTTCGGATCGCGGGGCGATCCGAACCTGTCCATCGCACGCAGTGCGGTGGAGGGGTGCGAGCGCAGCGAGCGTGGAGAGGGCGGGCCCCCTCCACCAGCCTATGGCTGGTCCCCCTCCCCGTTCCGGGGAGGAGCTTTCACGCTGGGCACACCTTGATCTGCTCGGGCGCCGGGCGGGGGCCGCGGGGCTCGAACTGGGCGAAATAGGATTGGGTGTCGGCGAGCCGCTCGAAGCGGGTCAGCTCGAAGCCGATCGCGCCGAACTCGCAGACGAGCAGCCGCGGCGGCGTGCCGTGGCGGGCGGTCGGCCGGTCGGCGTCGACGACGACGATCCGTCCGCCGGGCTTGAGGCCCGGCCGGATGTTCCAGAGGAATTCCGAGGGCCGCTCGATCTCGTGATACATGTGGATCATGAAGATGCGGTCGAACGATCCGACGGGCAGCTGCGGATCGTTGGGCAGGCCGAGCTTCACCGCGACATTGTCGAGGGTCTCGCGCTGGACGCGGCGGGCGAGATCGTCGCGGGTCTGCGGCACGATGTCCTCGGCGAGCACGCGGCCCTTCTTGCCGACCAGAGGCGCGAGCCGGACGGTATAATAGCCTTCGCCGGCGCCGATATCGGCGACGGTCATGCCCGGCTCGACGTCGCCGAGCTTCATCACCGTCGACGCCTCGTTCAGCTTGTCGCGCTCATCCTCGTTCGAGTAGCGCGGCGAGACGATCGGCGCGACCGGCCGGTCGGGGAGCGGGAAGGGGTCCTTCGCCTGCGGCTTGCCGCAGCCGGCGAGGAGCGCCAGGACGAGGAGGCTCCCCTTATTCGACATCTTCGACGTCGATCTTCTCGCCGGTGACGCGCTGGGAGAGAGCCGCGGCCATGAACGGGTCGAGCGCCCCGTCGAGCACGTCCGACGGCGCCGTCGAGGTGACGCCGGTGCGCAGATCCTTCACCAGCTGATAGGGCTGGAGCACGTAGGAGCGGATCTGGTGGCCCCAGCCGATGTCGCTCTTGGTGGCGTTGACCGCATCGGCCTCCGCCTCCCTTTTCTGCAGCTCGGCCTCGTAGAGCCGGGCCTTCAGCATCTTCATCGCCTGCGCCCGGTTCTTGTGCTGCGAGCGCTCGTTCTGGCAGGCGACGACGATCCCGCTCGGGAGATGGGTGATCCGCACCGCCGAATCGGTGGTGTTGACGTGCTGCCCGCCGGATCCGGACGCGCGATAGGTGTCGATCCTGAGATCCTTCTCCTGGACGTCGATGTCGATATCGTCGTCGATCACCGGATAGACCCAGACGCTCGAGAAGCTGGTGTGCCGCCGCGCGTTCGAGTCGTAGGGGCTGATCCGCACCAGCCGGTGCACGCCGCTCTCGGTCTTGGCATAGCCATAGGCATTCTCGCCCTTGATCAGCAGGGTCGCCGACTTGATCCCGGCCTGCTCGCCCGGATGCTGGTCGATCAGCTCGACCTTGTAGCCGTGGCGCTCGGCCCAGCGGCTGTACATGCGCTGCAGCATCTCGGCCCAGTCCTGGCTCTCGGTGCCGCCGGCGCCGGCATTGACCTCGATATAGGTGTCGTTGGCGTCGGCCTCGCCGGCCAGCAAAGCGGCGACCTTGTCCTTCTCCGCCCGCTCCGCCAGCTCCTTCAGCGAGGCGACGGCGTCGTCGACCATGGCATCGTCGCCTTCGGCCTCGGCCATTCCGATCAGCTCGACCGTTTCGGCCAGCTCGCGCTCGATCTTCCGGGTGGCGCCGATCGCCCCATCGAGCCGTTGCCGCTCGCGCATCACCTCCTGCGCCGCCTTGGGGTCGTTCCACAGCGACTGGTCCTCGACGCGCGCGTTGAGCTCGTCGAGACGCCGCAACGCCCGGTCCCAGTCGAGGAACCGGCGGAGGAGGTCGAGCGCCGACCCGATCTGGTCGACATAGGCTTGCGCTTCCGCGCGCATAGGGAGCTCCAATAGGCTGTTCCCCGGCGAAGGCCGGGGCCCAGTTTCATAGTCAGTCTGGATCCCGGCCTTCGCCGGGATACGGCCTGCGACTTGCGTCGCAGGCCTAGTAAATCCCGCCCTGATTTTGCAAGAAATCGCTGTCGTGCGTCTGCTCGGCCGGCTTCGGTCCGGCTTTCTTCGCCGCCTTGGGCGGCGCGGCAGCGGCGAGCTCGTCGCGGCGGACGGTGCGGCGCGGCTCGCTCTCCGGCTTGAAGGCTTCCCAGATCACCGGCGACTTCGGATCGTCGCTCGGCCAGGCGCCGAACACCTTCTCGCCCGAATGGCGGTCGATGCGGACCATGCGGATGCCGCTCGGCGCGCGGAACGGCACGATCGGCTCGTTCATCAGCGCCGCCTTGGCGAATTGCTTGAAGATCGGCGCGGCGAGCGTGCCGCCCTGGGCATAGCCGCCCATCGGCCGCGGATTGTCGAAGCCCATATACATGCCGGCGACGGTGTTCGGCGTGCCGCCGATGAACCAGACGTTGGTCGGGCCGCTGGTCGTCCCGGTCTTGCCGAACAGGGGCCGGTTGAGGTCGCGCAGCACCGCGGCGGTGCCGCGCAGGACGACACCTTCCATGATGTGGACCATCTGATAGGCGGTGAGCGGATCGACCACCTGCTTGGTCCGCAGCGGCGGCCGCGGCATCGGCTTGCCGTTCCAGTCGGGCGCGTTGCAGCCCTCGCACGGCCTTGTGTCGGAACGATAGATGACCTTGCCGTTGCGGTCCTCGATATAGTCGACGAGGCTCGGCTTCACCGCCCGGCCGCCATTCGCCAGGGTGGCGAAGGCGTTGGTCATCCGCAGCACCGTCGTGTCGCCGGCGCCGAGCGCGATGGCGAGATAATTGGGATAGTCGCCGACGCCGAGATCGTGGGCGCGCCTCGTCACCTTGTCCATGCCGATCTGGTTGGCGGTCCTGACCGTCATCAGGTTGCGCGACTGCTCGACGCCCCAGCGCATCGTCTGCGGCCCCGCATTCTGCCCGGAGAAGTTGCGGAAGCATTTGTTGCCGAGGCCGGCGCCCTGCCAGATGCAGAAAGGGCCGTCGATGATGATCGAGGCCGGCGTCAGGCCGTTGTCGAGCGCGGCCGAATAGACCACCGGCTTGAAGGTCGAGCCCGGCTGCCGGAAGGCCTGGGTGGCGCGATTGAAGGCGCCGTTGCGCAGGTCCCAGCCGCCCTGCATGGCGAGGATGCGGCCGCTCGACACGTCCTGGACCAGCATCGCGCCGCCGACCGCGGGGATCGACTTCAACGCCCAGGCGGCGCCGTCGCGCTTCACCGTGATCACCTTGCCCGGATCGAGGAAGTTGAAGGCGGCGGTGCCGGTGCCGCGCTTCGGCATCGCCGCCGCCGAGGCGGGGAGGATGCCGGTGCTGCCGTCGGCGAAGCCGATCCGCGCCTCGCCGCCTTCGCGGGAGAGGATGACCGCCGCCCGCCAGTCGGGATAGCCGGGACCGATCTTGGCGCGCGCCAGCTCGGCCGCCCAATTGCCGCCGAGATTCACCGTCAGGCCGGGATCGTTCCAGCCATGGCCGTTGTCGTAGCGCATCAGGGCGTCGCGCAGGGCCGTCTCCGCGGCCTGCTGCTTGACGCCGTCATAGGAGGAGCGGACCCAGAGGCCGCCCGAATAGACGCCGTTCGGCCCCTTCTCGGTGGCTTCGCCGTAGCGGGCGATCAGCTGGCGCCGCAGCTCCTCCATGAAATAGCCGCCGACGTTGCGGACGCTCTCGCGCGGGCCGCTGACCGCGCCGAGCGGCGCCGCCTGCGCCGCCGCACGTTGCTCGGCGGTGATGAAGCCGTTCTTCTCCATCTCCGCCAGCACCCAGTTGCGCCGCCCCAGCGCCCGTTCCGGCCGCTGGTTGGGATCGTAATTGCTCGGGCCCTTGGGGAGGATGGCGAGATAGGCCGCCTCGGGCAGGCTCAGCTGGTTGACGTCCTTGTCGAAATAGGCGCGCGCCGCCGCCTCGACGCCATAGGCGTTGCGGCCGAGGAAGATCTGGTTGAGGTAGAGCTCCAGGATCTGCTGCTTGGTCAGCACATTCTCGATCCGGCGGGCGAGGATCGCCTCCCTGATCTTGCGGGTGACCGAATATTCGTTGCCGACCAGCAGGTTCTTGGCGACCTGCTGGGTGATGGTCGAGCCGCCGCGGGCGCGCTCGCCGGTGCCCGCCTTGCGCAGATAGTCGCCGACCGCGCCGACCAGGCCCGGATAGTCGATGCCGTGATGGCTGAAGAAGGTCTTGTCCTCGGCCGAGAGGAAGGCGTCGATCAGCATCGGCGGGAATTCGTCATAGCTGAGCTCGATCCGCCGCTCGCGGGCGAAGGTCTGGACCGGCTGGCCGTCGACGTCGCGGACGCTGGAGGGGAGCGGCGGCTGGTAGGTGAGCAGGGTCTCCGCCGACGGCAGGCCGCGGGCGAAGATCAGCAGCAGCACGAAATAGAGGATGAACGGGATCGCGACGAGGATCGCGAGCCAGCGCACCCAGCGTCGGCGCCAGGCGTCGCGCAGCACGGCGCCGAAGCGGCTGCCGGCGTCGCGATAGAGGGTCATGCGGGTGGCGTTGCTGCTGTCGGCGCTCATTCAGCCAGGCCTCTAGCCGATCGAAAGGGAGGGGTGAAGCACCGTCACCGCGACGCGATCCGATAGAGGCGGCGGGCGAAATGGGTTTCGATGGCGCTCTTCATGCCCGCGGCGATCTGCTTCTGCCCCTCGGCCGATTCGATATAGGCCGCGTCCACGTTGTTGGTGAGGTAGCCGGTCTCGAACAGGATCGAGGGCACGTCGGGCGCCTTCAGCACGGCAAGCGCGGCGAAGCGGTGATATTCCGGGCGGAAGGGAAAATAAGGCGCGCCCTCGCGCCGCAGCAGGGCGGCGAAGTCGGACGAGATGCCCATGCTCTCGCGCTGGGCGAGGTCGATCAGCACCCGGTTGACGCCGGCGTCCCGGCTGAGCACGGCGCCGCCGATCGCATCGGCCCGGTTCTGCTGCTCGGCGAGCTGCGCCGCCTCCCGGTCGGACGCCACTTCGGACAAGGTGTAGATGGTGGCGCCGCGGGCGCCGTCGTTGAGCGGCGCGGCGTCGGCGTGGATCGAGATGAACAGGTTCGCGCCCATCCGCCGGGCGATGTCGTAGCGGTCGCGCAGCATGAGGAAGCGGTCGTCCTCGCGAGTCATCGCGACCCGGACCCGGCCGGAGGCGGCGAGGGCGTCGCGGATCGCCCGCGCGACGGCGAGGGTGACGTCCTTCTCCCGGCGGCCGCCATAAGGCGAGATCGCGCCCGGATCCTTGCCGCCATGGCCCGGATCGAGCACGACCAGCGGCCGCGCCGGATCGCGCGCGCCCATGATCCGCGGCAGCGCAGCGCCGGCCTGCGCCGCGCCGGCGAGGTCGATCGTCACGCCTGCCGCGTCATGGCCGCCCTTCGAGCAGCCCGCGGGCAGGGCGGCTAGGGCGGCGAGGCAGAGGAGCGGGCGCTTCATCGCCTCATTGTGCCGCCATCGGCCGCGTCGGGTCCACAATATTCGCCTCGGCGTCGCGTCGCGGGGCCGTTGCCGGTTGCCGCTGCCCTTGGCGGATGCTAGCAGGAATCATCGGCATCCCGTTGAAGGTCCTCAACGACCTTCTCATTTAAGGCCGACAGTTTTCGCGCCGGCATTTCAGGCCGGCCACCCCAAGGTTGACGCTGCATGAGTGATGGTTTTCCCGGCCTGCTCCGCCCCCCGATGAAGCGGGGCGCTGCGTTCGGGACTCTGCGGCCGGCGCTTTCGACCGGCCATCTCCCTGCAGCAGAGGCAAGAAGTTCATTTGCAACCCGGACATTGGGGGCGCGCGCCGGATCGGCCGCGCCTTCGTCCCTATTCGAGCGCGCGCGCCGCTGGCTCCTCGGTACGATCGAGGCCGCGCCGCGCGTGTGGAGTGATTTTAATGACGATGCGCATGTTGATCGACGCGCGCCACCAGGAGGAAACTCGGGTGGCCGTGGTCAAGGGAAACCGGATCGAAGAATTTGATTTCGAGTCCGCCGAGCACAAGCAGCTCAAGGGGAATATCTATCTTGCCAAGGTGACGAGGGTCGAACCCTCGCTGCAGGCGGCGTTCGTCGATTACGGCGGCAACCGCCACGGCTTCCTCGCTTTCTCGGAAATCCACCCGGATTATTACCAGATCCCGCGCGAGGACCGCGAGGCCCTGCTGCGCGAGGAAGCGGAGCATGCCGCCGAGGAGGAGCGGCTGCGCGCCGCCGATGACGCCCGTTACGGCGACCGCGACGAGGCGGAGCATGACGACGAGCATGGCGCCGCAGAGGCCGAGCGGGGCTATGACGACGAAGGCGAGGGTGTCGAGGCGTCCGACGAGGACGCGCCCGCCCCGCCCGAATCCGCGGAGAGCGCGCCGGAGGAGAATGCCGCCGACGAGCTCAGGCGCAAGCGCCAGAATCTGCGCCGCCGCTACAAGATCCAGGACGTCATCCGCCGCCGCCAGGTGCTGCTCGTCCAGGTCGTCAAGGAGGAGCGCGGCAACAAGGGCGCGGCGCTGACCACCTATCTCAGCCTCGCCGGCCGCTATTGCGTGCTGATGCCGAATACCAGCCATGGCGGCGGCATCAGCCGCAAGATCTCGAACGGCGCCGACCGCAAGCGCCTCAAGCAGATCATGTCGGACCTGAGCCTGCCCAATTCGATGAGCTGCATCGTCCGCACCGCCGGCCTGTCGCGCACCAAGGTCGAGATCAAGCGCGACTTCGACTATCTCGCCCGCCTGTGGGACGAGATCCGCGAGCGGACGCTGAAGAGCTCGGCGCCGGCTTTGATCTACGGCGACAGCGACCTGATCAAGCGCGCCATCCGCGACATCTACAATCGCGACATCGACGAGGTGATCGTCGAGGGTGACGAAGGCTATCGCGCCGCCCGCTCGTTCATGAAGTTGCTGATGCCGAGCCACGTCCGGCGGGTGAAGCAATATATCGACACGGTGCCGCTGTTCCAGCGCTACGGCGCGGAGGACCAGCTCGCCGCCATGTACCAGCCGGTCGTCCAGCTGAAGTCGGGCGGCTATCTGGTGATCAACCCGACCGAGGCCCTGGTCTCGATCGACATCAACTCGGGCCGGTCGACCCGCGAGCACAATATCGAGCAGACCGCCTACGCGACCAACATCGAGGCGGCGAACGAGATCGCCCGCCAGCTGCGCCTCCGGGACATGGCCGGCCTCGTCGTCATCGACTTCATCGACATGGAATCGAACGGCCATATCCGCAAGGTCGAGAAGGCGATGAAGGACGCGCTGAAGAACGACCGCGCCCGCATCCAGGTCGGCCGCATCTCCTCCTTCGGGCTGATGGAGATGAGTCGGCAGCGGCTGCGCACCGGCGTGCTCGAAGCCTCGACCAAGCCCTGCCCGCATTGCGAGGGCACCGGCCTGATGCGCACCGCGGCGTCGGCCGGCCTGTCGGCCCTGCGCATGCTCGAGGAAGAGGCCGCGCGCGGCCGCGGCAGCCGCATCGTACTGCGCGCCGGCCGCGAGGCGGCGGTCTACGTCCTCAACAAGAAGCGCGGCGAGATCGCCGAGGTCGAGGCGCGCTACGGCGTGTTCATCGAAGTGCTGATCGACGACGCGTTCGAAGGGGCGCGGATGGCAGTCGAATCCTTCGGCCCGCCGCCGGTCCAGCGCCCGCGCCTCGAAGCGCCGCCCGCCGAGGAGCCGGAGGAGGACGAGGAGGACGAAGCCGCGCCCGAGGCCGAAGAGGAAGACGAGGACGAGGAAGAAGAAGAAGAGCAAGAGGAAAAGGCGGAGCCCCGGGCCCCGCCGGAGCGGCGCGAGCGCGGCTCCGAGGAGGATCGGGCGGGCCGCAAGCGCCGCCGTCGCCGTGGCCGCCGCGGCGGCCGCCGCCGGCCCGAGGAGGGCGAAGGCGAGGCCCCTGCGTCCGACGATGAAGCGATCGACGGGGAGGCCGAGGCCGACGCACCCGAAGCACCCGAAGCACCCGAAGCACCCGAAGCGGAGACGCCGCCTGCGGTGGAGGCCGCTCCGGAGGCCGAGCCTGTGCCCGAGCCCGAGGAAGAAGCCAAGCCGCGCGGCCGCCGCCGGCCTCGCGCCCGGCGCAAGGGCGAGGGCGAAGCGGAAGCTCCCGCTCCCGTCGAGCAGCCGGTGGCCGAAGCGCCCGCGCCGGCGCCCGAACCGGCTCCCGAGCCCGAACCGGCTCCCGAGCCCGAACCGGCGCCCGCCGCCGACGAGGCTCCGGCCAAGCCGAAACGGACCCGCCGCCGCAAGGCCGCCGGGGACGAGACGCCGCCGCCCGCCGCTCCCGAAGCCGCCAACGATGCCGCTGCCGGCCCCGCGGGCGGCGCGCCGGAAGGCGGCGAATCGGAGGGCGACGAAGAGGGCGGGCCGCCGCGCCGCGGCTGGTGGCAGCGCACCTTCGGTGCCTGAAGCATTGCGCAAAAAGGTGGGAACGGCTTTTTGCAGCAGCAATGCGACCAATATGGGGAAGGGCGTGACGTGATCAGGCCTGGTCACGTCATGTCCGCAAGGCGGGCGCTCATGTCCGGTTCAGCCCGCAAAGGCGACAGGGCGCCCATGGCCGAAGCATTCCGGACTCGTCTCGGGCGCGGCGCGCTGCTCGCCCGGTTCCTGATGCTGCTCGCCTTGAGCTTCGCCGTCGCGGTGCGGCCGGCGATGGCGCAGGAGATATTGCGCGACGCCGAGACCGAGACGCTGTTCCGCGACATGGAGCGGCCGATCATCGAGGCGGCGGGGCTGCGGCCGGAGCACGTCCAGATCATCCTCCTCCAGGACCGGTCGATCAACGCCTTCGTCGCCGGCGGGCAAATGGTCTACATCCATTCCGGGCTCATCGCCGCCGCCGACAACGTCAACCAGGTGCAGGGCGTCGTCGCCCACGAGCTCGGCCATATCGCGGGCGGCCACGTCGTCCGCATGGCCGAAGGCGAGCGGGCGGCGACCGGCATCATGCTGCTGTCGCTCCTGCTCGGCGCGGCGGCGATGGCGGCGGGGGCGGGCGATGCGGGCGCGGGCATCATGGCGGCGGGCCAGCAGGCGGCGATGGGCAAGTTCCTCGCCTTCAGCCGCACCCAGGAATCCTCGGCCGACCAGGCGGGCGCCAAGTTCCTCAACCAGGCCGGGGTCAGCGGTCAGGGCCTGCTCGAATTCTTCAAGAAGCTGCAGAATCAGGAATTCCGCTACGCCATCCCGCAGGACGACGCCTATGCCTATACCCACCCGCTGAGCGGCGACCGCATCCAGGTGCTGGAGCAGGTGCTGAAGGCTTCGCCGGCCTGGAACGCGCGCACCGACCCGGCGCTGGAGGCGCGCTTCCAGCGGGTGAAGGCGAAGCTGACCGGCTATGTCGAGGATCCGAAGCGGACCCTCATGCTCTATCCAGAGAGCAACCATAGCGAGCCGGCGCGCTATGCCCGGGCCTATGCCTGGCACAAGAGCGCCTATCCCGACAAAGCCTTGGCCGAGATGGACAGCCTGCTGAAGGACCGGCCGCGCGATCCCTTCTATCTCGAGCTGAAGGGCCAGATCCTGCTCGAATCCGGCAAGCCCGAGGAGGCGCTCGCCTCCTTGCGCGAAGCGGTGGCCCAGGCCGGCGACCAGCCGCTCATCTCCTCCTTGTTCGGCCATGCCCTGATTGCGACCGAGAAGCCGCAGAATTTCGAGGAGGCGAAGAAGGTGCTGCGCTCGGCCATCGCCCGCGACAACAGCAATCCCTTCGCCTGGTACCAGCTCGGCATCGTCTACGACCGCGAAGGCGACCAGCCGCGCGCCGCTTTGGCGACGGCGGAACGCTACAACCTCCAGGGCGAGCCGAAGCTGGCCCTCGCCAATGCCGAGATGGCGATGCGCGGCATCCCGACCGGCACCTCCGACTGGCTGCGGGCGCAGGACATCGCGATGGTCTCGCGCACCGAGGTCGAGCACGACAAGAAGCATCACGGTGGCCGGTGACCCCGGGGCGGTTTCCTCCGCCTCGGCCTCCCGCTTCCCCGCCGGCTGGCGGTCCTGGCTCGCCGCTTTTCTGGTCGGCGGGCTGATCGGCGCGGGGGCGATGTGGCTCGCCTCGGGCGCGATCGTCCGCTCCGCCCTGCTCCGCAATCCGGAAATGATCGCCGAGGGCCTGCAGCGCCTGCAGGAGCGCGAGCTGGCGAAGGTCGTCGTCGCCAATCGTCCGGCCTTCGAGACGCCTTTCGCCGGCGCCTGGGCGGGGGCCAAGGACGGCGACGTCACCCTCGTCGAATTCTTCGATTATGCCTGCAGCTTCTGCCGGAAGAGCAATGCCGATCTCGACCGGCTGGCGAAGGAAGACGGCAAGCTCAGGATCGTCTGGCGGGAATGGCCGGTGTTGGGCCCCGACAGCGAGGCCGCGGCCAAAGCCAGTCTCGCCGCCGCCGCGGCCGGCCGGTTCAAGCCCTTCCACGACGCCCTGTTCGCGGCCGGGCGGCCGACGCCGGCCGCCGTGGCCGCGGCGTCGCGGGCGGTGGGCCTCGCTTCGCCGGCGCCGCCGCGAAACGGCGCGGAAGAGCTGTCCCGCAATTACGACCTCGCCCGCGCGATCGGCGCCAACGGCACGCCGACCTTCGTCGTCGGCGACCGGGTGCTGCGCGGGGCGGTCGGCTATCAGGCGCTGAAGGCGGCGATCAGCCAGGCGCGCGAACGGGGCTGAAGCGATCTCGTCCTCCCGGCGGAGGCCGGGATCTCGGCTCAGGAGCTCGCGGAAGCCGCGCCTGGATCCCGGCCTGCGCCGGGATGACGGGGCTGGATCGCCCCCTTGAACCCCTGAGCCACCACATACCATTCGGAGGAGCCCTTGCGGCTCGCCGGCGGCTTGGCGTGCTTGACTGTGGCGAAGAGCCGCTTCAGCTGGGCGACCAGCCGGGCGTCGGCGCCGCCGGCCAGCACCTTGGCGACGAAGGCGCCGCCCGGCTTCAGCACCTCGCCGGCGAAGTCGAGCGCCGCTTCGACCAGCGCCATGGTGCGCAAATGGTCGGTCTGCGGATGGCCGACCGTGTTCGCCGCCATGTCGGAGAGGATCAGATCGGCCGGCCCGCCGAGCGCCTCGCGGAGCCGGTCCGGCGCGGCTTCGTCCATGAAATCCATCTCCAGGATGGCGACGCCGTCGATCGGGTCGGTGGGCAGCAGGTCGATACCGACGATCCTCGCCCGCGGCAGGCGCTGGTGCGTCACTTGCGACCAGCCGCCCGGCGCGATGCCGAGGTCGATCACCCGCTCGGCGCCCTTGAGGAAGTGGAAGCGCTCGTCGAGCTCGATCAGCTTGTACGCCGCCCGCGAGCGATAGCCCTCCGCTTTGGCGCGCTTGACATAGGGGTCGTTGAGCTGCCGCTCGAGCCATTTGGTCGAGCTCACCTTCCGCCCCTTGGCGGTGCGCAGTCGGGTCACAATTTGTGTCCGTCCCGCGCCATCAGCGAGCGGAGGATGCCTTCGCGGATGCCGCGGTCGGCGATGCCCAGGGTCCTGGCCGGCCAGATGTCCATGATCGCCTCGAGGATGGCGCAGCCGGCGACGACCAGATCGGCGCGCTCGGCGCCGATGCAGGGAAGCTGCGAGCGCTCCTCGATGCTCATGCCCGACAGCATGTCGTTGACCTGGCGCATCGACTCCGCCGGCATCTGCAGGCCGTCGACCGCGCGCCGGTCATAGGCGGGAAGGGCGAGATGGACGCTCGCCAGGGTGGTGACGGTGCCGCTGGTGCCGAGCAGGCGGATATTGTCGCGCGGCGGCGGCAGCAGCTCGGAGAAGCGGCGGAAGGCGTGGCGGACCCGCTCCTTCATCCGGCCGTAGGCGGCGAGGCGCTCGGCGGTATCCTTGAAGTTGCGGCCCTCGCTCTCGGTCAGCGAGACCACGCCCCAGGGCGCGCTCCACCAGCATTTGATCTTGGGGATGCCGACCCCGTCGGTGTCGACGAGGACGAGCTCGGTCGAGCCGCCGCCGATGTCGAAGATGAGGGCCGGCCCGTCGCCCGGCTCGAGCAGGCGGTGGCAGCCGAGCATGGCGAGCCGTGCTTCCTCCTCGGGCGAGATGATCTCGAGCGCGATGCCGGTCTCGTGCTTCACCCGCTCGACGAAATGACGGCCGTTGACCGCCCGGCGGCAGGCTTCGGTGGCGACCGAGCGGGCGAGCGAGACGCGGCGGCGGCGCAGCTTGTCGCCGCAGACGCCGAGCGCCGCGACCGCGCGGTCCATCGCCGCCTCGCTGATCTTGCCGCTCGTCGCCAGGCCTTCGCCGAGGCGGACGACGCGCGAGAAGGCGTCGATGACGGTGAAGCCTTCCTCGGAGGGGCGCGCGATCAGCAGCCGGCAATTGTTGGTGCCGAGATCGAGCGCGCCATAGCAGGTGCGGATGGGGGGGCGTCGCCCCGGAAAGGGAGCTGGAACCGCCTGCGCCGGGGCTGGCGGGAGCGGAGCCGTCGCGGCTTCGTGCGCCATAAGCGAAACACTCTTATGTTCTCGTTCGGGCGGCGAGGCGCCGCCCTGACTTGCCGTCAGGGTACATCGGGCCGTGGGCGAGGGCAAGGGACGGGGGGAAGCCGGGCGTCGGCGGCCTTGACCCGTTCCGGGCCGGGCCCTATCTCGCGGCCCGCGCTGCCCCGTCGTCTAATGGTAAGACTACGGACTCTGAATCCGTCAATCGTGGTTCGAATCCACGCGGGGCATCCAGCCTTTGTCGACATGTGGGCGCCCGATCATCGGGCCGTTGCGGCTTGCCTCCTGAGGGCTTGTGCCGGCCGGGCCACGGGCCGTCCGCTTCACGCACCGCCGCGCTTTGTCTTCAAGCCTTCACAATCTTGGTGTTCGGACGAATCGTGCCTTGGAGGCACTTTGGTCCCTCCTCCTGACGCCCTCGGTCACGCATTTCCGGGGCGTCTCTTTTCGGTCAGCGTCCGGTGATGCCGGTGCGGAGGACGGCCGGCTCCGGGCAGCCGCCGACGACGCGCCAGACCGCCAGATAATGGGAGGCGGGCGGCTCTTCGCCGAGGCGGCGGACGGCGGCGCCGGCGGGGCGTCCCTTCGCCCAGGTGACCGCCGGGACCCGACAATGTCGCGGCGCGGCCGGCTTGGCCGCCGGAGCGGCGGCAGGGGCTGCGGCAAGAGCGGCGAGCAGGAACAGCATCATCACGGGCTCCTTTCTCGACTCCGTCATAGCAGAATCTCCGCCGCGATGGGAGAAGGGCGGCGCCCGATGCGGAGAGGAAGCCGAATCGGCCGCAACCGGTTAAGGAGCAGGGATGAGTCCACGCCTGCCGCTCCTGCTCGCCGCCGCCTTGCTCGGCGCGGCCGCCGCGCCGCCGCCGTCGATCGATGCCGATACCGCCGCCTGGTGGCGGACGACCCGCTTCCTTTCCAGCGATGCGATGGCGGGGCGGGACACCGGCTCGGCCGGCTACGAACGTGCGGCGCGCGCCGTCGCCGCGCGGTTCGCGCGCGCCGGGCTCGCGCCGGCCGGGGAGGGCGGCGGCTGGTTCCAGCGCCTGGACCTTGCCGAAGTGCGGGTGGACAAGCCCGGCACCTCGTTCCGGATCGTCCGCGGCGACGGCAGCGCGGCGCCGCTCGCCTTCCTCCACCAGATCACGATCCGCCCGACCGAGGCCTTGGCGCCGCGGCTCGACGCGCCGCTCGCCTTTCGCGGTACCTGCTCGCGCGCCGAGATGCGCGACGTCTCCCGCAGGATCGTCATCTGCTTCAACAGCCGGCGGACGGCCGGCGAGCGCAATGCCGCGGCGATCGCGGGCGGCGCGGCCGGGCTGATCGCGGTCGACAATCCCTATTTCACGGTGGAGCCGCCGCGCTGGCCCGCCGCTTATGCCCGCACCGTCCGCCTCGCCGGCGATCCGCCGCCCGCCGATGCCTCGCTGCCGGCGATGCGGCTCGATGCCGACGCCTTCGCCGAGCTGATCCGCGGCTCGGGCCGGGACGCGGCGGCGATCCTGCGCGCGGGCGGCGAGGACCGGCCGCTGCCGTCCTTCGACATCCCCGCCCGGCTCCGCGCGACCTTCCATGTCGCCCGGGCGCGCTACAGCGCGCCCAACATCCTCGGCATCCTGCCGGGGACGGATCCGAAGCTGAAGAACGAGGTGGTGGTGCTCGGTGCGCATCTCGACGGTTACGGCTTTGGCGAGCCGGTGAATGGCGACCGGCTCTACAACGGCGCGCTCGACGATGCCGCCTATGTCGCCTTGCTCACCCAGCTTGCCGATCGCAGGCACGGCAAGGGCTTTCGCCGCACGATCCTCTTCGCCGCCTTCACCGGCGAGGAGAAAGGGCTGCTCGGCTCCACTTGGTTCGTCCGCCATCCGACCGTCCCGCTTCCCCGCATGGCGGCGATGATCAACCTCGATCAGCTGCGGCCGCTCTTCCCGCTCGACCTCCTCACCATGCTGGCGGTGGACCGCACCAGCCTCGGCGAGGCGGCGCGGCGGGTGGCGGCGCGGATGGGGATACGCATCCAGGCCGATCCCGAGCCGGAGCGGGGCCTGCTCCAGCGCGCCGACCATTGGCCGTTCCTCCAGGCCGGGGTGCCGGCGACCGGCTTCATCTTCGGCTATGTGCCGGGGACCGAGGCGGAGCGGCGCTATCGGCTCTGGTACCGGACCCGCTACCACCATCCGGCCGACGACGTGACCCAGCCGATGGACTTCGCCGCGGCGGCCAGGTTCAACGCTTTCTTCTACCGGCTGGTCGAAGCCGTCGCCGACGGCGGCGAGCGGCCGCGCTTCATTCCCATCGGCGGTCCTGCGCGTTAAGTCTCTGCAAAAGGGGGGCGAGAGGATGCATCACCCGCACGTTCACGCCGAGCAGGACGAGCCGGAAGGCGAGGGCGGAGGTCAGCCCGGCCCGCCGCCGCCGCGACATGCGGGGCTGAGACGCTTCCTGCGCGAGTTCGTCGGCGTCACCATGGGCGTGCTGCTCGCCTTGATCCTCGAGCAGGCCGTCGAATATTGGCGCGAAAGGGAACGCGTTTTCGACACCCGCGCCTCGATGGATGAGGAGGTGGCGGATTTCGCCGAGATCGACTCGCTCCGGATGCGGCTCGATCCCTGCGTGCGGCGCAAGCTCGACCAGCTCGATGCCTTCGTCGCGGGGAGGGGACCGCGGGCGCCGCTGCGTAACGTCGGCCGGCCCAATTATTACTTCTCAAGCCGCGGCGCCTGGAACAGCAATGTCGCCGACCAGCTTGCCCGTCATTTCGGCGCCGCCACCGTCAAGCAATATGGCGAGCTCTACCAGGGCATGAACGAATATCTGTCGCTCTCTCGCGACGAGCAGACGGCCTGGGTGACGCTGCAGACGCTCGAAGGCGACGCCGATCCGATCGATCCGCAGCGCAAGGCGCGGCTGCGGGAAGCGATCGCCCAGGCCCGCAACCTCCATCTGCTGCTGGCCGCGACGGCATCGCAGATGCTGAAGGACGCCCACATCGTCGGTGTCGCGCCCAACGGAACGCTGCGGGGGCTGAAGATCCGATCCGCCCCGATCTGCCTCCCGCTCGCCACCGCGCCGGCCTGAGCGGCGTCGCGCGCGTTGCGGCGACCGGGGACAGATCCTAGAAGCAGGCCGCGAAAACAAGGGGAGAGACAGATGCCGAAAAGGCTCGTCGCCGTGCTGGCCATTGGCGCCGCCTTCGCCGCCATGGCCGCGCCGGCCCAGGCGCCGGCGGGCTACGACCTCCACGCCCAGCGCGCGAAGATGGCGCGGATCGTCATGCATCCGAACGCCGCCTTCCTCAGCGCCGAGGAAAGGGAGGTGGTCAACCTCCTCATCCGCGCCGCCGCTTTGATGGACCCGATCTATCTGCGCCAGGCCGCCGCCGACAATCCGGCGACGCGCATCGCGATCCTGCGCAGCCGCCGCGCCGACCGGGCGCTGCTGCTCGACTGGTTCGACCTCAATTTCGGGCCGTGGGACGTGCTGGAGGACAATCATCCGTTCTGGGGCGATGCGCCGCTGCCGCCGGGTGGCGGCCTCTATCCCGGGGACCTGACCAAGGAAGCGTTCGACGCCTATCTGGCCGCGCATCCGGGCGAGCGGGAGGCCTTGACCAGCCCCTATACAATCGTCCGCCGGCAGGGGAACCGGCTGGTCGCGATCCCCTACAGCGTCGAATACCGGCAATGGCTGGAGCCCGCGGCGCGGCTGCTCGAGCAGGCGGCGGCGCGGACCTCGAATGCGAGCCTCAGGCGCTTCCTGAAGCTGCGCGCCGCGGCCTTCCGCTCGAACGATTATTATCCTTCCGAGCTTGCCTGGATGGACGTGAGCGGAACGCCGATCGAAGTCGTGATCGGCCCCTACGAAACCTATGTCGACAATCTCTACGGCCAGAAGACGGCGTTCGAATCCTACGTCACCGTCGCCGATCCGAAGCAGAGTGCGGCGCTCGTCCGCTACAAGGCCTTGCTGCCCGACATGGAGCGCAACCTGCCGGTCCCCGACAAGTACAAGAACGCCAACCGGCCATTCTCCTCGCCGATCCTGGTCGCCGACGAGGTCCGTGGCGGCGGCGAGGCGGTGCAGGGCATCCAGACCATCGCCTTCAACCTGCCGAACGACGAAAGGGTACGGGCGGCGAAGGGGGCGAAGAAGGTGATCCTCGCCAACGTGCTGGGCGCCAAATACGACCGCATCGTCACGCCGATGGCGAGCCTCGTCTTCGTTCCCGACCAGGCGCGGCTGGTGACGAAGCAATATATGACCCAGGAGACCTTGTTCCACGAGCTGTCGCACAGCCTCGGGCCCGGGCAGATCCTCGTCGGCGGCCGCCGGACGACGGTCAATGCCGAGCTCAAGGACCAATATTCGGCGATCGAGGAATCGAAGGCCGATGTGATGGGGGCGGTCAACATCCTCTATCTGATGCGGCGCGGCGAGCTGCCGATCGCCGACCGGCCGCAGGCGCTCGCTTCCTATCTCGGCGACGTCTTCCGCCATCTGCGCTTCGGCACCGCCGACGCCCATGGCCGCGGCGCGGCGATGCAATACGGCTTCCTCAAGGAGCGCGGCGGCTTCTCCTGGGATGCGCGGGCGCGCCGCTACCGGATCGATTACGACCGGATGGAGGCGGGGCTGAAGGACCTCGTCGCGGCCCTGGTCAGGATCGAGGGCGACGGCGATTATGCGGGAGCCAAGGCCTTCCTCGACCGTTACGGCCGCCTCGACCCGGAGGCGCGGGCGGTGATCGCGACCATGTCGCACATCCCGGTCGACATCCAGCCCGTCTATCCCGCGAAGGTGTGAAGCCATGGATTATCAGGCGCTGCTCGAGGACGTGCTGAAGGACGTCTCGGCCTATCGCGGCCAGGGCAGCGTCGCCGGCTATATCCCGACCCTGGCGCGGGCGGACCCGACCAGGCTCGGCATCGCCCTGGCGCTGGAGGACGGCTCCGTCTTTTCGGCCGGCGACGGGGAAGAGACCTTCTCGATCCAGAGCATCGCCTACGTCTTCTCGCTGTCGCTCGCCCTCCAGCACCACAAGTCGGCGCTGTGGAACCATGTCGGCCGCGAGCCGGCGGGATCGCCGGTCAACTCGATCATCCAGCTCGAGATGGAGAAGGGCAAGCCGCGCAACCCGCTGATCAGCGCCGGCGCCATCGTCGTCTGCGATCAGCTGATCGGCCAGGAGAGCGCCGATGCCGCCATCGGCGAGATGCTCGGCTTCTTGCGCGAGCGGGCGGATGACGAGACGGTCGCGATCGACGAAGGCCTCGCCATGTCGGAATCGCAGGCCGGCGCCTTCCACCGCAGCCTGGCTTATTTCATCTCCGCCTTCGGCAACCTCCAGAATCCGGTCGCCGACGTGCTCTCGCTCTATTTCCGCCAATGCTCGATCGCGATGAGCTGCCGCCAGCTGGCGCGGGCCGCGCTCTATCTCGCCTTCGACGGCCTCGATCCGGTGGGCGGCGATGCGGTGACGATCGCTTCGCGCGCACGGCGGATCAACGCCCTGATGCTGACCTGCGGCCATTACGACAATAGCGGCGACTTCGCCTTCCGGGTCGGCCTGCCGGGGAAGAGCTCGGTCAGCGGCGGCATCCTCGCCATCATCCCCGGCACCGGCGCCGTCTGCACCTGGTCGCCCGGCCTCAACGCCGCCGGCACGTCTTTGGTCGGCGCGCTGGCGCTGGAGCGGCTGGTCGAGCGGACCGGCTGGTCCTTATTCGGTCACGGGCGCAGCCTGGGTTAGAGATTTCCCGCCCCGCCTTGTGCTAGGGGTTCCGCCATGGGAGTGAGCGACACCGCCCTGATGCTCGCGCGGGCGCAATTCGCCTTCACCGTCTCGTTCCATTTCCTGTTTCCCTCCTTCTCGATCGGCCTCGCTTCCTATCTGGCGGTGCTGGAGGGGCTGTGGCTCTGGACCAGGCGCGAGGTCTATTTCACCCTGTTCCGCTACTGGCTGAAGATTTTCGCCATCGCCTTCGCCATGGGCGTCGTCTCCGGCATCGTCCTCTCCTACCAGTTCGGCACCAACTGGTCGGTCTTCTCCGACAAGGCCGGGCCGGTGGTCGGGCCGCTCATGGCCTATGAGGTGCTGACCGCCTTCTTCCTCGAGGCCGGCTTCCTCGGCGTCATGCTGTTCGGGCTGGAGCGGGTGGGCAAGAGGCTCCACTTCCTCGCCACCTGCATGGTCGCCCTCGGCACCGCCATCTCCGCTTTCTGGATCCTCTCGGCGAACAGCTGGATGCACACGCCGCAGGGCTGGGCGCTGAACGGCCAGGGCCAGTTCGTGCCGGCGGGAAGCTGGCTGAAGATCGTCTTCAACCCGAGCTTCCCCTACCGCTTCGTCCACACCGTGATCGCCGCCTATCTCACCACCGCGCTGGCGGTGGGCGGCGCCGCGGCCTGGCATCTGGTGAAGGGCAGGCGGGACAATCCGGGCGTCCGCACCAGCTTCTCGATGGCGATGTGGATGGCCGCTTTGGTGGCGCCGGTGCAGATCCTCGCCGGCGACCAGCAGGGACTCAATACGCTGAAGCACCAGCCGGCCAAGGTGCTGGCGATGGAGGGCGATTACGAGCGGTCGCCGCACGGCGCCTCGCTCATCCTGTTCGGCATGCCCGACGACCAGGCCGAGCGGGTGCGCGGCGCGGTGGAGATTCCGAAGCTGGGGTCGCTGATCCTGCTCCACGATCCGAACGCGCCGCTGCCGGGGCTGAAGGACTTTCCGAGAGCCGACCGGCCGCCGACGGCGATCGTCTTCTGGTCCTTCCGGATCATGGTCGGGCTGGGCCTGCTGATGCTCGCTTTGGGGCTCTGGAGCCTGCTCGCCCGGCTGCGGCGGCGTCTCTACGACTGGCGCCCGCTGCACCTGTTCGCGCTGGTCATGGGGCCGGCGGGCTTCGTCGCCGTCATCGCCGGCTGGGTGACGACCGAGGTCGGCCGCCAGCCCTGGGTGATCTACGGCCTGCTGCGCACCCGCGACGCGGTCTCGCCGATCGGCACGCCCGGCGTGACCGGGTCTTTGCTCGCCTTCGTCATCGTCTATTTCACCGTCTTCTCGGCCGGCACGATCTACATTTTGCGGCTGATGGCCCGCCTGCCCGAGCCCGGCCCGCCCGACGAGCCCCAGCCGCCGATCCGCACCGCCGGCGTGACGCCGGCGCCGGCCGTGAAGCGCGGCGGCGATGCGCCGGATCTGTCGGAGGCGGCGGAATGATCGACCTCACCGTCGTCTGGGCGTTCCTCATCGCTTTCGCGGTCGCCGCTTATGTGGTGATGGACGGGTTCGATCTCGGCATCGGCATCCTCTTCCCGCTTTTCCCGGTCGGCAAGGAGCGCGACCAGGCGATGAACGCGATCGCGCCGGTCTGGGACGGCAACGAGACCTGGCTGGTGCTCGGCGGCGGCGGGCTGATGGCGGCGTTTCCGCTCGCTTATGCGATCGTCCTGCCCGCGCTCTACGCGCCGCTGATTGCGATGCTGCTCGGCCTCGTCTTCCGCGGGGTCGCCTTCGAGTTTCGCTGGCGCGATGCCGGCCACCGGCGATGGTGGGATGCCGGCTTCTGCCTCGGCTCGACGGTGGCGACCTTCGCCCAGGGCATCACCCTCGGCGCCCTCGTCCAGGGGATCGAGGTCGACGGCCGTTCCTATCGCGGCGGCTGGTGGGACTGGCTGAGCGGGTTCAGCCTGCTGACCGGCGCCAGCCTAGTCGTCGGCTATGCCCTGCTCGGCGCCTGCTGGCTGGTCTGGAAGACCGAGGGGGCGCTGCAGGCGCGGGTGCGGTCCCTGGCGCGGTTCCTGCTCCCCGGGCTCCTCGTCGCGATCGGGGCGGTCAGCCTCGCCACGCCTTTCACCCAGCCGCAATATTTCCACCGCTGGTTCCAGGCGCCGGGCCTGGTCGTCACCCTGCCGATGCCGCTGCTGGTCGCGGCTGTCGCCTGGCTCGGCTGGCGCAGCCTCGGCGGGCGCCGCGACGGGGCGCCGTTCCTCTGGTCGCTGGCCCTGTTCGGCCTCACCCTCATCGGCCTCGGCATCTCGATCTGGCCGGACGTGGTGCCGGGACGGATCAGCATCTGGGACGCCGCCGCGCCGCATTCGAGCCAGAGCTTCATGCTGGTCGGCGCGCTCATCCTCATCCCGCTCATCCTCGCTTACACCGGCTGGTCCTATTGGGTGTTCCGCGGCAAGGTCGGCGAGCATGGCTACCATTAGGCGGGGCTAGGCGGGGCGCGATTGGTTGAATCGCGCCGGTCCCGATTATCAACGAATCAGTGCGGCCGCGGCATGAACGGCGCGAGCGTCCGCTTGATCACGTCCTGGCACACGGCGCAGAACGGAAAGCCCAGCGCGCGCATGCGGCAGTCGTAGGCGGGACGGTACGCCCCGCAATGATAATAATGGGCGCCTTCGAACGCGCCGACCACATTGGGCGCGACCGGGCTGGGCCGCAAATCGCATTGCGTGCAGCTCGGATTGGAGGTGGTCGGCATCGGCGTGGCGCCGAGCACCAGCTTGCGCCACTTGATCGTGCTCCGATTGGCATTGAGCGTGACGTTCGGCTGGGCGGGTTCGCCGGGCGGGTGGCGGTCATGCGTGCCCGGCGCATCGACGCCGCAACCGGCATAATATTGATATTCGTCGGCCAGCCCGAAGGCGGTGTGTCCGGTCTCGTGCAGCGCGATCTCCGCCGCGCCCGCGGCCAGGGAGAGCACCGCCACCGCGCCTCCCGACCCGCCATAGACGAGCGAGTTGACGAGGACGATCGCGAGGTGGAACGCCGGCACCTGTGCCGAGGCGGTGGCCAAAGCGGTCCGGTCGTTGACCACGAGCAGGCGCCTGATCCCGTTATTGCAGAATTTGGCGTCGAAATAGGTTCGGGGCGCGGCGCCGGTCCCGCCGCAGGCCGCCGGATCGGCCGCGCCCGCATCGGTCGAGGCCACGTCGATGCGGAACACGTTGATGCCCTGCTTCAGCACGTCGAACGGCGCCGTCGTCAGGATCGTATTGACGATCCCGGCGACGTCCGTCGCATATTTGCCAAGCTGGCCGTTCTGGTAGCCGTCGCCCATGATCGCGATGTTCCAGCGCAGCGACGGCGGTCCGCGATCGACGATCTTGGTCGTGCCGACGACGCGCCCGTCGGCGACGGTCATGGCCGCTTGGCCTCGCCGGGCTCGCGCAGCGGCACCCGGGCGATTTCGACGGGAGCCTCGGTCGCACCGGCTGCGAGCCCAAGGCCCTTATGCGCGGGACCGGCAAGCAGCAGCGAGACGTGGTCGGCTTGGGGATGATCGGGGACGACGACGGTGAACACGCCCTGCGGCTGCTCGACGGGAACGCGATGGACCGAATGGTCTGGATCGTCGGAAAAGGCCTCGCGATGGGGCTCCAGCGGGTTCGGCATCGCCGCCCGGTGCAGCGCCATGCCCTTCGCGTCCCGCAACTCGGCGACGAAGCCCGGATGCGCCGCGCCGGCCGGGATCGGCGGCGCTGCCGGCAAGGTCATCTCGACCGGCTGACGGGAAACCAGGGTCACTTTGCCGTCGACAACTTCGAAGGTGAGGCGAATGGCGGCGCTCATCGATGCATGACCGATCGAAGCGGGTCGGCGAGCGCTTGCGGGAATCGGGTCGGCATGGCGGCGTAACAGATCATCATCTGCGCCGATCGTCAATCTATTCGACCGGGGTCCGCAAGAAAGCTGCCCGGTATCATGAAATCGTCTTCAGGGATACGATGCTTAAGCTGTTACATCGCCTGAATTATTTGAATCTCATGCGCGGCGCACTTTGTACCTGCCGACTGGACCGACCATCGAACATCGGCGAAGTTTCGGTGAGATCGCCGCTATTATGACACTTGGCGGCGCGACGGTGGACCCATAGACCCTCCGCGCCATCAGGGGAGACTCGCGCCGATGAACAAGGCTCTTTTGCTCGCCACTTTTCTGTCCTTCGCCGCGGCGCCGCTCGCCGCGCAGGAGACTCCGCGGCGGCCCGACCGGCCGGCGACGCCGATCGAGAACCAGCGGCCGGACGCGGCCCGCATCGCCTCGCCCGACCGGGGCGTGCTGTTCCAGCCGGAAAGCGTGGCCAGCGACGGCGCGGTGATCGTCGAAGGGCAGAGGGTCGATTATCGCGCCGTGGCCGGGACCCTGATCGTCCACCCGAAGGGCTGGGACGATGCCGCCTGGCGGGCCCGCGCCTCGGCGGCGCCGGGAGCGGGGGGCCAGGGACAGCTCGGCGAGGAGGACAAGAACCCGCAGGCCGAGGCCTCGATGTTCTACGTCGCCTATTTCAGGAAAGGCGTGCCGGCGGCGAACCGGCCGATCATGTTCCTCTACAATGGCGGCCCCGGCTCCTCGTCCGTCTGGCTGCACATGGGCGCCTTCGGCCCGCGGCGGATCGTCACCGCCGACCATGAGCATACGCCGGCCGCGCCCTACAATGTCGTCGACAATGGCTTCAGCCTCCTGGACGCGAGCGACCTGGTCTTCATCGACGCGCCGGGCACCGGCTTCAGCCGCATCGCCGGCAAGGACAAGGAGAAGGCCTTCTGGGGCGTCGACGCCGACGCCTATGCCTTTAGCCAGTTCATCCTCGGTTTCCTCTCCAAATACGGCCGCTGGAACTCGCCCAAATATCTGTTCGGCGAGAGCTATGGCACGCCGCGCTCGGCGGTGGTGGTCAACCAGCTCCAGTCGCAGGACAATGTCGACTTCAACGGTGTCGTCCTGCTCTCGCAGATCCTCAATTTCGACATCGACGCCGACGGGCCGGAGAACAATCCCGGCATCGACCAGGCCTATATCGCGGCGCTGCCGACCTATGCGGCGACCGCCTGGTATCATCATCGGCTGGCGGGGCCGCGGCCGGCCCGGCTCGAGGATTTCCTGAGCGAGGTCGAGCGTTTCGGCGGCACCGACTATGCCGTCGCCCTCCAGGCCGGCGCCGAGCTCGATCCGGCGCGGCGCCAGCAGGTCGCGCAAAGGCTGGCCGGCTATACCGGCCTTCCGGTCGACTACATATTGCGCGCCAACCTCCGGATCAGCGGCGGCGAGTTCGAGAAGAACCTGCAGGATCCGGCCGGCCTCACCACCGGCCGTCTCGACACCCGCTTCTCCGGTCCCACCCTGGACCTGCTCAGCAAGGAAGCGGAATATGATCCGCAATCGGCGGCGATCAGCTCGGCCTATGTCTCCGCCTTCAACGATTATGTGCGGAACCGCCTGGGCTATGGCGGGGACAGCATTTTCAAGCCCGAGATCGACATCTGGAAGCAGTGGGACTACCGGCACCAGCCGCCGGGCGCCACCTCCGCCTTTCCCGGGGCGGCCAACGTCATGCCGGACATGGCGCAGGCGCTGAAATACAATCCGAACCTGAAGGTGCTGGTCGCCGGCGGCTATTTCGACCTCGCCACGCCTTTCTACCAGGGCTGGTACGAGATGCATCATCTGCCGATCCCGGCGGCACTGCAGAACAATATCGAATATCATTACTACCCGTCCGGCCACATGGTCTACGCCAACCAGGAGTCGCTGAAGGGCATCCATGACGACGTCGCCGCCTTCGTCCGCCGGACCAGCGGAACCCGCTGACCCGCCGCCCGCGCCGCTCCCGCGCCGCCTCGCCTGGTTTGCCGGCCTGTGGGCGGCGGGGGTGGCGAGCGTCGGCGCGCTGGCGGCCCTGATTCGCTGGTGGCTGGGCTGAGCGAGCGCCGCCTCATCCTCGCCGCCGGCGCGCTGCTGGCGGGGCTCGGCGTCGTCCTCGGCGCGTTCGGCGCGCACGGGCTGAAGGCGATGCTCGACGTTGAGCGGCTCGGCTGGTGGCAGACGGCGGTCCAGTACCAGATGTGGCACGGCCTCGCCTTGGTCGCGCTCGCGGCGGCGCCGGTCGAGCGGGTGAAGCTGCCGGCCTGGCTGCTCGGCCTTGGCGCGATCGTCTTCTCCGTCAGCCTCTATCTGATGGCGCTGACCGGCTGCCGCTGGCCCGGCGCGGTCGCGCCGCTCGGCGGCCTGGCGATGATCGCCGGCTGGGCCGTGCTCGCCTGGCGGGCGATGCGGATCAGCCGTTGATCAGACCGACATGATTGCCTTCGCCGTCGCGGCAGATGGCGAGCCAGATCTCTCGTCCGTCGACCTCGGCGATCCGGTGCGGTTCTTCTTCGAAGACGATCCCCTTGCCCGCCAGTGCGGCATGCGCCGCGACGACGTCCTCGACGCCGTAATAGAGGATCGAGGCGGCGGCGGTCTCCGGCCCCTCGGGCGTCGACAGCATCAGCCGCGTCTCCCCGCACTGGAAGAAGGAAAGGCCGGGCGGTGCGTCGAACAAATGGGTGACGCCGAGCTGGGCGCCGTAGAAATGCTTGGCGCGTTCGAGGTCGCGGACGGGAATTGCGATCTGGGCGATACGGGTGGGGCGGGTCGAGGGCATGGCGGCATCCTCCCGTTCGTGCTAATGATTAGCTATAGGAAACTGTTAGCACAGCTAATCATAGGCGTAAAGTATGGAAGAAGACCTGCGGGAGATGGCGACGCGGCTTCATGCGGCCGCCATCCATTTGCTGCGCACGTTGCGGCGGGAGGATGACGGCAGCGGTCTCTCCGCGCCCCGCCTGTCGGCGCTTTCGGTGCTGGTCTTCGGAGGCCCGATGTCGCTCGCCGATCTCGCCGCCGCCGAGCAGGTGCGGCCGCCCACCATGTCGCGGATCGTCGACGCCCTTCTCGACGCCGGGCTGGTCACGCGCCAGCCGGCGCCGGGCGACCGGCGCAGCGTCCGCATCGAAGCCACGACCGAGGGGAGGGCGGTGATGGAAACGGGCCGCGAGCGGCGCGTCCGCGCGCTTCGCGAGCGCGTCGGCCGCCTCTCCGGCAGCGAGCGGCGCGCCTTGGCCCGGGGCGTCGAGATCCTCGAACGCGTGGTTCGCTAGAGCAATGCGAAAAAGGGTGGGAACCATTGAGCAGGTGCCCGGTGTCCCGCACCGGGCAGCCATGCCGGGAACATGGCGGCCTGCTCAATTTGCGCCAAAAGCAATGCGGCAACAAAGGCTTCCACGCCGGACTTGTTGCATTGCAGCACCGCGGCTATATCGCCGCAACAATTTCCCCGAACCGCGAGTTTCCCTGCAATGAGCCTCCGCAACGTGGCGATCATCGCCCACGTCGATCACGGCAAGACGACCCTGGTCGATCAGCTGTTCCGTCAGTCCGGCACCTTCCGCGACAACCAGCGCGTGGAGGAGAGGGCGATGGATTCGAACGACCTCGAAAAGGAGCGGGGGATCACCATCCTCGCCAAATGCACGTCGGTCGAATGGGAGCATGACGGCGAGACCACCCCTATCAACATCGTCGACACGCCGGGCCACGCCGATTTCGGCGCCGAGGTCGAGCGGATCCTGTCGATGGTCGACGGCGTCATCCTGCTCGTCGACGCGGCCGAGGGGCCGATGCCGCAGACCAAGTTCGTCACCGGCAAGGCGCTGGCGCTCGGCCTCCGCCCGATCGTCGTCGTCAACAAGATCGACCGGCCCGACGCGCGGCCGGCCGAAGTGCTGGACGAGGTGTTCGAATTGTTCCTCTCGCTCGATGCCAGCGACGAGCAACTCGATTTCCCGACCCTCTATGCGAGCGGCCGCGCCGGCTATGCCGGCCTCGGCGACGACGTCCGCTCGGGCAGTTTGACGCCTTTGTTCGAGACCATCGTCAGCCACGTGCCCGCCCCCGACGCCAATCCGGACGGGCCGTTCCGGATGATCGGCGTGCTGCTCGACCGCGATCCGTTCCTGGGGCGGATCCTCACCGGCCGCATCGAGAGCGGCCGGCTCCAGGTCAACATGCCGATCAAGGCGCTCGACGTCGAAGGCAAGCTGGTCGAGGAAGGCCGGGCGACCAAGGTCTTCGCCTATCGCGGCCTCGAGCGGGTGCCGGTCGAGCAGGCCCAGGCGGGCGACATCGTCGCCATTGCCGGCCTCACCAAGGCGACGGTTTCGAACACCATCGCCGAGCCCGCCGTGACCCGCCCGATCGCCGCGCGGCCGATCGATCCGCCGACTTTGGCGATGAGCTTCGCGGTCAACGACAGCCCCTATGCCGGGCGCGACGGCGACAAGGTGCAGAGCCGCGTCATCCGCGACCGGCTCGAGCGCGAGGCCGAAACCAACGTCGCGATTCGCCTCACCGAAAGCGCCGAGAAGGACGCCTTCGAAGTTGCGGGGCGGGGCGAGCTCCAGCTCGGCGTGCTGATCGAGACGATGCGGCGCGAAGGCTTCGAGCTGTCGATCAGCCGGCCGCGCGTCCTGTTCCGCGAGGGCGCGGACAGCGCATCCGGCGGCCGCGAGGAGCCCTATGAGACCGTCGTCGTCGATGTCGACGACGGCTATGCCGGTACGGTCGTCGAGAAGATGGCGCAGCGCAAGGGCGAGATGACCGATATGCGCCCGTCGGGCGGCGGCAAGACCCGGCTGACCTTCTCGGCGCCCTCGCGCGGCCTGATCGGCTATCATGGCGAGTTCCTGTCCGACACCCGCGGCACCGGCATCATGAACCGGCTGTTCGAGAAATACGGGCCGTATAAAGGGCCGATCCAGGGCCGGCAGAACGGCGTCCTCATCTCGATGGAGCAGGGCGAGGCGGTCGCCTATGCGCTGAACATGCTAGAGGAGCGCGGAATCCTGTTCATCTCGCCCGGCGAGAAATTGTACGAAGGAATGATCATCGGCGAGAATGCCAAGCCGCAGGATCTCGAGGTCAATCCGCTCAAGTCCAAGCAGCTCACCAATTTCCGCGCCTCCGGGCCCAAGGACGAATCGATCCGCCTCACCCCGCCGCGCCGGATGACGCTCGAACAGGCGATCGCCTATATCGAGGATGACGAGCTGGTCGAAGTGACGCCCAAGGCGATCCGCCTCAGGAAGCGCTTCCTCGATCCGCACGAGAGGAAGCGGGCCTCGCGCAAGGCGGCCTAGGCGGTATTGGCCCTCTTCCGCTCTTGTGGGAGAGGGAAGGGTGAGGGTCTTTTCTGAGGCGTCCGAAGACCCTTACCACCCCCGAGCGCGGGAGATGCCGATCAGCGGCCCATCTCCATCACCGCCGCCCATTCCTCGTCCCGGACCGGCGAGACCGAAAGCCGCGACTGGCGGATCATCTCCAGCTTCGCCAGGCGCGGCTCGGCCTTCATCGCCTTGAGCGTCACCGGATTCGCGAGCGCCTTCACCGGCGCGACCGCGACCGAGACCCAGTTCACGTCCTTCGGATCGGGCGCGGCCTCGCGGGTGATGCGCATGATGCCGACCGCCGCTTTCTGCTCGCCGCTATGGTAGAACAGGGCTTCGTCGCCCGCCTTCATCGCCCTGAGGTGGAGCCGCGCCGCCGGATTGCGGACGCCGTCCCACTCGGTGCCGCCGTCGCGGAGAAGCGCGTCCCAGCTGTAGCTGTCGGGCTCCGATTTCATCAGCCAATACGCCATAAATGTCCCTTCCTTCCGGGAGCGTAGATTTTTCCCGCGCGCCGCGCCACAAGGAGCGCGATGCGGCGGCCCCTCTTTCTGCTCAGCCTGTGCCTGGCGGCCTGCGGCTCGCCCGTGCCCGACGGCAATGCCTCGCTCGACCAGAATCCGTCCAACCCGGCGGACATCGTCACGCCCGGCCTGGTCCCCGTGCGGGTCGGCGAGCTGGGGCCGAATTTCGAAGCCTGCAGCGCGGCCGGGACGACGCGCCATATCGAGGCCGGCCAGAGCCTCCCGGTCCGCGCGGCGCCGTTCGACAATGCGGCGCAGACGGGGGCGGTGCCGGCCGGCGCGCGCTTCTTCGTCTGCAGCCGCTCGATCGACCAGAAATGGTTCGGCATCGTTTACGACCCAGGCGGGGCCCTCGCGCCCGCCTGCGGCGTCTCCAAACCGGCGAACGCGCGGCACGCTTATGCGGGGCCGTGCAAGTCGGGCTGGATCCAGAGCGCCTATGTCAAGGTGATCGCCGGCGACGACCAGCCCCCGCCGGTGGCAAACCCGGTGGCGCCGGCCCCCGCCGAGGGCTGAGCGGAGCCGCAAAGGCCGCCGTAAAACCGTATTTTTTCAAAAAGTTCCCGCCGAAGACGCTTTTTTCTTCGACGTGGCCGCAAAGTCACACGACTCGTCGCGCGATCCGCCGCGATGGGTTGATCCGCGACCGCCTCTCCATCATCTGCCCCTCAGCCGAGGGGTTGCGCGAAGAAGCGGTAAACGCATTCGCATAAAGCAAGCCGGTGACAAGATAGCGAGAGCGGGCGTCGCCGCGGGTTCGAAGGGGAACCGGCGACCAGCGAGACGGGGGCGATCGGCGATGCGCTTTGCGCATCCGGGGGATCAGCACACCGCATAAAATTGGAAGTCGATGACCAGGATTTTCCGGGCCGCGGGCGTTGCCGCGGCGTGTGCCGCGCTCAGCGCGACACCCACCCTTGCCGCGCCCGGTGCGCCGGCGCAGATTCAGGGCGTCACCGCGCCGGGCCAGGCGCAGCCGGGCACAGGCGAGAACGCTTTTTCCGGCCTGTTCAGGAGCGCCGTCGCGGCGATCGCCGGCAGCCGGACGGCCGCCGAGCCGGCGCCGGCACCGATGCCCATGCCGACGCTCGGCGAGCTCGTCTCCCGCTTCGCGACCGACGCCGCCGCCGACCGCGAGCAGGATTGCCTCGCCAGCGCCGTCTATTTCGAATCCCGCGGCGAGCCGATCGAGGGCCAGCTCGCCGTCGCCCAGGTGGTGATCAACCGCGCCGCCTCCGGCCGCTATCCGACGGATCTCTGCGGCGTCATCACTCAGCACGCCCAATTCTCCTTCGTCCGCAACGGCCGCATGCCGATGGCCGACCGCGCCTCCGAAGCCTGGCGCAAGGCGGTGGCGATCGCCCATATCGCCCATGAGAAGCTGACCCAGGCGGAGCTGCCGTCGAGCGTCCTCTGGTACCATGCCGATTATGTCGCGCCGAGCTGGGGCAAGCGGCTGACCCGCCAGGCCCAGATCGGGCTCCACATCTTCTACAGCTGATCCTTTACCGGTTCTCAGGGCGCCTTCAGCGTCCGGAACGTCACCGAGTAACGCAGTTTGTCCATCGGCGGGATCGAATGCTCCCACTCGCCGCGGGCGGGCCCGCGCAGCAGATAGGCGGAGCGGGGCTCGGCCAGCAACGCCTTGCGCTCCCATTTCTCGCCGATCCGGCGGCGGAAGCGCAGCCGCGCCTCGGCCAGCAAGGAGACGCCGATCACGTCGCCGAAGACCGGCCGGTCGCGATGCCAGCCGATGCCGGCGCCGGGCGCATATTCGACCATCAGCACATGTTCGAGCGCCGCGGCCGGCAGGCCGGCGAAAGCGGCGGCCTTTTCGCGGAGCGGCAGCAGCCAGGCCGGGATCGGCCCCGCCTCGCGCAGGCCGCTGCCGTCGAAGGCGTAATGCCAGCCATAGGAGATGGTGCGGCGATTGCCCTCGAAGCCGTGGAACTGGAAGGGCGCGAAGGGCAATTCCGCGATGAGCGCCGCCAGCGCCGCTTCCTCGGCGGGCGCGATCAGCTCCCGCCGATAGGCCATGCCCTCCGGCAGCGCCGGCGCGGCGTCAGGCTCGAACAGGCTTGGCTGGGGCAGGTCCAAGGCGGTCATCCTCGTCGGCTGCGTTCAAGTCCCTAGCAATTCGGTAATCATTTCTGTGGCATGAAGGCTCGAAACGGCGGCTTTTCCGGGGACCAGAATGCACGAGATCCGCTCATCGATCCTTTCGGGCGAGGTGAAATCGGGCCCGGTCGCGCGCAAGGGCGGAGCCAAGGCCCGCGGCGGCGCCGGACTCGGCGGGCTGACGAAGATCGCGGTCAAGCGCCAGGAGGCGCGGGTCACCAACCAGCGCCTGGAGGACCGGCACCGCGACATCGTCCAGGAATCGACGATCGTCTTCCGCCGCAGGAAATATCAGGTCCGGGTGGTCAACGTCTCCTCGCGCGGGGCGATGATCGAGGCGGAGATCGATCCGCGGATCGGCGAATCCCTCGATATCCTCTTCACCGGCGAGAACCGGACGCGCTGCGCCGTCCGCTGGATCCGCGACTCGCGGATCGGCCTCGAATTCGTCAACGAGACGATCTTCTGGGAAGCGCCGAGCGGCCCGGTCTTCCATTATGAGAGCGCGGCGAAGCAGGCGGCGGAGCCGGAGGCCCAGCCGGTCGTCGAGCGCCAGCCGCGCCAGCGCCTGCTGAGAAGCGGCACGCTCTACTGGAGCGGCGTCTCGGTGCCGGTGCGCCTCAGGAACATCTCCTCGGGCGGCGCCCGCGTCGAAGGCGATCGCGACCTTTGCCAGGGCGCCGAGGTGGAGCTGGATCTCGGCGAAGGCGGCTTCCACGTCGCCGAGGTGCGCTGGTCGAGCGACGGCCAGATCGGCCTGCGCTTCGCCACCGACTTCGATCTCGACACGCTCGCGCCGGCCGCCGTGCACGCGGCCGGGCCGTCGCCCGAATTGCTCAAGCCCGCTTATCTCGAGACCGAGCTCAGCCCGGATTCGCCCTGGGCGGCGCGCTTCGAGCGGCTGTCGATGACCGACCTCAGGCCGCTCGACCGCGACGGCTAGGCCCGTCGCGACCGCGTCGCTTGCCGCAGAGCTCCGCCTAGCCCGTCCGACAGCCGCAGGATTCGACCGAACGCCGTGCATTGAGCAACGGGGTGCGGCGGGAGTAAGCCCCGAGGCCAGGGGAGATTCCTCATGCGGCTCAGAGTCCCGACGATCTTCGCTCTCGCCCTGGCGGCCGCCCTCGCCGCGGCGCCTGCCGCCGCTCAGGCCGGCTATGCCGAGCGGCTGAAGGAGGGCGACGCGCTGCTCCGTGATTTCCGCTTCGCCGATGGCGAGCGCCTGCCGGAGGTCCGCATCCATTACGCCACCTTGGGCACGCCGCGGCGCGACGCCGGGGGCGAGATCGTCAATGCGGTGATGGTGCTCCACGGCACCGGCGGCACCGGCCGCCAGTTCCTCGCGCCCCAATTCGCCGAGGAGCTGTTCGGCCCCGGCCAGCCGCTCGACATCGCCCGCTATTTCGTCATCCTCCCCGACGATCTCGGCCACGGCAAATCGTCCAAGCCGAGCGACGGGCTGCGCATGCGCTTCCCCAAATACGATTATGACGACATGGTCGAGGCAGAGCGACGGATGCTGGTCGAAGGCCTCGGCGTACGCCGCCTGCGGCTGCTGATGGGCACGTCGATGGGCTGCATGCACGGCTTCGTCTGGGCCGAGGCGCATCCCGATTTCGCCCGCGCGATCATGCCGCTGGCCTGCCTGCCGACCGCGATTGCCGGCCATAACCGGATGTGGCGCGACGCCGCCATCCAGGGGATCGAGACCGACCCCGCCTGGGCGGGCGGCGACTATCGCGCCGAGCCGCGCGAGGGCCTGCGCACGGCGGTGACCCTGCTGCAGGTCGCCGGCTTCGCGCCGCTCTATCTGCAAAAGGCCTATCCGGACCGGGCCGCCGCCGATGCCTATATCGAGGACAGGATCGCCAGGGACATCCCGACCCGCGACGCCAACGACCTGATCTATCAGCTCGACGCATCGCGGACCTACAATCCCTGGCCGAAGCTGGATCGGATCGCGGCGCCGCTGGTCTGGGTCAATTCCGAGGACGATTTCATCAACCCGGCCGGCTACGGCATCGCCGAGGAGGCGGCGCGGCGGATGAAGACCGGCCGTTACGTCCTGATCCGCGCCACCAGCGACACCCGCGGCCACTCCACCCACACATGGGCGAAATTCTGGCGGCAGGAGCTGATCGACCTGCTGCAGCGGACGGAGGGCCCGTAGGGCCACGCCATGGGCTTCGATCCGGCCGCGGGAACCTAGCCTCCCTCGTCGCCGGCGGCGGCGGTGAGCGTGCGGATCTGCTCGAGCCAGGCGAGCCATGCCTTGCGCCCCGTGTCGGTCAGCGACACCCGCGTCCGCGGCTTGCGGTCGACGAAGCTCTTGTCGACGCTGACATAATTCGCATCCTCGAGCTTGCGCAAATGGGTCGAGAGATTGCCGTCGGTCGCGCCGACCTTGTCGCGCAGCTCGGTGAACGAGGCCGATTCGACCGTCGACAGATAGGCGACGACGCCCAGGCGCAGCCGGCCGTGGATGACGTCGTCCAGCGCGCTCTGGTCGAAGGGATTCTCATCCGCCATCAGCGCGGTTCCGACCGCAGCAGCAGCAGGCCCGGCAGCAGCACGGTCAGCGCGACGCCGGCGGAGGCGAGCAGATAGCGGTCGGGCGAGAGGATCATGGCGGTGAACAGCCCCACCATCAGCACGGCGCCGCCGCCGGCCGCAAGCGCAATCCGGCTTCGGGCGAGCGAGCCGGTGACGATCAGGGCGGAGGCGTAAACCGCGAAGGCGACCGGCACCGTCCAGTCGAACGTGGCCGGTCCGGCGCCCGTGCCGGCGGCGACGGCGGCGCCGACCACCATCGAGGCGATCGAGCAGGCGCCGGCCACCCAGACGACCCGCGATGCCCGATTGCCCGCGGATCCGGAGCCGGCCTTGGGCTTCGCCCCGCGGGCGAGGACGAACTGGCCGCCCATGCCGATCACGCTGAAGCCGATCCAGATGAACGCGAAGATCGTGCTGCCGTTGCCGATGACGCGGTGGAGCGCGAGATGATGGAGGCCGTAAGCCACCGCGACGAGCAGGCCCCACCAGGTCAGGAAGCGGCCGCCGAGCAGGGGCGCGTGGGCGCCGCTCTCCGCCAATTGCCGCAGATAATCGATGTCCCGGTCCGTCGCCTGCGCCGTGCCCGCCATAACGTCTCTCCTAAAGAGCTTTGAAATACAAAGTACGGTGGCGGACGTGTTCTGTCAAGCATCGCCGGCGGCGCGAAGTTGAAAGTCCATTCAGGTTTTCTTGACCCGTCCCGGCGCGCCGCTTATCGGCAGGTGGGTGGAGAGGGAGCGGCGGATGAAGAAAATCTATCCGGATGCCGCGGCGGCGCTCGACGGGCTGCTGTTCGACGGCATGACGATCTGCGCCGGCGGCTTCGGCCTGTGCGGCATTCCCGAGCGGCTGATCGACGCCATCAGGAATTCCGGCGTCAAGGATCTGACAGTCGTCTCCAACAATGCCGGCATCGACAATGAGGGGCTCGGCAAGCTGCTGCGCACCCGCCAGATCCGCAAGATGATCTCCTCCTATGTCGGCGAGAACAAGGAATTCGAGCGGCAATATCTTTCGGGCGAGCTCGAGGTCGAATTCTGCCCCCAGGGAACGCTCGCCGAGCGCTGCCGGGCGGGGGGCGCCGGCATTCCGGGCTTCTACACCAAGACCGGCGTCGGCACGATCGTCGCCGAGGGCAAGGAGCTGAAGGCGTTCGACGGCGAGACCTACGTACTCGAGCGCGGCATCCGCGCCGACCTCTCGATCGTCAAGGGCTGGAAGGCGGACGAGGGCGGCAACCTCGTCTTCCGCAAGACCGCGCGCAACTTCAACCAGCCGATGGCGACGGCGGGCAAGGTCTGCGTCGCCGAGGTCGAGGAGATCGTGCCGGTCGGGTCGCTCGATCCCGACTGCATCCATTTGCCGAGCATCTACGTGAAGCGGATGCTGCTCGGCGCGCCCTATGACAAGAAGATCGAGTTCCGCACCACGCGGACGAGGGCGACGGCATGAGCCGCGGGAGCTTCATTCTCGGCGCGGGGCTGGCGCTGGCCGGTCCCGCAATCGCCCAGCCGGCGGCGCCGGCCCCGATGCCGTTCACCGAGGGCATGAAATATCTCTACGGCTCGGGCGAGGGCGCGGCGATCAGCGTCCAGGCATGGCGCGCGCTCACCGAACATGCCTCCCGGCAGGTGCGGCGGCGGCCGCGCGACAGCGTCGTCCTCGCCGCGGGCGCGACGCTCGCCGCGCCGTCCTTCGTGCCCTGCGGCAGGAAGCCCTTCGCCGCCGTGTTCGACGTCGACGAGACCGTCCTGCTCAACCTCGGCTTCGAATATGATGTGGCGATCGGCACCCCCTGGCACGACGATCGCTGGGACCAGTGGGAGAAGACCGGCGCCGGCCATGCGGCGGCGGTGCCGGGGGCGGCCGAGGGCCTGCGCCGGCTGCGCGCGCTGGGCGTGAAGGTGATCTTCAACACCAACCGTCTCGCCGCCAATGCGGCAACCAACCAGGCGACGATCGAAGCCGCGGGGCTCGGCCCGGCCCGGCATGGCGAGACGCTCTATCTGCAGGGCGACGATGCGACCGGCAAGAACAAGGACGGCCGCCGCGCGATGATCGCGGCGCGCTATTGCGTGATCGCCATGGGCGGCGACCAGCTCGGCGATTTCAGCGATCTGTTCGCGATCGCCTCGGTGCCGGCGCGGCGCGCCGCCACGCTTACCGGTCCGATCGCGGCGAAATGGGGCGCGGGCTGGTTCGTGCTGCCCAACCCCGTCTACGGCGCGGGCCTGAAGGGCAGCATCGACGACGTCTTCCCGCCCGCCGCGCATTGGCCCGCCACCCCGTCTCAGGAGAAATAGATTGGCCTGGACCCGCGACGAAATGGCCGCCCGCGCCGCGAAGGAGCTGCGCGACGGCTATTATGTCAATCTCGGCATCGGCATCCCGACGCTCGTCGCCAACAACATCCCGCCGGGGATGGAGGTGACCCTCCAGTCGGAGAACGGGATGCTCGGCATCGGTCCCTTTCCCTATGAGGACGAGATCGACCCGGACCTTATCAATGCCGGCAAGCAGACGATCAGCGAGCTTCCCTCGTCCAGCTATTTCGGCTCCGAGCAGAGCTTCGCGATGATCCGCGGCGGCCATATCGACCTGACCGTGCTCGGCGCGATGGAGGTGGCCGAGAATGGCGACATCGCCAATTGGATGATCCCGGGCAAGATGGTGAAGGGGATGGGCGGGGCGATGGACCTCGTCGCCGGCGTCAAGAAGATCATCGTCGTCATGGAGCATGTGTCGAAGAACGGGGATGCCAAGTTCATCCCCGCATGCACGCTGCCGCTGACCGGCAAGGACGTCGTCGACATGATCGTCACCGACCTCTGCGTCTTCCAGCGCCCGGACCATCAAAGCCCGTTCCGGCTGGTCGAGCTGGCGCCGGGGGTGACGGCGCAGGAAGTGGCGGCTAAGACGATGGCGCGCTACCAAAGCTGAACTTCGTAAGCCGCATCTCGCCGAAGGCACGCAGAAGAAGAACCAATGCTTCTTCTGGTTGAATTTTGTTCTCGTTCGGTAATCTGATAAGCTCGCTTCTCGAGTCCTTGTTGCCGCCGCGAGGAAATCATGTCGCTCCCGTGGCGGACGCCGGAAAATGGGGGGGCATGATGGCGCAGATCAAAGTCGAGGATATTCGGCCGGCTCAATTGGATTTCGCCGGACAGAAAATCCTGTGCGTCTATACCTACAATCCTCCCGATTATGCCGTGTATCGGACGCCGGCGCGCGTGGTCGTGCAGTTTGCCGACGACAAGGCGACGGCGCGCGAGCAACGCACGCGTCTTTCTCCGCTGACGCCGCTGCGCGGACAGATCAATGCCCTGATCGACGGTTGGCACACGTCGGGACAGCCGGCGGCGGCAGGACAGTCCGCGGGCGATCCGGCGCCGTCGTGGCGCCGCTTCGTTTCGCCTTCGTCGCTGCCGTGGGTCAAGTCGAAGCACCGGTCGAACCGCAAACGTGCCGACCATTACGACCGGCGAGTCGCGGACGCGATCACGACGGCATTGGAAAACGATGTCCCGACGGCGCTCGCCCTCCTCGCGGACGTCAAGAACGACATCATCAGCGAGCGCACTTCGATCGCACGCACCAACTACATGATTACCGCCTTCCTGCTCTCGGCATTCATCCTGCTGCTCATGAGCTGGCTGGCCCACGGCCATCTGGAGCGCGTCGTGCAGTTCATCCCGCCGCGGGGTGCGATATGGACCGCGATCTCGGGTGGCACCGTTGGCGCCTTCTTCTCGATTGCGATCGGTCTCAAGGGCCGCCAGCTGGTGATCGACCTCCAGAACCGCGACAATCGGGCCGACGCGATCCTTCGCGTTCTGATCGGCGCGATGTCCGGCGGGCTGCTGTTGTGCCTCCTCCTTTCCCGGCTGGTCCAGATATCCGGGATCCGGGTGACGAGCGTTCCGGCCGGAGGCGCGGGCAGCGCTCAGTCGGACGTGCTCGTGTTCGTGGTCGGCTTTTTCGCCGGCTTTTTCGAGCGGCTGGTCCCGGACCTGCTCTCCAAGACGAGCCTCGGCACGAAGGAGGGGGAAGGGACATCCGCCGGGAGCGGCGGCATGACGCCACATAGTCCGGCGGTACCTCCGCTTCCGCCGCACCCTCCCGGCGGCGCTACGGCCGTCTCGGATGATGAGCATGATGGCTGCCTCGCCGGTACGCCGGACGGGGTGATCGCGGAGACACCGGACAGCGAGCTCCCGCCGGCGACGGGTGGCGTCGAGGCGCCTGTCGGCGGCGCCGACGGCGCATTCGGCGCGGGCGAAGCACAGACCGCTCCGAAATAGCGCCGCGTCTCAATCCTGTCGAAGGAGGTCCCAATGGAATTCTCGCTCACGTGGCTGCCGGACGTCCTGCGCAGCGCCGGCCTGAAGGTCGCGGAGCATCCGGGCTGGCGCACGCGCGGACGGGGCGAGATGGGGAGCATCCGGGGCGTGATGTGCCATCATACGGGCGTCAAGGGGAGCGGCGTCATGCCCACCCTCAACGCGCTGGTGAACGGCCGCGCCGCCTCACCGGGCGTCCCAGCGCTGGAGGGGCCGCTGGCGCAGCTCGGCCTTGGCCGCGACGGCACCTTCTTCATCATCGCCGCCGGCCGCGCCAACCACGCTGGACCGGGCGTCTGGAAGGACGTCACCACCGGGAACAGCAGCTTCATCGGCATTGAGGCCGAGAATTCCGGAAAGCCTGACGATCCCTGGCCGCCGGTGCAGATGGACGCTTACGTCCGAGGCGCTGCGGCGATCCTCGAAAAGATCGATGCGGACGCCAACTGGTGCTGCGGCCACAAGGAATACCGCCTTCCCCTCGGCTACAAGGACGACCCGAGCTTCGACATGCACGGTTTCCGCATCCGCGTGGACGGATTCCTCAAAGGCATGGCTCCGCCGCCGCAGCTCATTCCCGCCGCAGATGCCAAGAGCCGCCCGACCTTGCGCCGGGGCGCTTCCGGGGATTTGGTGAAGGAAGTCCAGGCGAAGCTCGGACTCGACGCGGACGGCGCCTTCGGTCCGTTCACCGAAGCCGCCGTGCGCCAGTTCCAGCGCGCGCACGATCTCGTTCCCGACGGCATTTTCGGTCCGAAGAGTTGGGCGGCATTCGACCAGGCTTGACGCAGGATGGCGCCGGGACGCCGGCGGAGGTCATCCGGACGTGACCGCGGAGGAAGTGGCGGCTAAGACCACCGATCGCTACGGAGGGGGCTGATTCGTAGACGGCTTGACGCCGTTCAACCGCGTGGGACTCTTTATCGATGATCAAATGGTTTCGCCGCCGCTATCTCGATCTGCTCGGCTCGATCTACATCTATAACGAGCATCGCGGCTATACGAGCATCGACCGGGTGCTCGAGGCGGTGCGCGCCCGGGCGCCCGACGACGAAGCTTTGATCGCCGCGGTCGAGAAGCACCGCGCCGACGAGCGCAAGCATTATGTGATGTTCCGCCGCTGGTTCGAGCGGCAGGGCAAGATGCCGCTGATGGTCGACCGCACCTGCGGTCATATCGACCGCTTCGTCGAGATCATGTTCGGCCGCCGGATCGACGATCTCGACACCAGGGCGATGATCGAGAACGACCCGATGTTCGGAAGGCTGTGCCGGGTGATCTCGCTCACCGAGCGGCGCGGCTACCGCCAGGTCGACATCCTGCTCAACCATCCGGTCGTCCGGCGCGACAAGATCCTGATGAAGATCTTCCGGATCATCGAGCAGGACGAGCCGAGCCATTGGGCGCCCTACGATTACTGGCTGAAGGCCCATGGCGGACGCGATCCGAAATGGTGGGAGCGCGCGGTCGATTCCTTCATTCACGCCGAGCTGCTGTTCATCAAGCTGCCATTTTTGTTCCTCAACCCCTGGCTGAAGCGGCGCACCGACTGGGCGGACGCGCACGATCCGGCGGAGGGGCTCGCCTCGCCGATCGCCGCCGCGGCCTGAGCGGCCGGCCGATGCGGGTCCTGCTGACCGGCTCGTCGGGCTGGCTCGGCCGCTTCCTCGCTCCTTTGCTCCGCGCCAACGGGCATGAGGTGGTCGGGCTCGACGTCGCCTTGGGCGCCGAGACGGACGTGCTCGGCTCGGTCGCCGACCGCGCCCTCCTCGGCCGCCTGTTCGCCGAGCGCGGCGTCGAAGCGGTGATCCACGCCGGCGCGCTGCACAAGCCGGACATCGCCCGTTTTCCTCCGGCGGCCTTCCAGGCGGTCAATGTCGAGGGGACGCGCAACCTGCTCGAAGCCGCCGCCGCCGCCGGCCATGACCGCTTCGTCTTCACCTCGACGACGTCGCTGATGATCTCCGACGCCGTCCGCGCCGGCAAGGCGGGCGGGGCAGGCCGCGCCTTCTGGATCGACGAGGATTTCGGGCCGCCGGCGCCGCGCAACGTCTATGGCGCGACCAAGCTGGCGGCGGAGCGCCTGTGCCGCGAGGCGCATGAGCGGCACGGCCTCGCCGTCCTGGTGTTGCGCACCGGCCGCTTCTTCCCCGAGGAGGACGACACCCATCGCGACCTCTCCGGCGAGAATCGCAAGGCCAATGAGCTGCTCCACCGGCGCCTGACCGTCGAGGATGCGGCGGCCGCCCACCTTGCCGCCCTGGAGCAGGCGCCGGCGCTCGGCTTCGACACCTTCATCCTCTCCGCGCCGCCGCCTTTCGTCGAAGCGGATTGCGAGGCGCTGATCCGCGATGCGCCGGCGGTGATCGCGCGCGCCTTTCCGGAGGCGGCCCGCCTCTATGCCGAGCGCGGCTGGTCGCTGCCCGCCTTCATCGACCGCGTCTACGATCCGTCGCGCGCCGAGCGGCGGATGGGCTTTCGCTGCCGCACCGATTTCGGCGCCTTGCTCGACGCGCTCGCGGCCGGACGGGATTTGCCCTTCGCCCACGATCCCTCCTATGTCTCGCCCAAAGCGGCCGTCAGGGACGCGGGCCAGGAGGACGGATTGCGCAGGCAGGAGCGGAGGCGATGAGGGCTTTGCTCTCCGAGGCGCCGGGTGGGCCGGAGACGTTGGTGCTGCGCGAGCTGCCCGATCCCGAGCCGGGGCCGGGCCAGCTGCTGGTCCGCGTCCGCGCCGCCTCGATCAACTATCCCGACGTCCTCATCATCGAGGATAAATATCAGTTCCGGCCGCCGCGGCCGTTCGCCCCGGGCGGCGAGGTCGCCGGCATCGTCGAGACGATCGGGGAGGGGGTGGCCGGCTGGTCGGAGGGCGACCGGCTGATCGCGATGATCGGCCATGGCGGCCTCGCCGACAAGGTGCTGGTCGACGCCGCCCGCGCCATCCCGCTGCCGGCCGAGCGCGGCTTCGAGGAGGGCTCGGCCTTGATCCTCACCTACGCCACCTCGATCCACGCTTTGCTCGACCGGGGCCGGCTGAAGGCCGGACAGACCCTGCTGGTGCTCGGCGCGGCGGGCGGCGTCGGCCTGGCGGCGGTGGAGCTCGGCAGGGCGTTCGGCGCGCGCGTCGTCGCCGCGGTATCGTCCGAGGAGAAAGCGGCGGCGGCAAGGGAGGCGGGCGCCGACGCGGCCATCGTCTATCCGCGCGGCCCGTTCGACAAGGAGGGCTCGAAGGCGCTCGCCCAATCGTTCAAGGACGCGGTCGGGCCGGGCGGGGCGGATATCGTCTACGATCCGGTCGGCGGCGACTATGCCGAGCCGGCGCTGCGGGCGATCGCCTGGGAGGGCCGCTATCTGGTCGTCGGCTTTCCCGCCGGCATTCCGCGCCTGCCGCTCAACCTCACCCTGCTCAAGAGCTGCGACGTCTGCGGCGTCTTCTGGGGCGCCTTCGCCGCCCGCGACCCCCAGGCCAATGCCGCCCATGTCGAGACCCTGTTCCGGCTCTGGCGCGAAGGGAAGATCGCGCCGAGGGTCAGCCGGACCTGGCCGCTGGAGCAAGGCGGGGAGGCGATCGCCCATATGGCGTCGCGCCAGGCGGTCGGGAAGCTGGTCGTGACGATGGGATGACGGCGCCGACGCCGTCCGCACGTTGCACCCGGACCTCCCGCGGCCTATCTGACGGGAAAGCAGAGCAAGGGAGCGACATGACCACCTTCGACGATCGCGAGCGGGCGTTCGAGACCAAATATGCGCGGGACCAGGAGATGCAGTTCCGCGTCATCGCCCGGCGCAACCGGCTGCTCGGCGCCTGGGCGGCGCGGCTGATGGGCCTGACCGAGGTCGAGGCCGAGAATTACGCCAAGGACGTGGTCCGCGCCGATTTCGAGGAAGCCGGCGACGAGGACGTGATCCGCAAGCTGCTCGGCGACCTCACCTCCGCCGGCGTCGAGATGGACGAAGCCCGGATCCGCGAGGCGCTGGAGCATCGCTCGGTCGAGGCGCGCCGCCAGCTGATGCAGTCGGAAGGCTGATTCCATGCCGATGGCGGCCGACGAGATCGAGGCGCTGATCCGCGGGGGCATTCCCGATGCCCGCGTCGAGATCACCGACCTTGCCGGCGACGGCGACCATTATGCGGCGCGGGTCGTCGCCGAAAGCTTCCGGGGGATGCCGCTCAGGGCCCAGCACCAGCTCGTCTATCGGGCGCTGGGCGGGCGGATGGGCGGCGCGCTTCACGCGCTCCAGCTCAAGACCTCGGTTCCCGATCAGGAGTAAGATCATGTCCGACACCAACACCAACGCCCGCCTCGACGAGATCGTCCGCGCCAGCGACGTCGTCCTGTTCATGAAGGGCACCGAGCTCTTCCCGCAATGCGGCTTCTCGTCGCGCGCGGTCGCCATCCTCAACCATCTCAACGTGCCGTTCGAGACGGTGGACGTGCTCCAGGATCCGGAGATCCGCCAGGGCATCAAGGCCTATTCCGACTGGCCGACCATCCCCCAGCTCTACGTCAAGGGCGAGTTCGTCGGCGGCTCCGACATCATGATGGAGATGTTTGAGGCCGGCGAGCTGCAGAAGCTCTTCCAGGACAAGCAGGTGACGGCATAACCGTCAAAAGGAAGGGGCGGGCGGCGCGACCGGAAGAAGCGCCTGCCCGCCCTGTTTGTGGAAGCGTGTGTGGACGCGGATAGAGATACACGCGCCGTGCCAGAGCGTGCCATGCCCGGATTTCCGCGGCTTTCGATGGTTCACCGATCTTAACCTTTCCATCGCTTTGTAAAGCCCGCCGACAATTCCCCGCCCTTTTCGTCATCCCGGACTTGATCCGGGACCCATGAAGACGGCCTTCGAGCATCCGGCACCGCCATGTTCAGGGGTCCTGACGTTCGTCAGGACGACGTGGAGTGGATAACCCCCCGCGCACATGAACGACCATTCATCCATCGTTCACCCGCGTAATGATTACAGCTGTAATCAATAAGGGGAGAAAGCCCATGGAGCGAATCGCCGAGGGCGAATATGCGGTCATGGAGGTGCTCTGGGAGGAGTCGCCGCTGACCGCGGCCGAGGTCGCCGGGAGGGTCCCGCCCGGCCGGGGCTGGAGCCTCGCCACCGTCAAGACGATGCTCTCGCGCCTGCTCGCCAAGGGCGCGCTCGCCCATGAGCAGGACGGCCGCCGCTATCTCTACCGCCCCGCTTTCGCCCGCGAGGATTATGTCGCCGAGGAATCGGGGCGGCTGATCGACCGCATGTTCGGCGGCCGGCTGACGCCGCTCGTCGCCCAGCTCGCCGCCCGCGACCGCCTCAGTCCGGCCGACATCGAAGAGATCGAGGCTCTGCTCAGGGAGCTCAAGTCATGACCTCCTGGCTCCTTCACACCTTCGTCGCGATCAGCCTCCTCATCCTGCTGGTGCTCGCCCTGCGGCAGCCGGTCGCGCGCCTGTTCGGCGCCGGCTGGGCCTATTCGCTGTGGCTGATCCCGGCGCTTCGTCTCGTCCTGCCGTCGCTGCCCTGGCCGGTTCAGGACCTGCCCCTTTCCGTCGCCGTGCTCATCCCCGCGACGCCGGAAGCGACCGCGCCCCTGCCGGCTTTGGCCGGACCCGGGCAGTGGGTGCCCTTCTTGCTCGCAACTTGGGCTGGGGGCGCGGTCATATTCGTCATCCTGCAATGGCTCGGCTACCGCGCCTTCCTGCGGCGGCTGAGCGGCAGCGCCCGGCCGGCGCGGCCGCCCCGCTACGGCGGCATCGCCACCTTCGTGTCGCGGATGGTTGAGGGACCGCTCGCACTCGGCCTGATCGAGCCGCGCATCGTACTCCCGGCCGATTTCAGCCGCCGCTACAGTCCCGGCGAGCGGCGCCTCGCCATGGAGCATGAGCTCACCCACCACCGCCACCGCGATCTCTGGTGGAATTTGGTCGCGATCCTGGTGCTGGCGCTCAACTGGTTCAATCCTCTGGCCTGGTTCGCCTATCGCGCTTTCCGCGCCGACCAGGAGCTCGCCTGCGACGCCGCGGTCTCGGCGCGGGCGACGATCGAGGAGCGCTGCGATTATGCGCGGGCCCTGGTCAAATCGGCGAGCGCATCCGGCATCATCGCCGCCTGTCCGATCAACGGCGCCGGCGCGCTGAAGCGGCGCCTGCGCATGCTGCGCGGCCATCGCGCCAGCCCGGCCCGGAGCGCCGGCGGCATCGCCGCCTTGACCACGATGGCGCTGATCGGGGCGACGTCGGCGACCCTGCGCTCGGCCCCGGTGCCGATGCCGCAGCTCCTCGCCCAGGCAGCGGCGGCCGTGCCTGCCGCGCCGGCCGCGGCCCCCGTCCGACTGGCCGCTTCAGCCCCGACTCCCCGGGTCGAGCCCGCAGCGGCGATCGTCGTCCGCGCGCCGCATTCGGCACTTTGGCTGGCCCGGGCGCTGGCGCCGCCGTCGCTGCCGCCGCTCGAATCGCGGCAGCTGGCCCAGGCCGAGCTCGAGCGGGCGCTGAGCGTCACGAGCCTGAGATTGATGCCGCGGGTCCGGATGGCCTCCGCTTCGCCGATGCACGCACGCGCTTTGGCGCTGGCTCTCGCCGACGCCAGGGAGATCGCCTTCCGCACGACCGGCACCGGCCAGAGCTTCGTCTATCGCGCCGCCGATCCCGCCGAGCGGGCCCGGATCGAGGAGGCGGTCCGCAATGCCGTCGCCGAGGCGCATGAGGCGCATGCCCAGGCCCGGATCTTCGTCCATCTCGCCCAGGTCGCGAACGCCGCCGGCGCCGAAGGGGCCTGGACGAAGGTGAAGCTGCAAGTCGTCGAACAGGGAGACTATCAATGACCGGACGTTCCTGGACCCTCGCCGCCGCGGCCGCCGCGGTCGCTTTCGCCGTCCCGGCTTTCGCCGCCGGCGAGACCGGCACCAGCACGACGACCAGCATCCGCGACAATGACGGCGAGGTCGAGCGCGTCATCGTGCTGACCGACCGGCATCGCGAGCACCAGGCCGAGGACGGCGCCGCCGCGGAAGGCCGCCGGGTCCGCATCTTCAACATGAACGACGCGCATGTCGCCGATTGCGCCGCCGACCATCCGCCGCTCGTCGACCGGGGGAGCGCCGATGGCCACGACCGGACGCGGATCGTCCTGTGCGGCCATCGCGAGCTCAGCGCCGCCGACCGCTCGGCGCAGCTCGAGCGCGTGCTGGAGCGGGTCCAGCACATGGACGGCCTCTCCGACTCCAGCAAGGAGCGGGTGACCGCCGCCCTGCGCGAGGCGATCGACCAGCTTCGCACCGCCCGCTGATCCGGCTCGGGAGAGACGGGGCGGGGGGAGCGACCCCCGTCCCGTTTGCCGCTTCCCGCCCTCCGGCTTGGCTTTGACCGCCGCCGGTGCCACATCGCATGGATGGACGATTGGCCCACCGGCAGGATCGAGCGCCCCGGCCCGCTGGTGCGGCGGCTGCTCGCGCCCAATCCGTCGCCTTTCACCTATACCGGCACCCAGACCTATATCGTCGGCGAGGGCGAGGTGGCGGTGATCGACCCGGGCCCCGACATCGAGGCGCATGTCGACGCGCTGACCGCCGCTCTGGCCGGCGAGCGGGTGGCGGCGATCCTGTGCACCCATAATCATCGCGACCACAGCCCGGCGACGCGGCCGCTCCAGGCGGCGACCGGCGCGCCGATCATCGGCTGCGCGCCGCTGAGCCTCGAGGATGACGGCCCCCGCGCCGATGCGGCCTTCGACGCCGATTACCGGCCCGACCGCATCCTCGCCGACGGCGAAAGGCTCGCCGGCCCGGGCTGGACGCTGGAGGCGGTGGCGACGCCGGGTCATACGTCCAACCATCTCTGCTTCGCTCTGGCGGAGACCGGCGCCTTGTTCAGCGGCGACCATGTGATGGGCTGGTCGACGACCGTGGTGGCGCCGCCCGACGGCGACATGGCGGCTTATATGGCGAGCCTCGACAAGCTCCGGGGGCGGCCGGATGCGGCCTATTTTCCCGCCCACGGCCCGCCGGTCGCCGATCCGAAGGCGCATCTCGACCGGCTGATCGCGCACCGCCGGGAACGGGAACGGCAGATCCTCGCCCTTCTCCAGGCGGGAGAGGGGCTCCAGGCGGGGGAGGGGCGGATCCCGGCGATGGTCGCCGCCATGTATCGCGACGTCGATCCGCGCCTCCATCCGGCGGCGGGCCGGTCGGTGCTCGCGCACCTCATCGACCTGGAGGCGCGCGGCCTGGTGCGGTGCGAGGGCGAAGAATGGGGCCTCGTCCCTTGAAAATCGGGCGCCTCGCATTGATTTGCACTGCAGGCGGGAATATTCCCGCCTGACGTCAGGCGACGCCGCCGGTGCAGCTCGTACGCGATGCAGCGGTCCACAGCATCAGCCTCGTGCCGCGCGCGCCAGCGGGCGGCGGTGCGGAGGCCGGAGAACGGGACCATGAACGCACCTCTATCGTCTCTCAAGGGCCTTGACCTTCGCGCCGAGATCGACCGGCTGCGCGGCGAGCGCAACGCCATCATCCTCGCCCATTACTACCAGGCGCCGGAGATCCAGGACCTGGCCGACTTCATCGGCGACAGCCTCGATCTGTCGCGCAAGGCGCAGGCGAACGACGCCGAGGTGATCGCCTTTTGCGGCGTCCGCTTCATGGCCGAAACCGCGAAGATCCTGTCGCCGGACAAGATCGTCGTCCTGCCCGACATGGCGGCGGGCTGCAGCCTCGAGGACAGCTGCCCGCCCGACAGGTTCCGCGCCTTCCGCGAGGCGCATCCGGACCATATCGCGCTCACCTACATCAACTGCTCGACCGAGGTGAAGGCGCTCTCCGACATCATCGTCACCAGCTCGTCGGCCGAGACCATCCTCGCCCAGCTGCCCAGGGACCAGAAGATCATCTTCGGCCCCGACAAGAATCTCGGCGGCTATCTGGTCCGCAAGACCGGCCGCGACATGCTGCTCTGGCCGGGCGTCTGCATCGTCCACGAAGCCTTTTCGGAGACCGAGCTGCTGAAGCTGATGGCCGAGCATCCCG
>JAXDOV010000028.1:0-29124 GCA_034668705.1 Sphingomonadales bacterium
ACACGCGCATCGGCGGCTGGATCAACGGCAAGCCCGGCATCATCCTCGATATCCACAAGCAGATCGGCCATAACGTCGTCCAGACCATCGCCGGCATCCGCCAGCAACTGCCCGCGATCAAGGCGGATCTGCCGGCCGCGGCGAAGCTCGCCGTCGCGAGCGACCGCACCCAGACCATCCAATCGTCGATCAACGACGTGCAGATCACCATGCTGATCACGATCGTGCTGGTGACCCTGGTGATCTTCGCCTTCCTGCGGAACCTGCGCGCCACGATCATCGCCGCGATGACGATCCCGCTCTCGATCATCGCCACCTTCGCGGCGATGTATCTGCTCGGCTACAGCCTCGACAATCTCTCGCTGATGGCGCTGACCATCGCGGTGAGCTTCGTCGTCGACGACGCCATCGTCGTGATCGAGAACGTCTCGCGCTACGTCGAGCAGGGCGTCGGCCGGTTCGAGGCCGCGATCCGCGGCTCCCGCGAGATCATGTTCACGATCATCTCGATGACCTCGTCGCTGATCGCGGTGTTCATCCCGATCCTGCTGATGAGCGGCATCGTCGGCAGGCTGCTGCGCGAATTCGCCGTCACCGTCAGCGTCGCCTTGCTGATCTCGGCGGTGATCTCGCTCACCGTCACGCCGATGCTGTGCGCCTATCTGCTCGAACATGCGCCCGACCGGCCGCAATCGCCGCCGCAAAGATGGGCCGCCAACGCTTTCGACGGGATGCTGCGGGGCTATCGGCGCGGGCTCGACGTCGTGCTGCGGCATCCGTCCTTCATGCTGGGCGTCACCATCCTGACCATCGCGCTGACCGCCTCTCTCTACGTGGTCATCCCCAAGGGCTTCTTCCCGCAGCAGGATACCGGCATCATCAGCGGCGTGGCCGAGGCCGCGCCCGACATCAGCTATGCCGCGATGGCGGCCTCCATGCAGCAGGCCGGCCGGATCATCCGCGACGACCCGGACGTCGCCAATGTCTATTACTGGACCAACCCCACTTTGAGCTCGGGGCGATTCGTCATCAGCCTGAAACGGTTCGACAAACGCGAGGCCGGCGCGGCCAGGATCATGGCCCGCCTCCGCGACCGGCTGGCCGATGTCGAGGGGCTCGACGTCCACATGCAGCTTCGCCAGGACATCCAGCTCGGCGGACGCCCCAGCAAGACCCAGTTCCAATATACCTTGCAAAGCGCCGACATCGACGAGCTGTCGCGCTGGGCCGACATCCTCAAGGCGAAACTGGCGACGCTGCCGCAATTGCAGGACGTGAGCTCCGACGCCGAGCGGGCAACGCGGAGCGCCACCGTCGCGATCGACCGCACCACCGCGGCGCGCCTCGGCATCTCGGCGGAAGCCGTCGACGATGCCCTTTACGACGCCTTCGGCCAGCGGCAGATCGCCACCATGTTCACCCAGCTCAACCAATATCACGTCATCCAGGAGGTCAGCCCGCGCTTCCAGCTCTCCACCGAGGCCCTCTCCCATCTCTACGTGCGCTCGTCCCTGACCAACGAGCTGGTACGGCTGAGCATGGTCGCGCGGGTGGTGGAGGGAGTCTCGCCGGTCGCGGTCAATCACCAGGGAAGCTTCCCGTCGATCACCCTCTCCTTCAACCTGGCGCCGGGCCATGCGTTGGGCGACGCGGTCACCGCCATCCAGGCGGCCGAGCTCAATGCGGGCATGCCGGCGTCGATCAAGGGCAGCTTCCAGGGCACCGCCCAGGCCTTCCAGGCCTCGCTGAAGAGCCAGCCCTGGCTGATCCTGGCCGCCCTGCTGGTCGTCTATATCGTGCTCGGCATCCTCTACGAGAGCGCGATCCATCCGCTGACGATCATCTCGACCCTGCCCTCGGCCGGGCTCGGCGCCCTGCTCGCCTTGATGCTGTTCGGCCTCGATCTTTCGATCATGGGGATGATCGGCATCCTGCTCCTGATCGGCATCGTGAAGAAGAATGCGATCATGATGATCGACTTCGCCCTCAACGCCGAGCGGAATGAGGGCCTCTCCTCGGAGCAGGCGATCCGCCAGGGCGCCCTGCTGCGCTTCCGGCCGATCATGATGACGACGGTCGCCGCCTTGTTCGGCGCGCTGCCGCTGGCCTTCGTCGGCGGCGCCGGCGCCGAGCTGCGGCAGCCGCTGGGCATCGCCATCGCCGGCGGCCTGATCGTCAGCCAGTCCCTGACCCTGTTCACCACCCCGGTCATCTATCTCTGGTTCGACCGCCTCTCGAACCGCCTGTCCGCACCGCGGCTTCGCCCGGCTTTGGCCGAAGCGGCAGGATAGAGGTCGGAGGCAGTCGCCGCCTAAGGCCTCGGACCCGCCTCCACTCCGCCGACGGCGTCCAGCTCGTCCAGCAGGTCCTGCGACAGGGTCAGGCCGGCCGCCGCGATATTTTCCCGCAGATGCTCCGGCGACGAGGTGCCGGGGATCAGCAGGATGTTGGGCGCGCGGTGCAGCAGCCAGGCGAGCGCGACCTGCATCGGCGTCGCGCCGAGGCGGGCGGCCACCGCCGACAAGGTCGAGGATTGCAGCGGGGTGAAGCCTCCCAGCGGGAAGAAGGGCACATAGGCGATGCCAAGGCGGCCGAGCTCGCCGATCAGGGCGTCGTCGTCGCGATGGGCGAGATTGTAATGGTTCTGCACGCAGACGATCTCGGCGATCCCGCGGCCCTGCTCGATTTGCGCCGGGGTGACGTTGCTGAGGCCGAGATGGCGGATCAGGCCCTGCCGCTGGAGCTCGGCGAGGGTGTCCAGCTGCACCTCGATCGGCGCTTCGCTCGGGCCGTGGATTCCGCCCACCCGCAGGTTGACGACATCGAGGACGTCCACGCCGAGATGGCGCAGATTGTCGTGCACCGCCGTGGTCAGGTCGGCCGGCTCGAGCGCGGGGATCCAGGACGCGTCATCGCCCCGAACCGCGCCGACCTTGGTCACGATCACCAGATCGTCGGGATAGGGATGCAACGCCTCCCGGATCAGATGGTTGGTGACGTGGGGGCCGTAGAAATCGCTGGTGTCGATGTGGTTGATCCCGCTCGAGACCGCCTCCCGGAGGACGGCGAGCGCCATGCCCGGGTCTCTCGGCGGGCCGAACACGCCGGGGCCGGCGAGCTGCATCGCGCCATAGCCCAGGCGGTTCACCGGGCGGGTGCCGAGCGGGTAGGTTCCGGCTGATTCGATGTCGGTCATGATCGGTCTCCAACTGATGTCGCATTCATATGGTCCCGCCCTGCCCCGGCAAATCGGCACGGGCTGGCGGCATGGTCACTTCCGGAACGTGAGCGACGCCCGTTCGACATGCGGGGAGAGGCGCCGCCAGGTCTTGGTCTTGCAGATCAGGCCGCCAAGCGCGCAGCCGCTGATCAGCACGGTATCGGCATCGACGAAGCTGAGCTTCGAGCTCAAATGGCGGCCGAGCTCCGGGACGAAGACGCTGCCGCGCCAGCTGCCGTCGGCGGCCGGCGCATAATCCTTGAGCACCCGGGTGCCGACCAGCCGCGCGGCGCCGCCCTTGCGGGCATCGGCGATCGCATCGCCGCGGGCGGCGATGACGGTGCCGCAATAAAGCGGCCCGCAGGGCGCGACCTGAACCTCGACCGTGCCGTTCCGGTTCTGCCAGACGCCTTCGACCGCCGCCGCCGCCGCGGGCGCTGGCCGGAGGAGAGCCGAGCCGGCGAGCGCGGCGAGAGCGATCGTCCGCCATGCCGTTCCGCTCCGCTTCGGCCCGGAGCGCCGCACGGCGGGGCCCCGGCGTCCGTGCGGATGGCCGGCAATGGAGAGAAAGGAGACGAGGCTGATCGTCATCAGGATCGAAAGGAGCAGCGCGCCGAGCGAGTCGTCGAGCTGCCTGGCGAGCCAGCGGTCGATGAACGTCACGAGGAGAGCGCTGAGGGCGAGAAGCGCCGCCGTCACGCCGCGCCCGGAACGGGCTGCGCCGGCGGCGCGTGCCGGCGCTTCGAACGTCTCGACGATCGCCCGGACCGCGCCGGCCTGAAGTTCGGAAAAGCCGGCGCGGCGCAGCCTTTGGTCCTCTTCGGCGGAGAGACGGCCGCCGTCGAGGCGATGAAGGACGGCGTAGCGCCTCAAGGCCTCCAGCCGCTCGCTGGTGAGGTGCGGGGATCGCCGGTTGCCGAAGAAGAACCGGCCGAGGCGTCCGCGGGCTCGAACCGCGCGGAGCGACCGCCGGTCGTCGCGGACCGACAGCAGGACGGACGTCCATTCCTCGCGGGTCAGCGCGGCCGTTTCGGAAATGGCGTCGGTTTCGGGCGACGGCGCCGCGCTGGCCGAGGGAGGCTCCGCAGCGGCGGGTGCGGCGCGGAGATAAGCCAAAGCAAGATCGGCGGGGACGGCCGCGGCGGGACGCGCGGTATCGGGCGCGAGCGTGGCGATCATGTTCATGACCGGCCTCCGTCCGGGCGGCGGCTGCCGGCGACGCTGCGGACCGAGGGAGCCGTTTCGGCGGCCGCGGAGCTGGGATAAGCCATGACATTCCTCCTTTCTTCGAGGGTGCATTGGTCCATTCCGGCCTGCCGCGTGGGGGGCCGGGTCTGTTTCGCAAAAAGGGCGGATCACGCCTTCCGCTCAGGCTCCACGCACCACAGCCCTGCCGCGGCGGTTACCGGCGCGGTGCGGGCTTGGGGGCAAGGCGGGAGCCGACAGCGGGCGTCGGCGAGAGGCAGCTAGTCGCTGCGAAAATGAAGGCTTCGTCGGATATGCATCGCTGGTCTCCTCGCTCGCGCGACGCCGATTGGTTTCGATACCGACTGGTATAGAAATCCGTTCATCCGCCGTCAAGGGACATTTCGTACCGATCGATATTTATTTTGCTCCCGCGCTCGGACGGAGCATGGAGGGAAGGATCAACTCAACCGGCTGCTTATGCCGAATTGCCGCGCGTCCGGCTCGAGCGGACGCCCTGGGCTCGAAGGAGAAACGAGGAATGGCCGAAGCCTATATCGTCGAGTCGCTGCGCACCGCCGGCGGGCGGCGCAAGGGCGCGCTCGCCGGGATCCATCCCGCGGATCTGGGCGCGGCGGTGCTCGATGCGTTGGTCGGTCGGGCCGATATCGATCCGGCGGCAATCGACGACGTCATCGTCGGCTGCGTCAGCCAGGCCGGGGAGCAGGCCTTCGCCTTCGGCCGCAACCTCGTCCTGGCTTCGTCGCTGCCGGACAGCGTCCCCGCCGTCACCATCGACAGGCAATGCGGCTCGTCCCAGCAGGCCCTCCATTTCGCCGCCCAGGCGGTGATGTCGGGCACGCAGGACCTGGTCGTCGCCGCCGGCGTCGAGAGCATGACCCGCGTCCCGATGGGAAGCAATTTCATGCTCCACGCCCAGGCGGGAATCGGCGTCGGGCCGTGGAGCGAGACGATCCTCAGGCGCTACGATGTCGCCGAGTTCAGCCAGTTTCACGGCGCCCAGGCGGTCGCCGACAAACACGGCCTCAGCCGCGAAGAGATGGATGATTACGCGCTTCAAAGCCACCGGCGCGCCGCGGCCGCCATCCGGCGCGGCGCCTTCCATGACGAGATCGTGCCGGTCCGGACGGAGGCGGGCATGTTCGCCCAGGACGAAGGCGTCCGCTTCGACGCCTCGCTCGAGGCGATCGCCGCGGTGAAGCCGATCCGGGAGGGCGGCACCATCACCGCCGCCAATGCCAGCCAGATGACCGACGGCGCCTCGGGCGCGCTCGTCGCCAGCGCGCGCGCGGTGAAGGAGCATGGCCTGAGTCCGATCGCCCGCATCCACGGGCTCACCGTCACCGCCGGCGATCCGGTGATCATGCTGGAGGAGCCGATCCCGGCGACGCGCAAGGCGCTGGAGCGGGCCGGGATGACGCTGGCCGATATCGACCTGTTCGAGGTCAACGAAGCCTTCGCCGCGGTGCCGCTGGCCTGGCTCGCCGCGCTCGACGCCGATCCCGCCAGGCTCAACGTCAATGGCGGCGCGATCGCGCTCGGCCATCCGCTCGGGGCGAGCGGGACGAGGCTGATGGCGACCCTGCTCCACGCGCTCGAGGCCCGGCAACTGAAATGGGGCCTGCAGACGATGTGCGAGGGCGGCGGCATCGCCAACGTCACCATCGTCGAACGGCTGGGTTGAGCTCCGGAAGGGGAATTCGCACAGCGCGCCGGCGCTATCGATTCAACCTGGATCCGCCATGCCGGCATCGCTGCTGATGTCGCGCGCCAGCTGCATCAGTTCATATGCGTCCACGCTGCAATGCCGTTCTCTGCGCGTCATTTCGGCCCGATGCAGCGCCGCCGCAATGCCGTGGACATGTTCCGCGGTGATCGCGCCGCTGTCGAGCAGACCCCGAATGATCGCCTGCAATGCCAGGTGAGTTGGGACGTCCATCGATCGCGCTCCTCTTCGAACCAGCTGAAATCCAGTCGCGCCCGAACAGGCCGGCCGGCGACTTCGAGGCGCTCCGCGGCGAGCCGCATATTCGCGGCGATTGCCGATCGGGAGACGTGGACGTTCGCCGCGAAGGGGATCGCACAACGCGTCGCGCCTGCGGCATCGGGGCGCACCGGCCGCTGAGCCGGCCTCAGAAGCCCGTCCCGATTGAATAACGCACCCTCCCGACAGAGCACGGGCGCTAGCCGATCACGCCGCAATAGGTGCGCGCACCCATGGCGTGAGCATGATCGGCCCCGTCGAGATAATGGTCGGGCCCGCCATGGAGGATCAGAGCATGGCCGCGCAGGTCCGCCGCCTTGAGGCGCGGCGCAAGCATCGGGATCGTCGAGGTTCCGTCGGCTTCCACGATCAGGTCGGGCAGGTCGCCGAGATGTCCGTCCCCATAGGGGCCGGAATGCCGGCCCGTGCCCTTGGGATCGAAATGGGCGCCGGCCTCGCCTCCCATGGTCATTTCGCCATGACCGGGAGTGCTTTCGTGGCCAGCCGAAGGGCCGTTGCCGCCGGACGGCGCGCAGCTGCCCTTCTCATGCACGTGCGCGGCGTGCGGCCCGGGCGCCATGCCGTGCAGATCGGGCTCCACGAGGAGCCCATAGACGCTGTCGCGAAAGCGCACCGTCCCCAGCTTCGTCCCGTCGGCGGTGGCGGCGATCGTTGCAGCGACCGTGGCGGACGGTTCCGGCCTGGTGCAGGCGGCCAGCATCGCACATGCAGCGAGTCCCAAGGCTTCGCACCTCCCCATTCCACTTCCTTTCCCCTGGCGCCCGCGGCGCGGCCTGCGACGTTATGCGACGAAGGCGCCGTCGCGCATGTGCCGGATATGGTCGCCGCGCTCGGCGACCATCGGGTCGTGAGTCGTGATGATCACGGTCTTGTTGAAGTCATGTGCCAGCGACCAAAGCAGGTCGGTGACGTTCTTCGCGTTCGCGGTATCCAGGTTTCCGGTGGGTTCGTCGGCGAGGATCAACGCCGGATCGTTGACCAGGGCGAGCGCGACCGCGACACGCTGCTGCTCGCCGCCGCTCAGCGCATCCGGGCGCTTCTCGCTTTTCTCCGCCATGCCCACCAGCTCCAGCAGCGTCTCGCCGCGCCTTCGCTGCTCTTCCCTGCTCCATCCCGCGACCACCATCGGCAGGAGAAGATTGCCGAAAGCGGTCAGGCCTGAGATCAGGTTGAAGGACTGGAACACAAAGCCGACCTCATGCAGCCTGTAGCGCGCGAGCTCGCGTTCGGAGCGCGTGCTCGTGAGGTCCCGCGTTCCGACGCGGACCAGCCCGCGATCCGGATGGTCGACCCCGCTCAGCATGTTGAGCAATGTGCTCTTGCCGCAGCCGCTCGGCCCCTGGATCGTCGTCACCTTGCCGCGCGGGATCGTGCACGAGACGCCCTTCAGCGCCTCGTAGACCTCCTCGCCAATCCGATAGCTCTTGTGGATGTCGGAGACCTCGACATCGAATCCGAGCTTCTCGAACAGACCGTCGCCGGCCGCCGCGCGCTTCAATAACCGTGCTTCCTGCGCCATGATCAACTCTTCCTGACATTTTCATTGGCCGACCGCCTGAACGGCCAGAGTGCGAAACCCAGCGCCACCAGCAGCAGCGCGGTGCCGAAGCCGGCAACGATCGCGCCGGCAGTCGCCGAGAAATCGACCTGCTTCGCGAGCAGCCCCGCGACGCCGTAGATGCGCGGCAGCTGCCAGATCGACTCCGAGATGCCGAAACCTGCAAGCACGCCCAGGGCGATGCCGAGCAATATCCCGACCGCCACCGGCGCGAGGAAGATCGACAGCGAGACGCGGACCAGTGCCGAGATGGGCAGCCCGCGAAGCCGCAGCAGCGAGAAGGTCCGCCGCTCCGACAGGAAGTTGGCGAGGCCGACCACCACCACCCCCGCGATCGAGAGGATCAGCCCGCCGATCATGAACACGTTCATGTTGGCGAGGGCGAGCGAGATGAACATGTCGCGCCCGAGCTTGCGCCGCTCCTCGGCGACCCAGCGGACGTTGGTCGGCCGCGCCGGCAGCCCCTGCACCAACCGCTTGATGTCGTCCTCGCTTGCGCCCGGCTTCATCCGCGCGACGAACACCGCGCGCGACGGCGCCAGCTGCATCGTCGCAAGGGGCCCGTGACGGAACAGCGCGGCGGGGGCTATCGCGGCCGCATTGCTGCTCGACAGGTAGTTCAGGTAATCGACCTCGGCCGCCGCATAGCCCTCGCGCTGGGCGACATCGGAGGTCGGCTGGCCGGGGAGAAACGACAGGATGTCGCCGAACTTCGCGCCGACCTCCCTGTCGCCGTCATAGCCCAGCATCACGGAGCGGCCGATCGGGACCTCGCGGACGTTGAGCAACCCGGTCGAGGCGACGAGCGTCTCCCTTCCGGGGTCGGCGATCATTGCCGAGAAGGGCCGGCTCACGCCGAGCCCCTCCTCGAAATAGACCGTCTTGAGATAGTCCTTCGGCGATTCGATCACGTTCACCAGGAGGCCGGCCTGATTGGGCAAATAGACTTCCGGCGCGACGAACTGCTGGATCAGGGCCGCGCTTGCGACCTTGCCGTCGGCCCTGATCGCCCGCCCGATCCCGTCGAGGCGAGCGGCGAGCCCGTTGCTCGCATCGGCGAAGCGCAACGGCTTCGAGCCGGTGCCGGTCAGCTCCGCCATGTCATATTCGAGCTGCACGTCGCCGCCGACCGATGCCTGCACGCCGCGCAGGATGCGGTGGTAGAAAGTGTCGGCCGCGACCTGCGGCAGCAAGGCGAGCGACATCGCGAGCGAGGCGATGAACATCGTGCCGGCGACGCGGCCCCGGTTGAGCGCCATGTGATCGGCGACGAACCAGCGCAGCTTGCCGGCCAGCGGCGCGGTAATCCCCCCGAGCACGAACTGGATCCAGCTGAGGCGCCAGCGCAGCAGGCCGACCAGCCCGAACAGGAAGAAGGGCACGGCGAGGAAGTTGAGCAGCCCGTCCAGGATCATCAGCACGGCGCTCGAGCCGGGATCGATCAGCGGGCGGCCGAAGATCCACCCCCCGAACTTGTAGGCGCCGAGCAGCAGAGCCACCGCGCTCGCGGCGGCCAGAAGCGGCGACGGCCGCTCCGCCGATCCTTCGGCATCGGCGCTGGATATGTAGGCGATCGCCTCGCGCGGCCGCATCGCCCGGATGCGCCGGATCATTCCGCGGCCGGAGAGCAGCGCCAGGATCACGCCGACGACGATGAACAGCGCGAAATAGAGGATGCCGCGGAACAGCACGGGCGCGGGCGGCGGCGTGCGGCCCAGCGCGCTTTCGATCGCGATCGGCAGGCCAAGCCCCGCCGCCAGCCCCAGCAGGCCGCCGGCCAATCCGCCGACGAGCAGGGCAGTGAGCAGCGCCCGGCCTATCTCCTCGACCGGCACGCCCCGGATCAGCGCCAGCCCGACCAGGCGGCGCTCGTTCATCATCAGCAATGCGCTCAGCATCCGCGCCACCGACCAGCCGAGCCACAGCAGCGGGATCGCAACCAGCAGCGTGACGATCCCGATCATCCTGCTCACCTGATCCATCCGGGCGATCACCGCGTAGAGGTCGCTCTTCATGTGCGACTGCGGCGTCTGCTCGCGCACGCCGTTAAGCACGTCGCCGAGCAGCGGAGACAGGCGGTCCAGGCTTGCGCCAAGCTCCCATGACGAGACCCACTTGCCGCGATCGAGCTTCACCAGATGGAGGATCTCGGGGACATAGGGTGGAGCGGCCTCGCCGCCGTGCATGCCGCCGGTGACCACGAAGGCGTGATCGAGCTGCGCCGCGACGCGGACATATTGGTCCATCGGCACGGCGATGACGATCGCCATCTCCGGCAGATAGGAGAGCGAGCCGACGTTGCGGAGCATCCATTTGTTGAATTCCTCGCGCTCGATCGCGCCGGGGCTCGCGGGGACGGTCGCCTCGAACAAGATGTTCGGGGCATTGGCGCTCAGGTCGAGCAGCTGATCGTCATGGCTCACACCCTCGTGCCCGGCGCCTCCAGGGGCGGCGTGGTCATGGTCATGCTCCTCGCCATGCCCTTCGCTGCTCCCGCCGCTCACGCCCTTGACCAGCCGGATCGTCGCGCCGCTGGGCACCACGAATGGGGCGCCATTCGAATCTTCGGCGCCGACGAAGGCAGCGGAGGCCTGCAACATGCCGGCGGCGCTGTTCGGTGCCGGGCGCAGCTGGGTCGGGAGCAGCGAGGGGTCGGAGCTCGCGATGATGCCGACCCAGCGAACGGTGGAGACCTTGCCGTCGATCTCCACCCGCATGGCCTTGGTGTTCTGGATGCGAACGAAGCCGAACGCCTCCACCCGTTCGACGCCCCTGGTCGCGCGCAGATGGTCCTGGAATCCGGAATAATTGGGAATGGACTCGCGCTGGCCGGCAACGATGTCCCAGGGAATGCGCTGGATCTGGTCGGAGACATAAGCCTCCATCGCGTAGCCCGCCATCAGGTAGAGTGAGCCGAGCACCGCAACCATCAGGAACGAGATCGCGCCGAAAAGGAGCGCCACTCGTCGCCCGAACACGTTGAATAGATGGGCCCTCACCGGCTTCTCCCGAGCTTGCGTTAATTCTTGCCGATGCGGCGACGACTCCGGGCCGTCAGCTGGCCAGGGACCGCCTGCGGGACGGTGCGGCGCCTGACCCGACCGAGCTCGCCGGCGGCGCGGCGCCCCGGTTCGCGGAGCGTGGCGCGATCATCGCCGGACCCATCGATGCCCGCGCGCAACGGGCCATCGAGCCCCTCCGTACAGGCCGGCACAATCTGGGCGATGCCGTCTCGCGGCCGTGACTGTGCATTTCCGATCCGGGCGAAGAAGATGCCGGCGCGCTCGATTCCGATTGCACTCGCCCGTTCGCCAGCCCTCATGCTGCCAGCCCTCCCTCTCCGATACGCATCAGCGTGTGTTCGTATATCGAACTTACTATCGTTATTCGAACACGTGACCATTAAGAACGGGCGCTGTCAAGGAAGATGTGGAGGGCCAAATCGACAGGCTTGCCTGACCCGGATCCCGCGGCCGGGATTTGCCGCGAACGGGTCCCAAATGGTGCCGGCGCCGTCGCGGACCCGCCCCCGCGGCAGGACCGGCCCGAGCAAGATGATCGCCGCCGCCGCGAAACCGGCTCCCCGCCGGAAACCGGCAGGAGCCATTTACGCGGCTGAGGGCCGGCGCGACAAGGCCCGGCCAGCCGCTTGCGTGGCGGCGGATCGACAGGGCTCCTGGCAGCCGCCGGGCAATTGGCGTGGTGCCTATTTCTTCCTGGCACCCTGCCCGTCGGCCGACGTTCTCAACAAGTCGTAATTCCTCACCAGATACGGGTAGCTGCCGTCCTTTATCTGCTTGTACTCGTTGACGACCCAACTCCATGGATCGCGGGCATAGGTCTGATAATTGCCGGGCACGTTGATGCCCGGGATCGCCGGAATCCAGTCGTAGCTGAAGATCGTGTCGGGATCGCCGTACCGGGCCGCCAGCGCCCTCACCTCCGGGTCGTCAAACGCCTTGATCCGGCCCTTCTCCGAGCGGGTGATCCACTCGCCCGTATCGCGCAGCTTCCACTTCATCGTGCCGAAATAATTGTGGATGTGCGCGGTGTGGCCCATCGGGATCTTATGCTGGGCTGCATAGAGCAGGTCGCGCACATCGGCACTCTTGGGGCCGAGGGTCTTCCGGCCCTGACGGATTGCCGCCTCGATCGTCGCGAGCGGGATGTCGTAATTGCCCGCACCCGACGAGAAGGACAGGTGTATCACGCCCGCCCTCTCGCGCTCGAAGATGTTGGGCAGCTCGGTGGACCCCGCGATCAGCGTGTCCATGTCGCGCGCCTTCTTGGGGTTGGTCGCGAAGCCATCGGCGGCGAGATACCAATAGCCCTTTACCGGCGTCGACGGGAACTGGACGCCGGCGAGCCGCGGATTATCGACGAGCAGACGGAACATGTCGCCGGTGCGTCCGCCCCCTTCGACCTTGATGACGCGGCCGTGGTCGCTCAGATGGACGGTCATCTGCGGATAGAAGCCGGTGTGGTTTGCGGTGCCCGACACCTTGCCTTCGAAGCGAAGGGTCTCCATCGGCTGGGGATAGAGGAACATGTGGTTGTTGACCAACGCCACATATTGCTTCCACTTGCGCGCCTGCTCGGGGGTGATGACCCAGTGCAGGTCCGTGCCCTGCGGGTCGGTGAAAGTGCCTTCGGAGACGTGCTCGATGGGGGCGATCAGCTTGTCCTCGACCATGTTCCAAAGATCGCCGGGATATTCCGACCCCTTGCTGATCAGGCTGGCCCTGGTGATGTAGGTCCAGTTGCCGGCGAAGCGCTCCATCAGCTTGTCGCCGAGCGCCACCGAGAGCCAGTTCGGGCCGCCGCCCGCATCGGACATGAACCAGCGGATCTCCGGATGCTTCTCCAGATACGGCTTGAGGGCCTTGTGGTAGACCTTTCCGCGCTCCGCCCATTTGAGATCGCCGAGCTCCTTCTGGATGTCCGGCGAGAAATAGGGATAATAGACGGTGTCGAAATTGCCGATTTCCTTCCACGCTTCATCGCCGTGGGTGACGTTCGCCCTGGCGAGCGCGGCATAGGCGCCGGCGTCCTCGCCGGTGACTTCCCATGGCCGAACGGCAACCGCGGTGACACCGCGTTCCGCCCAGGCCTGCTTGAGCGCCTCCCACACCGCCATGTCCTGCGAAAAGGGCAACACGACATGAACCGTCTGCCCCGTCTCGATCTTGCCGAGCGGCGACATGCCGTGCGTCTGGCGCACTGCGATCCGTGCCGCGCGGACCAGATCGTCCTGGGTCGGGTTCAGCAGTGAAACGAGGAAGCGCGGCGCCGGGTAGCCCCCAGCGCCGTTCGCCGCTTGCCCGTCGCCCGCGCGCCTGGAGCAACCCTGGACCAGAGCCAAAGCGAGGCCGGCCAGCGTCACGCCATAGAGCAGCCTGGCACGGCCGCGGCCGATACGACGCATTTTCATCATGGTGCCTCTCCCGATCAGAAGTTGTAGCCCACCGTCACGCCGTAGGTTCGCGGCTCGCCGATCGCGTTCAGCAGCTCCCGCGTCGTGCTGTTGAGGAAGACAACTTGCCGATAGAATTTATTCGTCAGGTTCTTGGCCCAGACATTGGCGAAGAACTTCTGGTCGGGCGACGTGTAACGAATATTGGCATTTGCGAGGGTGTAGCCGCTTTGCGAAAGCCTGGGCTCCTTGAATGCAGTGAACCATTGCAGGCTCTTATATGACAGGCCCGCATTGAACGACAATTCGGCGCCGTTCCGCAGCCGCGCGTTATAATGCGCCTCGCCGTTCAGCGTCCACTTGGGCGCGTTGGGCAGCGGAAAGCCGCTGAGGTCGTGCAGCACGACCCTTGGCTGATCGAGCGAGTTCACCGTCTTGTAGTCGGTATAATAGGCGTCGACGTAACCGACCGAGCCATTGATGGAGAATTGGCGCGTCGGCTGCAGCACGAATTCCGCCTCGAAGCCCTTGGTGATCGCGCCAGCCGCGTTCTCGATCAGCAGCGAAACCGCGGTGGGGTTGGTCAGCGACACCTGCCCGCGGCTTACCTGCAGATCGGTGTATTTCTCGTAGAAGGCTGACGCGTTGAACATCAGCACGCGATCGAACAGGGTCGTCTTGACGCCGGCCTCGTAATTCTTGACGCGCTCCGGCCGCGTGATCGGATTTGGCGAGCCGATCGGGATCACGCCGCTCTTGAAGCCTTCCGAATAGGTCGCATAGGCCATGACGCCCCTTACCGGCCGAAGTTCGAGCGTGACATTCGGCGAGAAGTCCGTGGAGGTCGCTCCCGTCGCGTAGACCGAGGTCGTGGCGCCGGAGATCGTGTTGGTCACGCCGTTGCGGGTCTCCGTCGTGTAGCGGCCGCCGACGTTGAGCGTCAGCCAATCGCTGAACCGATAGGACGTATTCCCGAAGACGGCCCAACTCTTGATCTTGATGAGTCCGTTGAACACGATCGCCACGGACTGCAGGCCGGGGGGCGCGTACCGGTTCGGATTGATGCCGATCAGGCTGTCGCCAATATAGTCTTCTTTGAAGTAATACCCCGTCACCATTGCTTGGATTGGGCCGTTCTTGTAGTTAAACTGCAACTCCTCGGAAGTCTGCTTGGACTTTTGGTAATTGTCGTTGACGGTGGCTGCGACCACGGGCGACGTGTCGAAGTCGTAGATTTGATGACTCATCAGGTCGCGGTGGTTGGTGATCGAATGCAGGCTGACATTTTCGTTGATGTCCCAGTCGACAATGCCGGTGACCGCCCATGTCCGTCGATCGTTGAGCTGCTCCGCCTCCGAGCGGATATTGCGCGGGTTCGGCGAAAAATTGGCGCCGCGCTGGATCAGGCCGGGGACGGTGGTTCCGGGATATCCCGGCCCGTAATAGGTCGACACATAATTCGCGTCGGCCTCCCGGTAATACTCGGCCGAGACGAGAATGCTGAGCGCATGTGAGGGCTTCGCCTGGATCTGCCCGCGGACGGCGCGCGTGTTCACGTTGTTGATATCGGCGCCGGAAAGCTCGTTGACCCCGGTGCCGCCACGATTCTCGCTGCGGAACGCCACCCGGGCAAGCAGCTTGTCGCCGGCCACGGGACCGCTGACCGCCCCCTCGATGCCGATCTCGCCGAAATTGCCGTAGGTGCCGCGGACATAGCCGGACGGGTCGCGGGTCGGCTTGTTCGAGATCAGGTTGACCACGCCGCCGGTCGAGTTACGGCCATAGAGCGTGCCCTGCGGCCCGCGCAGCACCTCGATACGCTGAAGATCGAAGAAGGCGCCGAGCTGCGCGGAGGATTGCGAAATGACGGCACCGTCGAGATGGAGGGCGACGGACGGGTCCTTGCCGTTGAGCGGCGCGGCCTGACCCATGCCCCGGATGGTGATCACGGCCCGGCCGAGCTGCGTCGTCACGTTCACATTGGGGATCTTGCCGCCGAAGTCGGTGATGTCGTTGATCTGGCTGTTGACCAGATCCGTCCCGCCGATCGCCGCGATGCTGAGGCTCACGTCCTGCAGGTTCTGCGCGCGCTTCTGGGCGGTGACGACGATCTCGTTCCCGGACGCGCCATCCTCCTCCTGCGCGGTGGGGGCGGCAGCTTCCTGCGCCCAGGCGCAGGCCGGCGCGAAGGAAGCGGTTGCCAGTACCAGCGTCGAGACAGTCGTTTTAAGAAGTCCGTTCATTTAAATCTCTCCCCTTTTCTTTTAATTTTCGGCGGTTCTGTTATTATCTAATGAATTTTCACCGCTATTTTTGCTGTCGCTCTTCGTTCGTGTTATTCGCTGCCGTTTCGTATCTTGTGCCGAGAGCGCGAATTATGACGCTATTGAGAAGCATCAAGATCGCCATTACGACGAAGACGGATGCCGGTGACGCGTTCCTGGTAAGCGCAAAGCCCACCAGCAGCGGCCCAAGGATGCCGCCGACGCGGCCGATGCCGAGCGCCCAGCCGATTCCGGCCGAACGCATCTCGACGGGGTAGAAGACCGCCGCGAGCGCGATGACGCTCTTCTGCCCGCCGCTGACGGCGCAGCCGGCAAGGAAGATCGCCCCGAGCAGCAGCGTGACCGGCGCATGGAAGGAGAAAGCCGCAGCGCCGACGAACAGGAAGCCCAGGGCGTAGAGCATCGCGAGCGACCGGAACGCGCCGAGCCGGTCCATCGCGGGACCGATCACCCCCACGACCGCGATCCCGCCGACGGTGGTGAGCGTCGTCGCCGAGACCACCACGCTCATCGGGTGGCCGAGATCGAGCATGATCGACGGCAGCCAGCTCTGGAGCGCGTAGAATTCGCCCAGGTTGATCGCGAACACCAGCCACAACAGCAATGTTCCCGCCAGCCGGCCGCCCGTGAACAGCGCCGGCAGCGCCGCGCGCCGCGTCTCCTGGGGACCGGCTCCCGCCAGCTCCACGACCGGCTGCGATCGCCGCGCCAGGCCGGGATCGATGCGGCGGAGCGTCACGGCCAGGCGGCGATCCTGCCCGCGGCGCACCATGAAGCCGATCGAGTCCGGGAGGAACAGCACCAGCAGCGGCACCAGCAACAGCGGCACCGTCCCGCCGACCCAGAACAAGGAGCGCCACCCCTGGCTCTGCAGCAGCGCGCCGGCAACGAGCCCGGCAACGATGAAGCCAAGCGAGAAGCCGCAATAGATCAGCAGCACGAAGGTGGCGCGCACGCGCTTGGGACTATATTCCGCCGTCAGCGCGACGGCGCTCGGCACGCAGGCGCCCAGCCCGATGCCGGTGATCAAGCGCAACGCGATCAGGCTGGTCACCGACCCTGCCCAGACCCCCGCGATGGTCGCTATGCCGAACACGAGGGTGCTGGCGACGATCATCGCCTTGTCGCCGAAGCGGCCGGCTAGCGGCGATACAAACAGGTAGCCGACCATCAGTCCGACCAGCGACGCCGACAGGATCGGTCCCAGGAGCTGCTTGGAGAGACCCCAATCGCGCGCGATGAAGGGAGCCATGTAGCTGATCGACTGCGTGTCGAACCCGTCGATGAACATGACGAGCCCGCACAGGACCACGACAAGATATTGATAGGGCGCTATCCGCCGCTCATCCAGAAATGCGGGCATCCGGATCGTGGCGGCGGGCCTCATCCCCGACCTCCCGAAGAAAGAGCCGCGACCTGGGGAGCGTCCGCTGTCGAAGGATTGCCGGACGGGACGAACGCATCGCAATGGTAGCGGTCGGCGGGGAGACCGGCGCCGGCGAAGTCGGCGCGGGCGGCAGCGATCATCATCGGGTTGCCGCAGGCGTAGACCTCGTATCCCGAGAGGTCGGGGAAGTCCGCCAGCACGCTCTCATGGACCAGGCCGGTGCGCCCCCTCCAGTCCGCGTCGGGCGAGGACAGGACCGGCACGTAGGACAACAACCCGGCGGCCGCCCATTTCTCCGGCAACGCCGTCAGATAGAGATCGTCGCGGCGCTGGGCGCCCCAGTAGAGATGCATCTCGCGTGAAGAGCCGAGACGGATCTGCTCTTCGACCATCGACTTGACCGGCGCGAAGCCGGTGCCGGTCGCGAGCAGGATGATCGGCTTGGCGGAATCTGCGTCGACGGTGAACTGGCCATAAGGAAGGTCGACCTGCAGCCGATCCCCCTTGGCGAGCCGTTCGAGGATGTTCGCCGAAAATGCCCCGCCGGGCACATGGCGGATGTGGAGCTCCGCGCCGTCATTGTCGCGCGGGCAATTGGCCATCGAGTAATTGCGGCTGTCGCCCTCGCCGATCAGCACGCGAAGATACTGGCCGGCCCGAAACCTGGCCCGCATGCCGGCCGGGAAACGCAATTGGACTATGCTCACATCCGGCGCCGCCCGGACGATTCGAAACACCGTTGCGGAGATGAGCTTGCGCACCGCCGGATCGCGACGGTCGATCCGGCGCGGAGCAATTTCGATGTCGCTGAGCGGCCGAGCCTGGCAGAATAGCAGGGCGTCGGCAGGGCCGCGCGCGTGGCCGCGGCCTCGCTGATAGGCGTCGCCGCAGACGAGCTCGCCTTCGCAGGTCGAGCAGGCACCCTTGCGGCAGGAATAGGGAAGCGAGTAGCCGGCGCGCTCAGCCGCCTCGAGCACCGTCTCATCGGGCTCGCAGGCAAACTCGATGCTCATGCCGGCAATGCGGACCCTGTGGCTCATCGGACGGCCCCAGCGCCTTCGGCGAGGCCGGCATGGCCGGCATGGCCGGCGACAAGATCGACCGCCCGCAGCACCGCTTCCGGCTCGGCCAGGCCCTTTCCGGCGATGTCGAACGCACAGCCGTGGCCGACGCTCGAGAAGATCAGTCCGGCGCCGATGGACAGCGCGGCAGCGCTGCGCCCGGCAAGCAGCTTGACCGGCACGTGGCCCTGGTCGTGATACATGGCGACGAATACGTCGATGTCGTCGCGGCCCAGCAGGAGGTCGGCGCCCTGCGGCCCCACCACGTCATGGCCGGCACTGCGCAGGCGGTCCGCCGCGGGCATCGTGATCCCATCATCGTCCGTACCGAAGAGGCCCTGCTCGCCGGCATGGGGATTGATGCCGAGGATGCCGATACGCGGCCGGGCGATGCCCTGCGCAACCAGCGCGCCAACCGCCGCGACGGCTGCCGCCTCAACCAGTTCCGGCGTGAGCCGCGCGATCGCGTCGGCGAGCCGCTCGTGCAGGGTCGCATGAACGATCCGCAGCCGGCCGCCTACCAGCATCAGAAACACGCGGTCGGCGGGGAGGCCGAGCAGGCGCGCGAGCAGTGTGGGATAACCTGCAAAGCCTATGCCGGCTGCGTTGATCGAAGTCTCGGAATGGGGGCAGGCGACGATTGCTTGGGCTCGGCCCGCCTTGACCTGGTCGACCGCTGCGGCAACGTAGCGGACGGTTGCGCGCCCGGCCGCGCTCGAGAACGTGCCCGGCTCGAAGGCCCGCGACGGGAGCGAATCGACCTCGATCAGATCGAGGGCGCCTGCCGCGGCCGCAGCCTCCATAGCCACCGGCCGCACGTCCCAGCCCGCCAGCCCGGCATAATGCTCGACCACGAAACGGTCGCCGACGATTACGGCCCGGATATCGCTGCGGCCATGGAGCGCGGCGGCGGCCTTGACCGCGACCTCGGGTCCGATCCCGTTCGGATCCCCGATCGGCAGCAGGATCGTCCGGGGCTGCGTCAAAGCGGCAGCGCCAGCAGGGTGTCGATGCGCGGGCTGTCGCACACGACGATACGTTCGGCCAGCTTGAGCGCGTCGCCGCCGATTTCAAAGCGGTCCAGGTAGACGCCGGTGGCGAAGACGTCGGTCGTCCCGTCCCGCATGATGCGCAGGACGAGGAACGAAGTCTCGCTGCGTACTTCGGCTCCGGCCGCTTCGGTCACCGCGGGCTGGCCGAGGATATGGCGGTAGGCGTGGCGCTCGTAGATATTGGCATCGCGCAACGCGGATACGCGATCCTGGAGCATGCCCCGCGACGTCGCCGAGATGATCCCCGCCTGATAGCCGAGACGATGGTTGGCGGCGGTGGTGATGCGATAGACGCAATCGGCGACGAAGAAATCGGGCCATTGCTCCAATGCCCCGCCGTCGATGCAACGGCAATAATCGGCCTGAAAGCGGGCGATCTTCTCGAAGAGGGTGCCGGTCATGAGGCGCTCAGCAGCCCATCATGGCGCGATACGCCTTCCAGAAGCCCCGGACGGAAGCTTCGGTGACGCGGCTGTTGCTGGTCTCGACGGAGTGACCGCCCATCTCGAGCACTTCATGGGACCCGGCCGCGCCGGCGATGCCGCGCTGGACGAAGCCGCCGACGCAGCCGTCCTCCATGGAGATGTAACCGGCGGGTCCGACCAGATTGGCCTGCTTCAGCCGCACCCCATTCTGCTCGGGCGTGTCGGTCTCGAAGCCGAGATAGATCCAGTTGAGATCGGTCCGGTTGGTATCTCGCGGCAGGATCTGACGCACCGCAATCGCGTTCTGGATCTGCTGGAGCACGAAACCCGGGAACACCGAAAGGATCTGCAGCGTGATGTCGTCCCCGAATTCCTTGAAGCCATCGAGGATTGAAGGATCGGCCAGCTTGTACTCGCTGTCGGAGCGGATGTTCTGCTCCGAATAGCCCGCCGCCCGGGGGGCGTCGTTGTCGATGGCCGAGTAGCTGACATGGTTGCCGCCACTGTCATCCACGATGATCCCGCCGCGTTGGGAGAGGTGATTGATCTCGAAGGTGGTGAAGAACAAATGAAGGATGCTCGCATGGTACGAGTCCTTCACATTCTCCATGTAGAGCTTCCAATTGTTGGGCAGCGCCTGGGTGAAGCGCCCCAGGATGACCGGCTTCCGGCCTCCAAGCACGCGCTCGATGTGACTGAAGATGGCCTCGCCGAGATATTCCTCGATCGGCGGAACCTCGTCGCAGAAGCTGCCGAACACCAGTCCGTGCACCACCGCGATCCGCAGCTTGCGCAATGCGTGGTCGGCCAGGCAGAAGCTCGGCGGCATGCCGCCCTCGCCCTTCACGCCGTCCTTGAACGCGACGCCGACCAGGTCGCCCTGGAGATTGTAGCTCCATGCGTGATAGACGCAGGTGAAGCCGTTCGTCTTGCCGCTATCCTCCAGCGCCAGCAGCGCTCCCCGATGGGCACAGCGATTCTCGAAGCCATAGAGCTCACCGTCGCGGTCGCGCGCCACGACCACCGGCGTGTCGCCGATAAAGCTTGCGCGAAAGCTGCCCGGTTCGACGAGCTCGATCTCGAGGCAGAGATAGTTCCAGCTGGGACCGTTGAAGAGCTTTTGCTGCTCGACATCGTAAACCGCGCGGTCCTGGAACACGCGATAGGGGATGCGGGTCAGGCCCTCGGGCCAATCCATCTCGCCAAAGACTTGCCCTTCTGCACCCACGGTCTTCCCCCTCCTTCCCGCCTCCTCTACGGGAGGCGCGTGTTGGACGCCGCCCGCCCTTTGAGGCACTGCGCGCCGAGCTTTTTGTTCGCTTATCGAACGTCAGGCTGTAGATCGAACACTATGGGGTCGAGACGGGAGTGTCAATATGTCCGAGGAGAAGACCGGCGACGGACCTGCGCCCCGTGCCGCCGAAGGGATGGCGGGGCTCGCCAAGGGCCTCGCCATCATCGAATCCTTTGGAAAGGCGTGCAGCCAGGTAACCGTCGCTGACGCCGCGCGGGCGACCGGCGTCAGTCGCGCCGCCGCCCGGCGCTGCCTGTTGACGCTCGCCGAGCTCGGCTATCTCACGTTCGACGGAAAGCATTTCCGCGCGACTCCGCGGATGCTGCGCCTCGGGGCTTCGTATCTCGATTCGGCCCCGCTGCCGCAGATTGCGCAGACGCATCTCGAGGCAGCGCGAGACAGGCTCGACGAATCCGTGTCTCTCGCCGTGATCGAGGACGGCTTCTCCGTATTCGTGGCACGCGCCGAAGCCGACCATATCGTTTCGACCGGCGTACGCGTCGGCGCCCGTTTGCCGGCCTATTGCACGGCCACGGGACGGGTGCTGCTGTCGGGCATGACCGACGCCGAGCTGCACGCCTATCTCGATCGGTGCGACTTCAAGGCGCGCACCAATCGTACGCTCGTCGAGCGGGGCGCGATCGAGAATGCCGTCGAGCGGGCGCGGTCCAACGGCTATGATCTCACCGACGAGGAGCTGGAACTGGGGATGCGCTCCATCGCCGTCGGCGTCCGCGATCCTTCCGGGACAGTGATCGCCGCGATCAGCGCCAGCGCCTATTCGGCACGGATCACCCTCGACGCCATGATCTCGAACTTCCTGCCCGTTCTTCGTGAGCAGGCCCAAAAGATCGGACGGGCGATGTGATACGGACCGGAGGCGGCCGCGGGCCGGCCGGCGGCCTGCGGCCGCCGCCTGGCCGGGCAGGCCGTCGGACGCCGGCCCGGCGCAGGCGCATCCTCAAGCCTTGAAGCGCGCGGCCTCCTCGGATCCGGAAGTCGTGTTTCCCTCGCTATAGGAGTGGGCGCCGGCGCCGGCGAGATGGCCGCCTTCGACGATCAGATATTCGTCGCGGATCGGCCGTCCTTCGAAGAAGCATTCCAGGATCTCGCGGACGCCGGCGGCATAGCGGGCCTGGGCCGAAAGCGAGGTCCCGGAAATGTGCGGAGTCATGCCGTGATGCGGCATCGTCCGCCACGGATGATCGCGCGGCGCCGGCTGGGGGAACCACACGTCGCCGGCATAGCCCGCCAGCCGGCCGCTCTCGAGCGCCCGCACCACGGCGTCGCGGTCGACGATCTTGCCGCGCGCCGTATTCACCAGATAGGCGCCCCGCTTCATCCGGCCGAGCATGGTCTCGTCGAACAGATTCTCGGTTTCCGGATGGAGCGGGCAATTGATCGTCACGACGTCGCAGACCCCCACCATCTCCTCGACCGAATCATGCCAGACGAGGCCCAGCTCGCGCTCGACCGCTTCGGGCAGGCGATGGCGATCGTAATAATGGAGGTGCATGTCGAACGGCTTGAGCCGGCGCAGCACCGCGAGCCCGATGCGCCCGGCGGCGACGGTGCCGACATGCATTCCCTCCACATCGTAGGAGCGGGCGGCGCAATCGGCGATGTTCCAGCCGCCCTTGCGCACCCAGTCGTGCGAGGGGAGATAGTTGCGGACGAGCGAGAGGATCATCATCACGACATGCTCGGCGACGCTGATCGAGTTGCAATAGGTGACTTCCGTGACCGTGACGCCGCGTTCGATCGCCGCCTGCAGGTCGACATGATCGGAGCCGATCCCCGCCGTGACGGCCATCTTCAGCTTCGGAGCCCCGGCGATCCGCTCCGCGGTCAGATAGGCTGGCCAGAAGGGTTGCGAGATCACGATATCCGCGTCCGCCAGCTCGCGCTCGAAGACGGAATCCGGGCCATCCTTGTCCGATGTGACGACGAGCTGATGGCCTTCGCGCTCGAGCCAGGCGCGCAATCCGAGCTCGCCCGAGACGCTGCCGAGGAGCTCGCCGGGGCGGAAATCCACGCCTTTGGGCGTCGGCAGCGTCTGCCCGTCCGGATAGGCCTCGATCCTCGGCAGATCGTCGCGGGGATAGGAGTCCGGATACCCGTCTTCGGGATCGTCGTAGAGCACACAAACAATCTTGGCCATTCCACCCTCCTTCGTTGAGTTTGTCGGCCGCATCGGCAGCCGCCGCTCTTTTATTTTGTCGCGCTTGCTCCCGCCTCGCCATCGCCATGCCAGCTCGCCCGTGAAGGTCCGCTGCGGAAAGGGGTGGAAGAGGAAGTAGCACTGATTGCCGAGATTCTCGATGCCGATCGCGGCCTGCCGGCGGCAGCGACGTTCACGACGGCGGCGATCGAATTGCCCGGGGTCACAATTGTCGAGGACTCGGCGCGACGGCCGGTGACGGGGAGCGCGGCGGGAGCCGCAGCCGCGCCGGCGACGGCGGCAGGGCCCCGGCCTCCCAGGGCAAACGCGTGGGCGAATGCCATCAGGTGCGCCGGGAGCCTGCGGCCTTGCCTCGACCGCCGGCAGATCGGCTGGGGCTGCAGCACAGCCTCTCACCTTTTCCGCGCCGAAATGGGGCGCTCCGGCCGTGGGGGTGGCCGGAGCGCATCGGTGAGGACGGATTTGTCCTCACCGATTTTCGATGTTGGCGAGCAAGCGCTTCTCGGTCAGCATGCCGAGCAATTCTCCCGAAGCCAAAGAGGCGACCATCGCCACCGTCGACATCAGCGGATCGTCGATCGAGAACAAAGCGATCCCTCCGACCGCCACGCCGACCACGCCGATCAGGAACCGTGCAACCCGCGGCGTTCTCATCCGGGGACGGGATATGAGCATTTCGCGATCCCGACGGTCCCAAACCATCATCGCACTTCTTCTTCGGCACGCAGGTCTTGCGCCAGCCGTGCCGCGCGGCCGCGACTCCAGCGCGATGACCGAGCCGAACCGGCGCACCTGCACAATATAACCGCCGACTTGCCGCGGGCGATCCATTCCAGCGGAACGAAAGATCCGATATGGTCCATGTCGAAGACGGTCCGGCCTCTCGCAGAACGTAAGACGCGACCGGAATTATAGCGCCCATCCCAAGAAATCAAGCACTATATCACATGTATTCGCCGAGCAATTCCCGGGCGACCGTCTCGAGCCGGCGCAGTGTGTCGGAGAAACCCTGTTCCGACGTGTCCAACAGCGCATCCGCGCGGGCATATTCAGCTGAGCGCGCATGAAGAATCGCCTTGAGGTCGGCCATCGCTTCGCGATTGCTGGCCATCGGCCGGAAATCTCCCTGCGCCATCACCCGCTCCATATGGTCTTCAGGCGCGGCCCGGAGCCAGATGCTGTGGCTCGTCGCCAGCATTCGATCGAAGATAGGAGCGTCGGCGACGATCCCGCCGGGTGCGGCGATCACCGCGGCATCGTGTCCCTGGCAAATCGATTCCCAGATCTCGGTTTCGTAACGGCGTAGCGCCGCCTGGCCGCTGAGTTCCAGAAGCACGCCGATTTCCGCACCGTAAGCGAGTTCAACCTGCTTCCTGATCTCGAAAAACGGCATCTGCAGCCGCTCTGCAAGGCCATGTCCCAGCGACGATTTGCCGGCGCCCCGGAGCCCGACGAGGAGGATACGCCGGCCCTTGCTGAGGTTGACCTCCGGCGGCCGGGAAATCCAGCGGCCGAAGCCGGCGAGTCCGTCGACCGACAGCCGTCGAATAGCGGCGGCGGCCTCCATATAGGCCTCGCTCCGCTCTCCTCCCCTGGGAAGGAGCTCGGCGACGGCAAGATCGAGGGCGCCGGCAAGGCTCGTCAGCACGCCGAGGGAAGGATTGGCGACGCCCGCTTCGATCTGGGCAAGATAGCGCTCCGAGCTATGCGAGGCGACGGCAAGCTGACGTCTCGTCATCCCGACCTTGGCACGCGCGGCACGCAGCCGGTCGCCGACTTCAGAAAAGGTCTGCTTGTCCTCGCGCTGCGGCACGGTGGGCATAAAGTCTCCGATGGAGTCCTGTTTTTTAGTGCATGCGAATGCGTCTCTGGAGCTATATTTCCAGATCGGCAAAGTGTCGAGGCGTGGTTGGGACCTTCCTGGCCAAGACAAAGCGTCGCCAGAAACTGAAGCAGCCTGTCGTCTGGCAGGGTGATCCTCCAAGTGCGGCTTCAACGTGCCGAAATGACCATGCTTGGGGAAACCGGGCGAGCAATACTCATCCGGGTACCGCGGCCCGCTTCGGGACCAGGAGTGCGTCCTCGAGCGGCACGAAGCGTCCGTCGCGCATTGCGTATTCGACGGGAAAATGAGCGACGCTTTTCGGGTCGTGGCTGACCATGACCACCGTCTTTCCGTAATCGCGCGCGAGTGAAACCAGGAGCTCCGAAATGATGTCCGCGTTGCGCGCATCGAGATTGCCGGTCGGCTCGTCGGCCAGGATCAGGGCCGGATCATTCGCCAGCGCCAGCGTGACGCCCACCCGCTGCTGCTCGCCGCCGCTGAGCTGGTCGGGACGCTTGTCGCCCTTATCCTCCAGACCGACGATCGCGAGCAGCGCCCGGGCGCGCGCCCGGCACTCACGCTCCGGCCTCCCGGCGACCATCATGGGGAGCTCGAGATTTTCGAACGCCGTCATCGTCGGCACAAGGTTGAAGAACTGAAAGACGAAGCCGACCTTGAGGAGCCGATGCTTCTCGAGGTGTCTTTCGCTCGCACCGGTGAGATCGATACCGTCGACGACGATGCCGCCGCTGGTGGCCCGGTCGACGCCGCCCACGAGATTCATCAGGGTCGATTTCCCGCACCCGCTCGGGCCCATGATCGCGACCGCCTCACCTGGAGCGACGTCCCAATCCACCTGCTGGAGGGCATGCACCTCCTCGGCCGCCGTCTTGTAGATCTTGGTAACCTGGCGAACCTCGAGGCGGATTCCTTTGGTTTCAAAAAGACCAGAATGCCCCATGAGCTTGGATCCTTTAACTGTTGAGGACGCGTGCGGATTTGCGGAACGACCAGAGACCGAACACCCAGGCCGACGCGATCACCACCGCCATCAGAAAAATCGCGATGAGGACGGTCGAGCCTGAAATGAGCAGGTGTGTGCGCAGCAGCTGAACGACGGAACGCATGTCGCGCAGCTTCCACACATAATTGGTCAGCCCGTAGCCGGCGATCATGGCCGTCACACCGCCGAGCACCAAGCCGACAAGCGCCGGCGACAGCAGCATGGCGATCAGGAAGCGCCTCAACTGGGCGGGCGAGCTGCCCCGCACCCGCAGGAGCGAGAGCGTCCGCCGGTCCTCGGCATAGTTGGCGAGAGCCACCGCGAAGATGGCGATGACGGCCAGGACGATCCCGCCGATGAGATAAATCTTCATGTTCTCGAGCGCGAGCGACACGAACATGTCGCTTCCCACCTTCTTGATCTCGTTGCCGAGGGAGTGCGTCTCGAGCGGAGGAGATGCGAAGGTCTTGAGGATGCGCGACTGCAACTCGGCCGCCCTCAGCGGATCGGCGCTGACCGCAGGGTCGACCTTCACCAGCAGGATCGTACGCGGGATGAAGGCCACCAGATTCTGGACTTTCGGATTGCTCGCGGCGACGGCCGCATAGGCGCTGTGGTCAAACAGATAGTTCAGATAATCCACGCGTGCCTGGACGAAGCCCTGCCGGTCGGTCACGCTCCGGGCGGGGATGCCCGGGAGGAAGCCGAGCGTGCCGGCAGTGGGCAAGGCGATCGTGCCGCCGGCGGTGTCGAGACCCAGGCGCAGCGGCGTTCCATTCCTGGTATTCCAGAACTCGGCGATCGACGGAGACACGGCAACGCCGCCGTCGCGAACACGCTGAAGCACGTCCCTGAACGGCTCGCCAACCCCCAGCTCGGGTTCGGCATAGGAGTTGGATTGATAGGCATGCGCATCGTCGAGCAAATAGAGCGGGACGCCCTTCATGCCGTAGCCCGGCAGGTAGAAGCCCGGCATGAACGCTTCGACCATATAGCCTGCGGATTCGACGCCTTCGAGCTTGCCGACGGCAGCGGCCATGCCCTTCATCGCCGGCGTGAGCTGGCGCAGCTGAGTATGAACCGCGCCGGTGAGCGCCGGCCCGGAAGCAAGCTCCGGTGAGTTGAACGTGTAATGCCAGTCGCTGCCGAGTTGCACCTGGGCGCCCCTCGCCACCTTGTCCTGGAAGGAACGGCTCGCGATCGTCGGATACAGGCTGATGCTGGCCATCAGGGCGACGATCATCAGGAAGGCGACGGCGCGGTGCGGCTTGGCTGCCATGTGACGCTGGGTGAACAGGCTGAGGCGACCGCCGATCAGCCTTTGGATCGGACTCATCATCGCCTGGATCCATTCGCGCCGCGAGGCGAGCAGCGAAATGATGCCGTAAAGGAAGAGTGGCAGGCTTATGAAATCGAGCACCACCGAGAAGCGCCGGACCGTCTCCGAGGGAATGAAGCCCGTCGGCGAGAATCCGAAGACCCAACCGGCAAGCGCAACGGCTCCCGCGATCAAGGCTGCGCCCTGTACCAGGCCGAATCTGACGCTGGTGACGGTCGCCTCCGAGCTCGAGAACCGCCCGGAGGCTTCCAGAGGGGAGATCGTTGTCGCATAATTGATCAGGCGCGCGCTGATGATCAGAGAGAGCAGAACGGTGATCAGCAGGAACATGAGCAGCATGCCGAGCTGCTGCGGCTGCAGCAGCACTGCGGCAGGAAACCGGCCGCCCTCGTAGATGAGCAGTGGAACGACGGAGCCGAGGACCACGCCGAGGATTCCGCCGGCAAGGCCGCCGGCACCGACAGCCATCAACAGGGCGCGGCCGAGCTGTTTGCCCGGCACCCCGCGCAATCGCATCAGGCCGAGCTTCCGCCGCTCGTTCAGCATCAGCAGGCCCGCAAGGTTGGACGCCAGCATCCATCCCATCCAGAGCAACGGCAGGGCGACGAGCAGGGTGACGAGCCCGAGCAGGCGGGCCATCTTGTTCATCTGCCTGAGGAGCACCTCGGTCGTGCTGTCGACGATGTGATCACTGATCGCCACATAGGGATTGTCGTTCGCGAGCCCTTCCGGATCGTCGCTGCCGTGAAGCAGCTGCAGCTTCGGCCGCGCTCCGTCGGCCCCGTCGCCGCCGAATCCGGCCACCGCAGGCACGAGCGAGGCCATCGTCGTGCGCCGGGGGCCGAGCTGCGCGAATTCGGGCGAGGCCAGGGAGGCCGCCCGCAGGCGGGGCGCCGCGGGGACGCCGCCCGGCTGCTCGGCAAGCGCCCGAATGATGCCGTGGCGAAGGCCGAGGACGTTCTCGAGCGAGCGGTCGACGTCCCAGCCGGAAATCATCTGATCCCGATTCAGGCGCGCCAGGTAGATGACTTCGGGGATATATTCCGCTTTCTCGCCGTGCCCTTGCGCGAAAGTGCTGTCGGCCCCCTGCTCCGCGACGATGTCCGGCGGCATGATGCCCTGGGCAAGGGCGTTGAAGTTGCGAAGGGCCCGGCGATCATAGGGCATGAGCAGAACGGCGCCCACGGGCGGCACGTAGCTCTGTGACCCCATCTGATCCATCATCCAGCGCGTGAGCTCATCGCGATCGAGGCGAACGACGCCCTCGATGGGGGTGGTGAAGACCGACGTCTGGGCCTCCGATGTCTTGACCTGGAGGCTGAATTGCTTCGCGCCCTGGAGCGCGAGGAAGGCGGGACCCATCGCCGTTTCAGGCCCCACCAGCGCGAGGATGGGCTTGGTGTGCTCGGCATGCGCGCCGGCGACATCCTGGCGGCCGGCCTGGAGCTGAGGCGGCAACAGGGCCGGACTGGTCACGGCGATGAGGGTCAGCCACGGCGCCTGCAGCTGCTTGCCGTCGACCAGGGTTTCGGTCGTGCCCTTCGGCAGCTTGGCGCGCAGCACCGCCATGGTTTCGACGCGGGCGATGCCTTTGACGGACGCAATCTTGCCCGCGACGGTCGGATCGTCCACGTCGCTGCCGCCGACCTGGAAAACGGTGAGGTCCCATGGCGTGCGTGCGAGCTGGCCGTCGACATAGTCCTTGAGGGCGTAGCGAGAGGCAAGATTCACCGTCGCCAGCAGACCCGCCATGAGGAATGTCACGAGCGCGAAGCTCCAGAAGACACGGCCACCGAGAACCCGAACCAGTCGTCTTGCAAGGCTCATTCGAAATTCCACCTGTGTGAAGCGTCGACGCCGGACGCATTC
>JAXDOV010000029.1:0-23077 GCA_034668705.1 Sphingomonadales bacterium
CGGCGAGCGCCTCGGCGGGGATGCGCCTCAGGTCGAAGCGCTGGCAGCGGGAGAGGACGGTGACCGGGACCTTGTTCACCTCGGTCGTGGCGAACAAAAACTTAACATGCGCAGGTGGTTCCTCGAGTGTCTTCAGAAGCGCGTTGAACGCATTCTTCGACAGCATGTGGACTTCGTCGACGATGTAGACCTTGTAGCGCGCCGAGACGGCGGCATAGCGCACCGCTTCGATGATCTCGCGCACGTCGTCGACGCCGGTATGGGATGCGGCGTCCATCTCGATGACGTCGATGTGGCGCCCCTCGGCGATCGCGCGGCACGGCTCGCAGACGCCGCAGGGATCGATGGTGGGGCCGCCATTGCCGTCCGGCCCGATGCAGTTCAGCGCCTTGGCGATGAGGCGCGCGGTCGAGGTCTTGCCGACGCCGCGCACGCCGGTGAGCAGGAAAGCATGGGCGAGCCGGTCGCGCTTGATCGCATTGCCGAGCGTCTGCACCATCGCATCCTGCCCGATCAGCTCGCCGAAGCTTTGCGGCCGGTATTTGCGGGCGAGCACGCGGTACGGCTGCGCCTTGGCCGGCTGCGGCGGCTCGTCGAGGCCGAGGCCGAAGGAGTCGGAGGGTGAATCGGAGGACATCGGGTCGACACTAACCGTTCGGGCTGAGCCTGTCGAAGCCTGTCCTGAGCGACGCCGCAGGCGGCGTCAAAGGCCCAAGCCTTCAGCCAAATCCGCAGGAAGAGGAAAGGTGGGAGCCGGAAACGACCCGGAGCGAAATCGTTACGGCTGCTTCCTTCCGGATCTGACCGGGTTGGCGACAACTCCGTCCGCCCGACTCCCGCGGCGCATATATGGCCCCGCCGCGCCGTTTCAAAGCCCCTATACGTATTTGGCCATGCTCCAGATGATCAGGAGCACACAGAGATCGATGACGATGTGGGTGATCGTCACCGCCGCCATCTTGTTGTCGGGCCTGCAGGCAGCCCGGACGGAGAGCGGGAAGGCGGTCGGGCATGGGTCCTTTTCGAGATAATCGAGGACCTCGCTGGACATGATCCCTTGGACCTTCACATGATGCCAGACGAAGGAAAAATGCCCGATCGCGAAGGCCAGGAAGCCAGCGGTCAGAAAAGCCGCGATTCCAAAGGTGAATCGATCGCCCATCGTGATACCGAAACCGGACGCCGCGAAGGTCGCTGCAGCATAGATCCCCCATAAGGTGCCGGTTGCCGACGAATAATCCGACAGGCTCCCCACCGCATCCGACAATTCATAGTCCGACATGACCGGCCCTCTCTCCCCGAGTCAGCGCCCCTGCATATTATGCGCTCCGCCGGGCATCCGCACCGTCAAACTGTCCAGCGTGTCGGTGAGCAGGATCTGGCAGGAAAGCCGCGACGTGCGGGTGACGTGCTTGGCGAGGTCGAGCAGGTCCTCTTCCTCCTCGCTCGCCCGGGGCAGCTTCGCGAAATCCTCGGCATCGACGATCACGTGGCAGGTCGAACAGGCCATCTGCCCTTCGCACGTGCCTTCGAGCGGCTGGCCGTCGGCCTGGGCAACATCGAGCAGACGCTCGCCGGCGGGCGCGTCGACCTCGCGCACCTGGCTGCCGTCGGCGGAGACGAAGCGGACGCGCGTCATGCGGCGAAGCTCAGCTGGCGGCCGGCGGCCTCGTCGATCAGGGCGAGGGCGCGGAGCAGTTCCTCCTCGCGCGTATAGCGGCCGAAGCCGAGGCGGAGCGAGGAGCGCGCCTCCTGCTCGCTCAGGCCGAGGGCGGCGAGGACGTGGCTCGGCCGGCCCGAGCCGCTGGCGCAGGCGGAGCCGGCGGAGAAAGCGAGCTGGCGCAATTCGGAGATCAGGCGCGCGGCATCGACGCCGCCGCGGCGGATGTTGAGATTGCCGCGATAGCGCTGCCCGGCCGAGCCGTTCAGCGTCCAGCCGGGGAGCGCCGCCCTCGCCGCCTGCCATAAGCTCTCGACATGGGCGCGATCCTCCGCCTCCCGTTCGGCCAGCAGACGCGCGGCCTCGCCGAAGCCGGCGCAGAGCGCCGGGGACAGCGTGCCCGAGCGCAGCCCGCCTTCCTGGCCGCCGCCGTGGAGCAGGGGATCGAGCGGCGCCCCGTCGCGCACCCAGAGCGCGCCGATCCCCTTCGGTCCGTGCACCTTGTGGGCGGAGAGCGCGACCATGTCGCAGCTTTCGAGCGGCACGGCCGCGCGGCCGAAGCCCTGCACCCCATCGCAGAAGAACAGCGCCCCGCGGCCGCGGGCGAGGGCGCCGATCTCCGCGACCGGCTGGATCACGCCGATCTCGTTGTTGACGAGCATCGCCGCGACGAGCCCGGTGCGCTCGTCGATGCGCGTATCGAGCAGAGCGAGGTCGACGAGCCCATCCGCCTGGACCGGCAGCACGTCCACGTCGAAGCCCTCCCGGCCGAGCCATTCGATCGTGTCGAGCACGCAGGCATGTTCGGTGGCGAGAGTGACGATGCGGCGGCGGTCTTCCGGCAGGCGGGCGGCGGCGCCTTTCAGGGCCCAGTTCGCCGCCTCGGTCGCGCCGGAGGTGAAGAAGAGCCTGCCCCCCTCCCGAAGGCTGCCGAGCGCCGCCCGCACCCGCCCCCGCGCCACTTCCACCGCCGCCGCAGCCTCGCGGCCCAGCCGGTGGCTGCTATGGGGGTTGGCGAAGCCCGCCTCGAGCCAGGGCCGCATCGCCGCTGCCGCTTCGGACGCGAGCGGCGTCGTCGCCTGATAGTCGAGATAGATCGGCGCGCTCACGCCGCTTGGCGCTTGCCGCGCAGAGCACGCCATTCGCCGAGCAGGGCGTCGACGTCGCTCTCCCGCGTCTGCGGGCCGAAGCTCACCCGGATCACCTCCCGCGCCGCATCCTCGCTCCAGCCCATCGCGGCGAGGACGTGGCTGGCCTTGAGGCTGCCCGACGAGCAGGCGCTGCCGGCCGCAACGGCGATGCCGGCAAGGTCCAGCTGCATCATCTGCGCCGCGCCGGTCACGCCCGGCATGCGGTAGCAGGCGATGGTGGCGATGCGCGGGGCGCCGCCGGCGACCACCTCACCGCCCGCTTCGGCGATGCCGGCGTCGAGCCTGGCGCGCAGCCGCCTGGCCTCCTCATACCAGCCATGATCCACCGCCAGCGCGGCGGCGAAGCCCATGATCGAGGGGATGGCGGGGGTGCCGGGGCGGAAGCCGCCCTCCTGGCCGCCGATCGCCGCCAGCGTCGCCGGGTCCCTGACCAGCAGGGCGCCGATGCCGGGCGGGCCGCCGAGCTTGTGGGCGGCGACCACCAGGAAATCGGCGTCGGGAAGCGGCAGCTTGCCGGCACTCTGCGCACAATCGGCGAGGAGCAGGCCGTCCGCCGCCTTCACCCGGGCGGCGATCTCCGCGAGGGGGTGGATCACGCCGGTCTCGTTGTTCACCGCCTGCACCGCGACCAGGGGTGCCCCGCTCTCCGCCAGCGCGCGATCGAGATCGTCGAGATCGAGCCTGCCGTCCGGCCGCACCGCGATCTGCCGCGCGTCGGGCGCGCTGCGCAGCACCGCCGGATGCTCGACCGCCGAGACGATCAGGCTGCCGGCATGGGCACGGGCGAAGACCAAAGCAATCGCCTCGGTCGCGCCGGAAGTGAAGACCAGGGTGCCGTCCCAGCCCAGGGAAGCGGCGATGTTGCGCCGGGCTTCCTCCATCATCGCGCGGGCCGCCCTTCCCTCCGCATGGGGCGAGGAGGGGTTGGCCCAGGCGGCGCAGGCCTGGGCCATCGCCGCCGCCGCTTCCGGCAGCATCGGCGTGGTCGAGGCGTGGTCGAGATAGATGCGCTGGCGCATCTTCAGCCTTTCAAATTGCGCGGCGGCGTTCACGGCCTATATAGGACGCGTCCGGACACGGGGTCACCCCGTGCGACGCCCCTTCATCCAAAGCCATCGCAGGTGCAATGCCCGAAGTCATATTCCCCGGCCCCGAGGGTCGTCTCGAAGGCCGCTTCAACCCGGGTCCCCGCCCCCGCGCGCCGGTCGCCCTGATCCTCCACCCGCATCCGCAGGGCGGCGGCACGATGAACAATGCCATCGTGCAGGCGCTCTACAAGACCTTCGTCCGCCGCGGCTTCGCCACCTTGCGCTTCAACTTCCGCGGCGTCGGCAAGAGCCAGGGCGTGTTCGACAACGGCATCGGCGAGCTGTCCGACGCCGCCTCGGCGCTCGACTGGGTGCAGCAGATCCATCCGGAGGCCGAATCGACCTGGATCGCCGGCTTCAGCTTCGGCGCCTGGATCGGCATGCAGCTGCTGATGCGCCGGCCGGAAGTGCGCGGCTTCATCTCGATCGCGCCGCCCGCCAACATGTACGATTTCACCTTCCTCGCCCCCTGCCCCTCCTCGGGCATCATCGTCCAGGGCGAGGCGGATGAGGTGGTCACTCCCGGCGCCGTCCTGAAGCTGGTCGAGAAGCTGAGGACGCAGAAGCACATCACCATCCATCACGACACCATTCCCGGCGCGAACCATTTCTTCGTCAACGAGATGCCGCAGCTGATGAAGTCGGTGGACGATTATCTCGACTATCGCCTCGATCCGACCTGTCCGATCCGGTGAGCGTTCGTGCCAAAGCGAGCTGATTCACCCGCTCCCATGCCTGTTCGCCGGCGATAGCCGCGGTCCGGTTTCGCTCTGGGCCCCGCTTTCGCCGGGGAACGACCAGGCGAATCTAGACCGCCCAGATCAGCACATTGGCGAGGAGGACGAGCGCGGCGACGGCCATCAGCGCGCCGCGTTTCCTGTCGCCGCCCTTGACGATCAGCCACAGGCCGCCGGCGATCAGCAGGAAGGCGGCGAGGACGGCGATCGAGAGGAGGGTGGCGACGAGGCCGGTCATCGGGCGTTGCGTTCGCAAAAAGAGGAGGGCCGTCCTTTACGGTCGGTTAATCCGCCTCCCATAGCATAAGGGCCATGTCCAGCGCCGATCGCCAGCTTGCGCTCGACGAGGCGTTCGAGCGGATCGAGGCATCGATCCTGCCGAGCCTCTCGCTCGTCCTCGATTCGCTGCTCGACGCGGCCGCCTTGGCGCGTCCGGGCGCCGATGCCGAAATCTACGCGGCGGAGCTGCGGACGATCGGCGCCGAGCTCGAATCGCTGACCCGGCAGATCGAGGCGCTGTCGGCGGCGCGGCCGAAGCGCCGTCAGCGGGCCTCCGCCGCCTGACTCTCCAGGATCCGCGCATAAAGCAGCGGATCGACGTTACCCCCCGAAATCACCACCACCGTCCGCTCGGTGACGTCGCCCGCCTTGCCGGCGAGCAAGGCGGCCAGCGCCACGGCCCCGCCGGGCTCGGCGACGAGGCGGAGATGGCGCGCGGCGAAGGCCATCGCCGCCTCGATCTCGCTTTCGCCGACCGAGACGCCGCGGGCGCCGCTCGCGCGGAGCGCACCGAGCGTGAGCGGCGAGACCAATTTGGTCTGGAGCGCGTCGCAGCGCGTCGGCGGCGCCGGCTCGCGCACCGGCACCGGCGTCCCGGCCTCGATCGAACGCGCCATATCGTCCCAGCCCTCCGGCTCGACGGTGACGATCTCGGCCTCCGGAAGGGCGAGCGCGATTCCCGCCGACAGCCCGCCGCCGCCGCAAGGGACGAGCAATTTGTCCGGCGAACCGCCCAATTGCTCGCCGATCTCGACGCCGGCGCTCCCCTGCCCTTCGATCACGTCGACATCGTCGAAGGACGGAACCAGGGTCGCGCCTTTCTCGGCGGCGAGGCGGGCGCCGATCTCCTCGCGGCTCTCGGTGGCGCGGTCATAGGCGACGATCCCGGCGCCGGCGGCGAGGGTCGCGTCGCGCTTCACCGCCGGCGCATCGGACGGCATGACGATGGTGGCGGGGATGCCGAGGCGCCGCGCGGCGATGGCGATGCCCAAAGCGTGATTGCCGGACGAGAAAGCGACGACGCCGCGACGACGCTCCTCCGCGCTCAGCAGCAGCAGCCGGTTGAAGGCGCCGCGCAGCTTGAAGCTGCCGCCCTGCTGCAGGCATTCGGCCTTCACCCACAGGCGCAAGCCGCCCCATTCGAGGGGCAGCAAAGGCGTGCGGGTCACGTGCGACGCGACACGCTCCGCCGCAGCATGGACACCATCTGCCGTCGGCTCTCTTTGGTCCATGCAAGCCTCTGAAAAAACTGGGGGAAAAGCAGGTCTTTACAGGGGGGGAAGCGGGTCATATATCCGCGGCCGCTGCCCCATGGGGACTTCCAACCGCAAGGCAGCTTCTTCGTCAACTACCCCGTTGGAGGTCCCTTGAGTTGCACACGCACCATAATGCGCTGGGGCTAGCTGCCGCCCCCACCGGCAACAGCCAGGTTGTCGACATCGCGAAGGCGCGTCCGGTTCAGCCGGTCACGCTGATTCGTCCGCATGCCGCAAGGCGCGCGGCCCGCTTCTTCATCGAGAAGTTTCCGGGCCGTTCGCTCTATGCGGTCAAGGCGAATCCGTCGCCGGACCTGCTCCGCCTCCTCTGGGAGAGCGGCGTCACCCATTATGACGTCGCCTCGATCGCCGAGGTGCGCCTGGTCGCCGAGACCCTGCCCGGCGCCGTCCAGTGCTTCATGCATCCGGTGAAGGCCGAGGAGGCGATCGAGGAAGCCTATTTCCGCCATGGCGTCCGCACCTTCTCGCTCGACACGATCGACGAGCTGGAGAAGATCGTCCGCGCCACCAACGGCGCGGACGACCTCAATCTGTGCGTGCGCATCCGCGTCTCTTCCGACCATGCGAAATTGAGCCTGGCCGCCAAGTTCGGCGCCGAGCCGGACGAGATGAAGGCCCTGCTGCTGGCGACCCGCCAGGCGGCCGACGCGCTCGGCATCTGCTTCCACGTCGGCAGCCAGGCGATGACGCCCGCCGCCTATCACGAGGCAATGGAGCGGGTCCGCGCCGCGATCGTCGAAGCGGCGGTCACCGTCGACATCGTCGACGTCGGCGGCGGCTTTCCGTCGGTCTATCCGGGCATGGAGCCGCCGCCGCTCCAGGCCTATTTCGACGTGATCGCGCGCAGCTTCGAGAGCCTGCCCATCTCCTATTCCGCCGAATTGTGGTGCGAGCCGGGGCGGGCCTTGTGCGCCGAATATGCGAGCCTGCTGGTCCGCGTCGAGAAGCGCCGCGGCGACCAGCTCTACATCAACGATGGCGCCTATGGCGCCCTGTTCGACGCCGCCCATATCGGCTGGCGCTTCCCGGTGAAGCTGGTCCGCGCCGAGCCCTCCGAGACGCGGGACATGGCGTTCAGCTTCTACGGCCCGACCTGCGACGATCTCGACCATATGGCGGGGCCGTTCATGCTGCCGGCGGATATCGGCCCGGGCGACTATGTCGAGATCGGCATGCTCGGCGCCTATGGCTGCGCGATGCGGACCGCGTTCAACGGCTTCGGATCGGTGACCACGATCGAAATGACCGACGAGCCGATGGCCAGCCTCTACGGCGACCGCAGCGAGGCAGCCCTGGGGACGCGGTTCAGCGCCAGGTAAGAGGCCGCAGGAGACAGGGGGCGGGACCTGAGCGAGGCTCGGTCCCGTCCCTGCTTATGTTTTGAATTCAAGACCGTAGAGGCTTCGGCTCCGGCGGCGCTTCAGCTATGAAAAGGAAGTTGGAATGAACGAGCCTGCCCGCAACGACAATCGCAAGGCGGAATTGCTCGCCACCGTGGTCGAGCATGTCGACATCACGAGCTTCGACGCGCGGCCGATCGTCGACGCGATGAAGAAGATGAGCTTCACCAGCCGCGACCTCGGCCGCGCCGCCGACATCTACAACCAGATGCTGGCCGACAGGGACTGCTCGATCTTCCTCGTCATCGCCGGCTCGACCTCGGCCGGCGGCTGCATGGACCTCTATGCCGAGCTGATCCGCAACAACATGGTCGACGCGGTCGTCGCCACCGGCGCCGCCATCGTCGACATGGATTTCTTCGAGGCGCTCGGCCACAAACATTATCAGGCGCTCGAGGTCCCCGACGACGACACTCTGCGCTCGCTCTACATCGACCGGATCTACGACACCTATATCGACGAGGAGCAGCTCCAGGAGACCGACCATACGATCGGCGAGATCGCCAACGGGCTCGAGCCGCGCCCCTATTCCTCGCGGGCCTTCATCCGCGAGATGGGCAAGTGGCTGACCGAGAACGGGAAGAAGGAGAACAGCCTGGTCAAGCTCGCCTATGAGCATGACGTGCCGATCTTCTGCCCCGCCTTCACCGACAGCTCGGCCGGCTTCGGCCTGGTCAAGCACCAGGTCGACCGGATGAAGGAGGGCAAGCCCTATCTCACGCTCGACTCCATCGCCGACTTCCGCGAGCTGACCGACATCAAGATCAAGGGGGGCACGTCCGGCCTGCTGATGATCGGCGGCGGCGTGCCCAAGAATTTCGTCCAGGACACGGTGGTCTGCGCCGAGATCCTCGGCCACGAGGTCGAGGTCCACAAATATGCCGTCCAGATCACCGTCGCCGACGTGCGTGACGGCGCCTGCTCCTCCTCGACCCTCCAGGAGGCGGCGAGCTGGGGCAAGGTGTCGACGGCGATGGAGCAGATGGTGTTCGCCGAAGCGACCAGCGTGCTGCCCTTGCTCGCGTCCGACGCCTATCATCGCGGCCATTGGCGCGACCGCGCGCAGCGCCGCTTCGCCAAGCTGTTCGACTGAGGCGCCGAGGCGCCCCTCCCCACCCGTCATGCCGGGCTCGACCCGGCACCCATGAACACGGTCAGGGAACACGGGCCACGCAGGTGTTCATGGATCCCGGATCAGGTCCGGGATGCCGTCACCCCGCTCTCGGCCGCGGGGCCTCGCGGATGAGGAAGGTGCCGAGCAGGCCGAAGGCCACCGCGCCGGTCATGTACCAGCCGGGCGCGACCGGGCTGCCGGTCCAGCGGATCAGCGCCGTTTCGACGAGCTGGGCGGTGCCGCCGAAGAGGGCGATGGCAAGGGCGTAGACCATGCCCAGCGAGCCGGCGCGGATGCGCGCCGGCAGCGCCTCGACGAACAGCAGCATCGCCGGCGTGACTCCGAAGATGTGGAGCAGCGAGAGCAGGGCCGTCGCCGCGAACAGGGCGGTGGGGGTGGGAAACCGGCTGAGGACCAGGAAGGCCGGCACCGCCAGGACCAGGAGCGAGAGCCAGGGCAGGAGCAGCAGCCGCTTGCGGCCGATCCGGTCGGCGAGCCAGCCGGCGGCGAGGTCGCTGGCGACGCTGACGAGGCCGAGCACGATCGTCGCCCCGAAGGCGGTCCTCACCGCCATGTGCAAAGCGGTCTGGGCGTAAGTGGTGAAGTAAGCGAGCGTGTAGTTGCTGATCGTCCCCGCGCCGAGGATCAGCATGCCGGCGCCGGCCACGACGAGGAACGGACGGAGGCTCGCGCCCGCGGCCGGCCGCTCCTCCTCCGCCGGCAGGGTCTCGACCAGGGTGCGGCGCAGCATCAGGCCGAACGGGACGATCGCCGCGCCGATGAGGAAGGCGGCGCGCCAGCCCCAGGCGACGAGCTGGTCCGCGGTCAGCAGGGAGGACAAAGCGAAGCCGATCATGCCGGCGGCGAGCACCGCCAGATCGGCCGTCGCATAATGGAGCGACACATAAAGGCCGCGGCGATGCGGCGGCGCCGCTTCCAGCAGGAAAGCCGTGTTCGGCCCGACCTCTCCGCCGAGCGCAAATCCCTGCAGCAGGCGGAACAGCACCGCCAGCACCGGCGCCGCCATTCCGACCATTGCATAAGACGGCGTCAGCGCGAGGCCGAATATGCCGATCCCCATCAGCGTGAAGGACAGGATCATGGCCGGCTTGCGGCCGCGCCGGTCGGCGAAGCGGCCGATGACGAAGCCGCCGAGCGGGCGGGTGACGAAGCCGACGCCGAAGGTCGCGAGCGACAGGATCAGGGAATGGGCGCTGTCGCCGGGGAAGAGCGCCCGGCCGATCTGCACCGCGAAGAAGGTGTAGGTGACGAAATCGTAGAATTCGAGCGCGTTGCCGGCGACGACCGCGGCGATTTGCCGCGCGGTGGCCGCAGGCCGGATCGCATTCTTGTCCGTCATCAGCCCCTGCCCCCCGCTTCTTCGCCGCCGCGTCAGTGCGGCGCGGCCTGCGCGCAGGGATAGGCGGCCTGGACGCCGAGGATGACCGGGATCGCCGCATTGACGTCCTGCGCGCCGGGATGCGCGCGCAGATAGGCGACGGCCGTGTTGACGATCTGCTGGTTGTTCACCTGGACCGGGATGCAGAGCTTCGGCCGGCCGAAATTGGCGATGCTGGTGGTGACATAGGAATCGACGACGCCGAGCACGTAGGTGAGGCAGGCGGCGCCGTTCTCGTTGCAGACGGCATTGAGCTGCCGCACCGAAACCCGCATCGGATATTGGACTGCGGGCGCGGCTGGCGGCGCCGGGGCCGGCTGCGCCTGGGGCGGGACCGCTGCGGGCGCGCGCGCCGGCGCGGCGGCGGCGGCGGCGGGACCGGCCAAAGCGGCCGCAAGCCCGAACAGGCAGAGATTGAGCTTCATCGCGATTTCCTCCCGCATATCCGCTTCTGCCCCGAAAAGGCGCGTGGATTCAACGGTCGCCGATCCGGCGGTTGCCGCTTTGACTCGGCCGGCCTTCTGAGCCAGTTTCCGGCCGGTTCAGGGGGAGGAAAGCAGCATGACCCACAGTCCGATTCTGGCGCCGGTCGTGGCGCTCGTCGCCTGGTCGCTGGTGATGATGATCTGGATGTACGCGGTGCGATTCCCGGCGATGAAGCGCAAGGGGATCAGCCTCAAGGGCCGGATCGGCAGCAGGACCGGCGCGCTCGAGGGCGTGGTCGAGGACCAGGTCAATTGGAAGGCGCATAATTACAACCATCTGATGGAGCAGCCGACGCTGTTCTATGCGATCGCGCTGACGATGGCGCTGATCGGTGCGGGCGGCAGCTGGAATGCGTGGCTGGCCTGGGCCTATGTCGGCTTCCGCATCGCCCACAGCCTCGTCCAGGCGACCGTCAACGTCGTCCGCTGGCGCTTCTACCTGTTCCTCGGCGGCTCGATCTGCCTCGCGGCGCTTACGCTGCACGCGGCGATGGCGCTGCTTCACGTCCACATGCACGGCTGAAGCAGCCCGCCAGCTCGGCATGGGTCGACCAGCGGAACTGGCCGACCGGCTTCACCCAGTCGAGCCGGTAGCCGCCGTCGGCAAGCGTCCTGGCGTCGCGCGCGAAGGTGGCCGGGTTGCACGAGACATAGGCGATGCGCGGCACCGAGGAGGCGGCGAGCAGGGCGATCTGCTCGCGGGCGCCCGCCCGCGGCGGATCGAGCACGACCGCCTCGAAGCGGTTGAGCTCGGCGAGGTCGAGCGGCCGGCGGAACAGGTCGCGATGCTCGGCGAAGATCGGGCGGCCGGCGCGGTTGGCGGCGGCCTTCAGGGCCAGCAGAGCGTCGCGCGAGCCTTCCGCCGCATAGACGCGGCCGTCGAGGGCGAAGGCGAAGGTGCCGAGGCCGGCGAAGAGGTCGGCAATGAGCGTCGCCTCGCCGATTGCGGCGCGAACGCCGGCAACCAGGGCCGCCTCTCCTTCCGCCGTCGCCTGCAGGAAGGCGGCATGCGGCAGCGGCACGGCGACGCCGCCGAGCGTCACCGTCACCGGCTCGGGCTCCCAACGCGTCTGCGCGCCATAGCCGTCGTCGAGGGCGAGACGGGCGAGGCGATGCGCGCCCGCAAAGGCGCCGAGCGCCTCGGCGGCTTCGAGGCCGTCCGCCTCGACCTTTTCGAGCAGCAGGTCGACGCCCTGGTCGGTCAGGGTCATCCTGACGCCGGCACCGCCGCGCTGCGGGATCAGGTCCGCGAGCAGGGCGCGGACCGGCGCGACCAGCGCGAACAGTTCCGGGCGGAGGATGTGGCATTCGCGCATGTCGACGATGCGGTGGCTCGCTTCGGCGTTGAAGCCGAGCAGGACCTGCCAGCCGCGCCGCTCCGCGCGCAGCGAGGCGCGGCGGCGGCTGTTCGGCGGCGAGATCTGCGCCGGCAGCATCTCCGGCGCCTCCAGCCCTTGGGCCGCCAGCGCCGAGACGATCCGCTCGGCGAGATAGGCGGCAAAGGTTTCGTCGTCGAGATGCTGGAGCTGGCAGCCGCCGCATTCGGGGAAGTGGCGGCAGGGCGGCATGCGGTGATGCGGGCCAGCCAGGATCTCCCCCGCCGGGGTGACGCGGTCGCCGGGCGCCGCCAGGGGCACGAAGCGCCCGCTCTCCGTCACTCCGTCGCCGCGGGCGGCAACGCGGATCACGGCCTCTTCCGTCACCGGCACGCGGCCAGGACGGAGGGGAGCGGATCGAGCAGGTCGTCGGCAATCAATCCGGCGCCCGCCCGTTCCGCGGCCCGGCCGTGCAGCCAGACGCCCGCGCAGGCCGCCTCGAAGGCGTCGAGCCCGCGCGCGCGCATGGCGGCGACGATGCCGGTGAGGACGTCGCCGGTCCCGGCGGTGGCGAGCCAGGCCGGGGCCGGCGGGGCGAGCGCCGCCCGCCCGTCCGGCGCGGCGATCACGGTGTCGGCGCCCTTATAGACGATGACCGCGCCGGCGATCTCGGCGGCGGCGCGCGACCGCTCGACCTTGCTGCCGCCCAAGTCCGGGAAGAGGCGCGCGAACTCGCCCTGGTGAGGCGTCAGGATCGCCATCTGCTCCGTCGCGCGCAGGCGGCCGGCGCCGGCGCGGGCGAGCAGGGTGAGCGCGTCGGCGTCGAGGACGACCGGCGCGGCCGCGGCGAGCGCCGCCTCCAGCGACTGCGCGGAAGCCTCCGCGAGCCCCAGGCCGGGGCCGATGGCGAGCGCGCCGATCCGCGGATCGTCGGGCGCCCCTTCCCCACCCTGGACGACGGCCAGCGGCAGGCCGGCGACATGAGCGGCGCCGAAGATCCGGACATAGCCCGCGCCGGCCCGCGCCGCCGCCGAAGCGGCGAGGGCGGTCGCGCCGGGCATCCGCCCCGCCACGATTGCGACATAGCCGCGCCGATATTTGTGATCGTCCGGGCCCGGCGCCGGCAGATGCGGCCGGCCGATCTCGATCAGCCGGCTGCCGACCGAGAGGCCGATATCGACGATCGCCACCCGCCCCATGTGCCGCGCCGCCGGCTGGAGGCGGTGCGAGGGCTTGAGCGTGGCGAAGGTGACCGTGAGGTCGAAATCGGGCACCGGCGACAGCAACGCGCCATCGTCGGTGGCGACGCCGCTGGGCAGGTCGAGGGCGACCCGCGTCCGCGCCGCCGCGGCAAGCCCGGCCAGGCGCTGCGCCATTTCGGCGTCCAGCCCGCGGGTCAGGCCGGTGCCGAACAGCGCATCGACGAGGACCGGCATCGGCACGGCATCGGCGAGAGCGACGACAGGGCCGCCCCATCCATCGCGGGCGGCCTTCGCGGCCCGGCTCCCGGGCTCGGCGAGAGCGGCGACCTGCACCTGGACGCCCCGCTCGCGCAGATGGCGGGCGACGACATAGCCGTCGCCGCCATTATTGCCCGGCCCGCACAGGATCAAGGCGGGCACCGGCCCGGCGAAGCGCCAGATCGCTTCGGCGGCGCCGGCGCCGGCGCGCTCCATCAGCATCTCGACCGGCGTGCCGGCGGCGATGGCGGCGGCCTCCGCGGCGCGCATCTCGTCGGCGGTGAGGATTGGCAGCGTCATCGCAATGCCTGACGGGGCAGCGAATAGCGGTCGCCGCCGACGACCACCTCCACGCGCCTCGCATCCTCGGCGAGGATCCGCGCCGGCTCCGCCCCGTCCGCGGCGGCGACGCGGCCGCCGGTCACGCGCAGCCGCCGGAAGCTGCCGGTCGGACTGCGGATGGTCAGGATCGCGCCGCCGGGCGCGGCCGTGCGTTCGAGCGTGCAGCCGTCGCCGCAATCGCGCGCGCCGTCGACCGCGCATTCCAGCACCGGCTCCGCCTCCGCTTTTGCGGCCTGCCGCTCGGGGTCGCGAGACGCGGCGCTGCCGCAAGCCGCGGCCAGCAAAGTCGCCGCGAGGATTGCCCCGCGCCTCATCGCCGCTTCGCCGCCTCGAGCCTTTGCGCCAGCTCGACGGAGCCGAGCAAATCGTCGAAGTCGCGATCCTGCCGTTCGTCGCTCGCCGTGCCCGCCGCGGCGAGCCGGACGCCGCGCTTCAGCGCCCGATGGCTGGCGGCGCTGCCGGCGGCGATGGCGCGGGCCAGGGTCTCGGCCTCCTCGCGCGCGCTGTCGGCGGCGAGGATTTCGACCAGGCCGATCCGCGCCGCTTCGGCCGCCTCGATGCTGCCGGCGCCGAGCAGCAGCCGGGCCGCCTGGCCGGGGCCGACCAATGCGACCAACCGGGCGATGTCCTGCTGCGGATAGGAGATGCCGAATTTGGCCGGCGTGATCGCGAAGGAGGCGCCGCTGCCGGCGATGCGGATGTCGCAGGCCAGAGCAAGCGCCACGCCGGCGCCGAAGCAGGGACCGTCGATCGCCGCCAGCGTCGGCATGTCGAGGCCCGCGAGCCGGTCGAGCGCTTCGCGCATGGCGAGCCGGAAAGCGGTGCGTGCCGCCGCCGCCTCGCGCATCGCCGCGAAGTCGCCGAGATCGGCGCCCGCACAGAAGGCCGCGCCGGCGCCGGCGACGATCAGCACTCTCGCCCCGGAGCGCGAGGCTTCGCCGAGCGCGGCGGACAGCGCCGCCCAGCCTGCTGCCGGGACGGCATTGCGGGCCTCGGGCCGGTTCAAGACGAGCCGGGCGATGTCCTGTCCATAGTCGAGATCGAACATGGCGGCGTGATTGCCGCCGATGCCGGCCTTTGTCTCGAAAAAAAGAAGCCGGCCGCCCATACTCGGAACGGCCGGCCTCAGAGGGAGCCATGGCGCCCGCCGCTCTCGCGTCGAGGGACCATGTCGCGAATGTCCACAGGAGCCCCCTCGGCTCATGCTTCGACCCGTCGCCTGGAGAGGAGCAAGGGCCGTGCCAGAACGCAAAGCCGCGGGATGCGATGGTTAAGGGGCGGTCGGCGGCGTGCCGCGACGGGACAGACGGGTCAGCGGAGACGGCTGGAGAGCTGCCACCAATCCGGATGATCGCGCCGAAACGCCGCCGCTGCGCCGTCGCGTTCCGCCTCGCCGGCGAACAAGGCGAAGCAGGTGGCGCCGGAGCCCGACATGCGGGCGAGCCTTACGCCTTCGCGCTTCCGCAGGGCGTCGAGCAGGTCGGCAATGACCGGTGCGAGCGCGATCGCCGGAGCCTCGAGATCGTTGCGGCCTTCGACCGGGTCCGGCGGCAGCGCTCCCCGGTCGGCGCCGTCCCAGCCCGCGAAAATTGCGCCGGTCGAGAGGGCGACGCCCGGATTGACCAGAAGCAGCGGGGCGCCGGCGAGGCTTCCGTCCGGGAAGGGCGCCAGCTCATCGCCTTTCCCCTCGCCGCGCAGGGTGTGCGACAGCAGGCAGGCGGGGACGTCCGCGCCCAGCCCGCGGGCGATGGCGAGCAGGTCCGCCTGCGAAGCCTGCAGGTCCCAGAAGCGAACGAGCAGCCGCAACGCCGCGGCGGCGTCGGCGGAGCCGCCGCCGATGCCCGACGCCACCGGCAGCCTCTTGTCGAGCGCCAGCCGCGCGCCGGCGGCCACTCCATAACGGCCGGCCAGCGCCCGCGCCGCCTTCAGGACGAGATTATCCGCCTCGCCGTGCAGCGCCGGTGCGAAGGGGCCTTCGACGTCGAGGCCGATCCCCTCCCCCGCCGCCACGCGCAGCCGGTCGCCATGTTCGGCGAAGGCGAAGATGGTCTCGATGCGATGATAGCCGTCCGGCCGGCGCTCCCGCACGTGCAATGCGAGATTGAGCTTCGCATAGCCCGTCTCCTCCATCAGGGCGCGGAGAGGTCCGGCCTCAGCCCGGAGTCGATCTTGGCCCGCAGGCGGGTCGTCGCCTTGCCCTCGGCATAGACCAAGGCGGCGCGCCAGGCGTAGCGCGCCTCGTAGCGGCGGCCGGCGGTGTAATAGGCGTCGCCGAGATGCTCGTTGATCGACGCATCGGCTGGCTGGCCCTGGGCCGCTTTCTCGAGCAGCTCGACCGCATGGGGCAGGTCGCCCTTGACGTAGAGCGCCCAGCCGAGCGAATCGGTGATCGAGCTGTCGTCGGGCTGGAGCAGGCTCGCCTCGCGGATCAGCCGTTCCGCCTCGGCGACATTCTCGCGGCGCTCGAGCTGGGCATAACCGAGATAGTTGAGCACCACCGCCTCATGCGGCGCCAGCCGGTACGCTTCCTGGAGGGCGGCCCTGGCGCGCGGCCACTGGCCCGCTTGGGTGAGGGCGTTGGCCTGCAGCATCAGCAAGGTCCAGCGCGGATGCCCCGCCGCCTTGCCGTCGCCGGCCAGCGCCAGAGTGCGGTCGTAGGCGTCCGCCGCATCGGCGAAATGCTCGGTCTGGGTCAGCACGTCGCCGAGCCGCAGCCAGGCTTCGAGCGACGCCGGCTGCCGGGCCGCGGCGGCGCGGGCGAGGCCGACCGCTTCCTCCTTGCGTCCCGCATCGGCGAGGATGACGAGCCGCCGCTCGGCCGCATGCTCGGCCAGCGGATCGTCCGCCGCCACGTGCGACAAGGCCGCCAGCGCCGCGTCCGGCCGCTTGCGGGCGCTGAGCAGCTCGGCGGCGAGCAGCCAGGCTTCGCTATTGTCGGGGGCGAGGAAGGTGGCGATGCGCGAGAAGTTCAGGGCCAGCTCCGGCACCTGCTGCGCATTGAGGTCGACGGCGACGCGCAGCAGCAGGTCCGCGACGCCGGCGGCGGGCGCCCCGATCCCTCCGTCCAGCTGGCCCTTCGCCGCCAGGCGCTGGCGGGCGCGCAGCAGGATGACCGAATCGCCCTGCAGCATCGCCTCTGCGCCGGCGCGGTCGCCCTTGCCGACGAGCGTCGCGGCGGCGGCGATGCGCAGCCGCGCCGAATGCACGCCCTCGTCCCTGAGCAGGGGCTCGAGCGCGGCCTTGCCCTCCTCGGCGCGGCCGAGCGCGAGCAGCATCAGCGCTCGCTGCTCGGGTGCGTAGGCACTGCCCAGCACATTGCCCTTGGTGCCTTCGAGCAGGGCGAAAGGATCGCCCTTGCCCGCGCCGACCGCTGCCCAGGCGCGCAGGATCGGCATGGCGAAGGAGAAGACTTCGTCGCTGCCGAGCTTGCCGGTCTCGACCTCCGCGGCCTGCCAGCGGCCCGCCTTCAGCGCTTCGCCGGCGAGCAGGATGCGGCCGTCGGGCGGGAGCTTGCCGGCCGTATCGAGCGTATGCGCGGCGGAGACGGCGAGCGCCTCGTCGCCATTCCCCAGCCCTTCCGCCAGAGCGCGGGCGGCGAGGACGTCATTGCCCGGCGCCGCGGCGAGCGCGGCGGCGTAACGGTGGCTGGCCTCCTCGCCGGCCCCGGCGACGGCGGCGACGCGGGCGTGGATATAGGCGAGGAGCGCGTCCTCGTCGGTCGCGGCGAAAGCGGGCGAAGCCGTGCCGAGCAGCAGGGCGACCGCTAGGGCCCGTGGGCGACTACATGTTGGGATAATTGGGTCCTCCCCCGCCTTCCGGCACCACCCAGTTGATGTTCTGGGTCGGGTCCTTGATGTCGCAGGTCTTGCAGTGGACGCAGTTCTGCGCGTTGATCTGGAGACGGGTATGGCCGCCTTCCTCGACGAATTCGTAGACGCCGGCCGGGCAATATCTCTGCTCCGGCCCCGCATAGAGCGGCAGGTTGACCGTGGTCGGGATCGCCGCGTCCTTCAGCGTCAGATGGACCGGCTGGTCCTCCTCGTGATTGGTGTTCGAGATGAACACCGAGGAGAGGCGGTCGAAGCTGACCACCCCGTCCGGCTTTGGATAGGCGATCGGCTTGACCAGATCCTGGCGCCAGAGGCTCTCATTGTCGGGATGGTGCCTGAGCGTGAACGGCAGCCCGATCTTCAAGGTGCGCATCCACATGTCGATGCCGGCCAGCAAGGTGCCGGCGGTGCCGCCGAAGCGGGCGACCAGCGGCTCGACGTTGCGCACGATCTTCAGCTCCGCGGCGACCCAGCTCGAGCGCAGGTTCGTCTCGTAAGCGTCGAGCGTGTCGCCGCCGCGATCGGCCGCGATCGCCTCGAACGCGGCTTCGGCGGCGAGCATGCCGGACTTCATCGCGGTGTGGCTGCCCTTGATCCGCGGCACGTTGACGAAGCCGGCGGCGCAGCCGATCAGGGCGCCGCCGGGAAAAGCGAGCTTCGGCACCGCCTGCCAGCCGCCCTCGTTGATCGCCCGCGCGCCGTAGGAGACGCGGCGGCCGCCCTCCAGCACCTCGCGGATCGCCGGATGCTGCTTCCAGCGCTGGAACTCCTCGAAGGGCGAGAGCCAGGGGTTGCGGTAGTTGAGCGCGACGACGAAGCCCAAAGCGACCTGATGGTTCGCCTGATGATAGAGGAAGCCGCCGCCCCAGGCATCGTCGAGCGGCCAGCCCTGGGTGTGGATGACGCGGCCCGGGACATGCCTGGCCGGATCGACGTCCCATAGCTCCTTGAGACCGATGCCGTAGACCTGCGGCTCGCTGTCCTTCTCGAGCGCGAAGATCCGCTTCAGCTCCTTGGTGAGATGGCCGCGCGCGCCCTCGGCGAAGAAGGTGTAGCGGCCGTGCAGCTCCATGCCGGGCTGGTAATCGGGCTTGCGGGTGCCGTCGCGGGCCACGCCCATGTCGCCGGTGGCGACTCCCTTGACCGAGCCGTCCTCGTTGAACAGCACTTCCGCCGCCGCGAAGCCGGGGAAGATCTCCACCCCGAGCGCCTCGGCCTGGCCGGCCAGCCAGCGACAGAGATTGCCGAGGCTCAAGGTATAGGTGCCCTTGTTGTGCATGAAGGGCGGCGTCATCAGATGCGGCAGCGAATATTTCCTGCGCTCGGTCAGCACCCAGTGATGATTCTCGGTGACGGGGACGGTCAGCGGGCTGTCGCGCTCGCGCCAGTCGGGCAGCAGCTCATCGAGGGCGCGCGGATCGACGACCGCGCCGGAGAGGATATGGGCGCCGACCTCGGAGCCCTTTTCGAGGATACAGACGGACAGCTCGCGCCCCGCCGCCTCGGCGAGCTGCTTCAGCCGGATGCCCGCGGCGAGCCCGGCCGGTCCCGCGCCGACGATCACCACGTCGTAGGGCATGGACTCGCGTTCGGGCATCATCTCGCTCCGTATCACGCCGCTTGCACTCCTGTCGTCGCAAGCAGCCAACGTCTGGCGGATTAGCACTAATTTAGCGGTTGACCAGCCCGGCAGGGCGGGAGTCAGGTGGCGCGGGATGGAGCGGGGAAACGAACCTTTTTCCGCTGCGGCCGCCGCAAGCGTGCTGCAATGGTGGACCGATGCGGGCGTCGACATGCTGATCGACGAGGAGCCGCGCGACTGGCTTCGCCCGAAGCCCCGGGCCGAGCCGGTGGCCGCGGCGGCCGCTCCCGCCGCTTCGGAGGCCCCTGTCGCCCCCGCCCAGGATGCGGAGGAGCTGCCGGGCCAGCTCGACCTGTTCCAGGCCTGGCTCAAGGACAGCGACCGCCTCCCCTTCGCCGCGCCGGAGGCGCCGCGCATCTGTCCGTCGGGCGATCCCGCTTCCGGCCTGATGATCCTAGCCGACATGCCGAGCGGCGAGGATTGCGGCGCCGGCACGCTGATCTCGGGCGAGGCGGGGCGCCTGTTCGACCGGATGCTGGCGGCGATCGGCCGCGACCGGGCCTCCGTCTATCTCGCCGCTCTGTCCTGCCTGCGCTCGCCCACCGGCAGCTTCACCACCGACGCGGCGAAGCAATGCGCCACGCTCGCCCGCCACCAGATCGGGCTGGTCGCGCCCAGGGCGGTGCTGCTGCTCGGCGACGCCACCGCCAAGGCGCTGCTCGGCCTCTCGGTGGCCCAGGCGCGGGGGCGCTGGCACGAAATCGCCACGCATCACGGCGCGATCAAGGCTTTGGCAACCATTTCTCCCAAACAATTGCTGGACGCGCCCCGGCTGAAAAGGCTCGCCTGGGAGGATTTGCAGATGCTGGTCGAAGAGGTCGAAAAATGATCCGGATTCGTGCCTTGCTGCTCGCCGCCGCCCTCGCCGTCCCGGCGCTCGCCGCGGCGCCCGCTTCCGCCGCCGAGGATGCGGCCGAGCGGGTGGCTGGCGTGCCGTCGGCGCTGACCGCCGAACAGCGCGCCGCCTATCGCGACATCTTCGCGGCGATCCGCGCCGGCGACTGGCCCGGCGCGACGGCGAAGCTCGACGCCCTGCCCGAAGGCCCGCTCCACAATGCGGCGCGCGCGGAGCTCTATCTCGCCAAGGGTTCGCCCAGGACCGAGCTCGAGCCCTTGCTGGCCCTTCTCGCCCGGGCGCCGGACCTGCCCAAGGCCGACCAGCTTTCACGCCTGGCGATCACCCGCGGCGCCGCCAGCCTGCCGGCGCTGCCGCAGCCGCGCGCGCTCGTCTTCCAGGGCAGCCAGCCGCGTCGCGCCCGCGCCCAGAACGCGCCGCGCGATCCGGTGAGCGCCGAGGTCGACCGGCAGATCACGCCGCTGATCACCGCCAACCGCCCGGCCGAGGCGGAGGCGATCTTCACCGCCCGGATCAACGAGCTCGCGCCCGCCGCGCAGACCGAATTCCAGCAGCGCATCGCCTGGTCCTATTACATCATCGGCGATGACGGATCGGCCTCGCGCCTGGCCCAGCTCGCCCGCCTCGGCAGCGGCGACTGGGCCTTGCAGGCGACCTGGACGGCCGGCCTCGTCGCCTGGCGGATGCGCCAATGCGATGCCGCCTCCGACGCCTTCGCCACCGTCGCCGCCCGGGCCAGCGATTACGAGCTCGCCGCCGCCGCGCATTATTGGGGCGCCCGCGCCGACACGATGTGCGCCCATCCCGAGCGGGTCCAGACCAAGCTGCGCAATGCCGCGCGGGCGAAGGAGACCTTTTACGGCCTGCTCGCCGCCACTGCCTTGGGCATCCGCACCCCCAATTATACCGGCCTCCATGATTATCGCGACGCCGAATGGGGCAATATCGCCGCCAGGCCGAACGTGCGGGCGGCGATCGCCTTGGCCGAGATCGGCGAGACCGACCTCGCCGACCAATTCATCCGCCACCAGGCGCGGATCGGCGGCAGCGCCGACCATAACGCCCTTCTCCACCTCGCCTCCGGGCTCAACCTGCCGGGCACGCAATTCTGGCTCGCCCACAATGCGCCGGCGGGAACGGTGGTGAATTTCGCGGCGCGCTATCCACGGCCCGACTGGCGGCCGAGCCGCGGCTGGCGCGTCGACCAGTCTCTGGTCTTCGCCCATGCGCTGCAGGAATCCAATTTCCGCACCGACGTCGTCAGCCCCGCCGGCGCGGTCGGCCTGCTCCAGGTGCGGCCCGGCACCGCCGGCGACATCGCCCGCAGCCGCGGCGAGCCGTTCGACCGGTCGCAGCTGACCAGCCCCGCCCTCAACATGGAATTCGGCCAGACCTATATCGAGAGCCTGCGCGATTCGTCGGCGACCGGCGGCCTGCTGCCCAAGGTGATCGCCGCCTACAATGCCGGCCCGGCGCCGATCGCCGAATGGAACAACCGCCGCTTCGACAAGGGCGACCCCCTCCTCTACATCGAGTCGATCCCCTATTGGGAGACGCGCGGCTACGTGCCGATCGTGCTTCGCAATTACTGGATCTACGAGCAGGAAGCGGGAAAGACCGGCGCCAGCCGCGAGGCCTTCGTCCAGGGCCTCTGGCCCCGCTTCCCCGGCCTCCCCGGCGCCCGCGCCGTGCGCATGCAAGGCGGCGACACTCTGGCGTTGGGCACGAACTGACCAGACCGCCATCATCGTCATTGCGAGCGTAGCGCGGCAATCCAGAGCTGTGTCTGTCGCGGACCCCGGACTGGATTGCCGCGTCGCTGCATTCCTCGCAATGACGAGAATCGTTCTTGCTTCGTTCTCACCAAGCGCGCATAGTCAGGCCCATGAACCGCCCCGACGTCCGTCCCGGCCGCGGCGCGCCTGAGAATCGGACGCCGACGCGCTTCAACCTGCCGGAGCGGGAGGCGGATGGCGACTGGCTGGACGCGCGGGAGGAACTGGACGGCGGCGCGCCGCCGCTGCGCACGACGGTGACGGTCGAGAAGCCGAAGACGATCATCACCCGCAATACGTCGCCCGACATCGGCTTCGACCGCTCGATCAATCCCTATCGGGGCTGCGAGCATGGCTGCATCTATTGCTTCGCCCGTCCGACCCACGCCTATCACGATCTCTCGCCCGGCCTCGATTTCGAGACCAGGCTGTTCGCCAAGCCCGACGCGGCGAAGCTGCTGCGGCAGGAATTGGCGAAGCCCGGCTATCGGGTGCTGCCGATGGCGATGGGGACCAACACCGATCCCTATCAGCCGATCGAGGCGACATGGCGGATCACCCGCTCGGTGCTGGAGGTGCTGGCCGAGACCGGGCATCCGGTCACCATCACCACCAAGTCCGACCGGGTGCTGCGCGACATCGACATATTGGCGCCGATGGCGGCGCAGGGGCTCGCCGCCGTGGCGTTGTCCGTCACCTCGCTGACGCCGGAAATCTCGCGCACGCTCGAGCCGCGCGCGCCGTCCGGGCGCAAAAGGCTGGCGGCGGTGAAGGCGCTGAACGCGGCCGGCATCCCCGCCATGGTGGCGATCGCGCCGGTCATCCCCGGCATCACCGACCATGAGGTCGAGGCGATCGTCGAAGCCGCCGCCGAAGCCGGGGCGATCGGCGCCTTCTTCCTGCCGGTGCGCCTTCCCTTCGAGGTCGCGCCGCTGTTCCGCGCCTGGCTCGACGAGCATTTCCCCGACCGCGCCGACAAGGTGATGAACATCATCCGCGAGATCCGCGGCGGGAAGGACAACGACCCGAACTGGTTCACCCGCATGCAGGGCTTCGGCCCCTGGGCGGAGCTGATGCGGGTGCGCTTCGAAATGGCGGCGAAGAAGCACGGACTGAACAAGGAGAGGCGGCGGCTGCGCACGGATCTGTTCGTCCCGCCGCAAGGGCCGCAGCTGCGGCTCTTCTAGTCCTCCCTGCCGGCGCAGCCGGTGGGGAGGGGGACCACCCGTAGGGTGGTGGAGGGGTGCGAGCATCTCCATGCTCGCT
>JAXDOV010000030.1:0-4633 GCA_034668705.1 Sphingomonadales bacterium
GTAGCCGAGGCTCTCGGAATAGAGCGCCCAGCCCTCGACATAAGCGGTGTTGCCGCCGAAGCGCTGGAAGGCCGGGAGCTTCTCATTCTCCTGCGCCAGGCTGATCTGGAAATGGTGGCCGGGCCGCCCCTCGTGCAGGAACAGGGTCTCGTAGCCCCAGGTGTAGCGCGAGGGCAGATCGTAGCTGTTGTAATAGAAGATGCCGGGGCGCGAGCCGTCGGGCGTCCCCTGCTGATATTCGCCGCCGGCCGACGTCTTCTCCCGGTAAGGCGGGTCGGGGCGGATCTCGAGCCGGGTCTTCGGGATGGTCGCGAAATCGCGGCCGACGACGAGGCCGACGCGGCGGTCGATGTCGAAAAAGGCGTCGCGCATCGCCGCCGCATCAGCCGGCTTGAAGCGCGGATCGCTGCGCAGGAAATCGGCGAATTGATGGAGGTCGCCGTGGAAGCCGACCGCATTCTTCACCTTCTCCATCTCGCCGTGGATGCGGTCCACCTCGCGCAGGCCGAGCTGGTGGATCTCCTGCGGCGTCATCTTCGTGGTCGTGTTCTGCTCGACCAGATAGCGGTAGAGGGCCGGGCCGCCGGGCATCTGACCGAGGCCGACGCTGTCGCGGCTTTTGGGCAGATAGACGTTCCTGATGAAGTCCCGCAGGCGGGCATGGGCCGGATTCAGCCGATCGCGGATGAAGGCGGCATAGCGCGCCTTGAGCCGCGCCTGGTCGGCGGCGGCAATGCCGGCGGGGAATTTCGTCACCGGCTTGTAGAAGGTCGAGCCCTCGACGCCTTCGGCGAGCAGGGCGTCGAGCTGGCCGACGACGTTGCGCATGACCAGCTTGGGCTGGACGATGCCGTCCGCCATGCCCTGGCGCATGCGGCCGATCGCGCGGTCGAGGTAGAGGATATAGCCGTCGAGCCGCTTCAGATTGTTCTCGTAATCGGCGACCGTCTTGAACGGCGCGGCGCCCTCGCCCGAGCTGAGGTCGGGAACGAACACCTGGAAGCCGCCGAAATGGTCGATCGGGCGCTCGACATTCGCCTTGACCAGGGCCGTCGCGAAGCCGCGAAGGGCGAGGTCGGTCTGCCAGCGGAAGACGTCGTAGGAGATGCGGTCCTCGGGCGAGAGCCTGGCGCGGTCGATGCGGGCGAGCGCGGCGAGATCGGCCTGGGCCGCCGCTTTCTCGCCGGCCAGATAGCGGTCGGTGATATAGTCGCCGAACTGGTCGGCGTAGCGCGGATCGCCGCGGAACAGGGCCTGGATCGGGTTGCGCCGCAGGTTCGCTTCGTCGCTGTCGTGGAACAATTTCGCGAGCTTCTGCCCTTCGGCCGCCGCCGCCGCCGCCGCCGCCGCGGGGCGGGCGGGGTGGCGGGCAGGCGCTGCGGCCGCGGCCGGAAAGGCGAGCGCGGAGACGGCGAGGAGGAGGACGGACTTGTTCATAGGTCCCTCTGCTGAGGCTCGAGCGGTGGCATCGTCAGTAAGGCGCCGCCGGCCGCACGCCGGTCGCGCCGTACCAGGCCCAGGGCCGCTCGCGATACCATTTGGTGATCACGTATTTGACGCCGCCTTCGACCGGCAGGCCGGTATGCAGCGAGTACATGTTGGGCTCGCCATATTCGTCGAGATTGTTCCAGGCGAGCAGGTTGCCGCTGCGCGGCGTCACCCGCACATTGGCCTTGGGGAAAGCGGTCTGGCCGCCCCCTTCCGGCTCGTTGAGGAAGATCATCGCCGTCCAGGTGCGCTGCCCGCCCTGGCGCTCCTGCTCCGGCCAATAAGGCTCGCTCGCATAGAAGAAGTCGTGATGCTCCTTGAACTGCTGGCCGACGGCGTAACGCTGGCCCTGGATGGTCTCGCCATGCTCCGGCTGGATGCCGGTAAGGCCGTTGATCTTGCGCTCGACGGCGATGTTGATCGGATCGCTGAGGCGCAGATTGCAGCTCTCGCTGGTGCGGAATTCCGGGTCCGGGCTGTCGGCGAGAAGGCCGGACGGCTGCCGGTCCTTGTCGATCAGGGCGATCAGCTGGTCGCACTCCTTCCGGTTCAGAAAGTCGCGGACGACGAAGAGGTCGAGCCCTTGAGCGGGGATCTTCATCGTGTTCGGCGTGCGCAGCAGCCGGTCCTTCACATAGGCGCCGATCTGCATCCGGTAGAGAGCGGCGGGACTGCCGATCTGCGTGCTCACGGCGCCTCCTTTCCCCGCACCATGACATAATCGACATGCTCGAGCAGGCGTATGTCGCGCAGCGGATCGCCCCTGACCGCGATCAGGTCCGCCGAATAGCCCGGGGCGATGCGGCCGATCCGGTTGTCGAGGCCGAGCAGCTTCGCCGCCCCGGTCGTCGCCGAGGCCAGCGCCTCGGCCGGGCTCATGCCGACCAGCTCGACCAGTTGCGCGAACTCGCCGGCATTGCGGCCATGCTCGTAGACGCCGGCATCGGTGCCGAAGACGATCGGCACGCCCGCCGCCCGCGCCAGCCGCGCCGCCTTGCCGACCTCGTTCAGCGTCATCCGCACCTTCTCCTCGACCCGCGGCGTGTAGATGCCCTTGCCGAGCCGCTCGCGGATGCCGGTGAACGCCATCAGCGTCGGCACCAGCACGGTGCCGCGCTGCCGCATCAGCTGGATGGTGGCGGGGCTGGCGAAGGTGCCGTGCTCGATCGAATCGACCCCGGCGCGCACCGCCGCGGCGATGCCCGCATCGGCATGGGCGTGGGCGGCGGCCTTGAGGCCGAGGGCATGGGCGGTCGAGACGATCGAGCGCATCTCCTCGTCGGTAAAGGCCTGGCCCAGGCTCTTGTCGCCTTGGCTGAGGACGCCGCCGGTGGCGTGGAACTTGATGACGTCGGCGCCGAGCTTTGCGGCCTCGCGGACGCGGGCGGCGCATTGGTCGACGCCGGTGCAGGTATTGTGGCCGTCGAGCGCCTCCATCACCTCGGGGCGGAAACCGGAGACGTCGCCATGGCCGCCGATCGTCGACAGTGCCTGGCCGGCGGCGAGCATGCGCGGGCCGGGGACCAGCCCTTCGTCGATGGCGCGGCGGAGCGCGAAGCCGTTGAGCCGGCCGGAGCCGAGGTCGCGGACGGTGGTGAAGCCGGCGCGCAGGGTGGTCAGCGCATTATGGGCGCCGACCAGGGTGCTCCATTCCTCCGACTCGACCGCCTCGTTCCAAAAAGCCTCGCCCGGCACGCCGGTGAGATGGACATGGGCGTCGATCAGGCCGGGAAGCACCGTCTTCGTCGACAGGTCGACGAGGCGGGCGCCGGGCGGCGGCGGCGTCAGGCCGGGCGTCACGCTGGCGATGCGGCCGTCGACGATAATGATGGTCGACGGCCCCGCTTCGGGCAGAGCGGCATCGGCGATCAGATGGCCGGCATGGACGACCACGGTTTCAGCCGCGACCGGCGCGGCGAAGAAGGCGGCGAGGAGCAGGAGCAGTCTGGCGAGCATCGCGGAAGGACCCCCGGTTGAGCTGAGCCGTTTCATGCTGCCGCCGCGATTCGTTGACAAGCGAAAAGCCCGAAGCGCTGGGGCGCTCCGGGCCTTCGATTTGCTTCCCTGGAAAGCGGGTCCGCCGCCGCCCTTCGGGAGGGACAGCCTTACCAGAAGAAGTCGTTGATCACGTCGAGCACTTCGCCAGTGTAGAGATCGACCAGCACGACATCGTCATAATAGCGCACCCATGCGGTCCCCGGAGGGGCCGGCGGCAGGTGGTAATAGAGCGGGTCGATCCAGTAATTGCGGGCGAAGAACGGCTCGCCCAGCGCGATGCCGATGTTCAGCCGGTTGTAGCCGTAACCGCCATAGGGCGCGAAATAGCGGCCCAGGTTGAAGACCCGCCGGTTCTGGTTGCGATAGCGCTGCCAGTCGTAGCGATTGTCGTTGCGCCAGCCCTGGTTCCAGCCGCCGCGGCCGTTGCGGTCGCCCTGCCAGTTGCCGCGGTCATTGCCCCAGCGTCGGCCGTCGCGATTGTTGTCGCGGCCGCGGTTATTCTGCTCGCGGCGAAGCGTCTGCTGCTCGTAGCGGCGCTCGTTCTCGGCGGCCTGGCGGGCGAAATAGCCGCCGGTCGTCTGCTCGGCGCTGCGCCGCGAGGCCTCGCGCTCGGCGGCGAAGCGATTGGCGTCGCCCTGGCGCTGCCGGTCGCCGCCGCTTTGCCAGTTCCGCTGGGCGCGGACCTGCTCCTGCTGCTGCACCTGCACCTGTGCCGGCGCCTGTTGCTGGTCCGCGCCCCGGTTCCAGCCGCCGCGCCCCTGGAAGCGCTGCGCCTGCTCGGCCTGCTGCGTCTGCTGGACCTGCTGCCGCTCGACCCGCTGCTCCCGCTGGACCTGCTGCCGTTCGACCTGCTGCGGCTGCGCCTCCTGGCGCTGCTGGCGTGTCTCGACGCGCTGTTCGATCCTCTGCTCACGCTGCTGGCCGGCATCGCGTCCTCTGCCTCGCCAGCCGCCCTCATTCTCCTGGGCCGCGAGCGGGGTCGCCACCGTCGCCGCCATCAATATCCCGATCAATGCCCTACGCATCACACGCTCCTCTGTGCCGGTGCGGCGAGAGGCCGCTGCCGATGGGACGACATGTGCAGCATGGCCGATGAGCCGTTGCTGAATTCGCGTGACAGCATTCAGAAAGGAATCGGTGGCGGCCG
>JAXDOV010000031.1:0-19679 GCA_034668705.1 Sphingomonadales bacterium
GACGCCCGGCGCGCGGCTCCGCCGCGCACCCCTCATCCGGCCTTGCAGGCCACCTTCTCCCACAAGGGGAGAAGGAAGATATGCGTCCGCCACGTGTCACCCAGGCTCATCGTATCTCGATAGGCCCTATGTCACGAGGGACGGTTGCGATTGGCCGCCGCCGCCTTTCCCCGCGGGACCCAAACCAATGACCGGCCCTGCCCCCTCCCCGGCCTGGTTCCCCCATCTCCTCGATCCGATCAACGACCGCGTCCTGCTCGTCCGCAAGAGCGAGGAGGAATATCGCGACGCGGCTTTCCTAGACGAGCGCTCGCTCCGGCCGGACGGCGAGCGGCAGGTGGTCGACTGGTCCGTCCTGGCCCAATCGGTGCCGGCCGAGGCGCGGCGCGACGTTCAGTACATCTTCCATATCGGCCATGTCGGCTCGACCCTGATCTCGCGCCTGCTCGGCGAGCTGCCGGACGTGCTCGCGCTGCGCGAGCCTTTGATCATCCGCACGATGGACGAGATGCTGGCGGAGCGCGGGCAGCCCGAGGCCCTGTGGGACCCCGCCTCCCTCCCCGCCCGGCTCGACGTCATGACCGCCTTGCTTTCCCGCACCTTCCGCGCGGAGCAGAGGGCGATGGCGAAGGCGACCAGCTTCACCAGCGAAAGCGCCGCCGAACTGGTGCCGGCGGGATCGAAGGCGCTCCTCCTCCACGTCTCGCCGCAGCGCTACATCGAGACGATCCTCGCCGGCGAGAACAGCCGCCGCAACCTCCGCGCGACCGCCCCGGCCCGGCTCAAGCGCCTCCACCGCCGCAGCGGCGAGCATCGCTGGAATCTGTGGGAGATGAGCGAAGGCGCGCGCACGGCAATGGCCTGGGCGGCGGAGACGACCAGCCTCGCGCGGGCCGAGGAGGCGCTGCCGCAGGGCGCCGCCTTCTGGATGGATTTCGATTCCTTCCTCGCCGCGCCGGCGGAGAGTCTCCAGGCCCTCGCCGCCTTCTTCGGCGCGCGCCTCGGTGCGGAAGAGGCCGACGGCCTGGCCCGCCATCCGCTGATGGGCCGCTATTCCAAGGCGACGGAACATGAATATGGGGCGCGCCAGCGGGAGGAGCTGCTCGCGGAAGTGCGGCGCGACCATGCGGAGGCGATCGCCGATGGGCTGCGCTGGCTCGAAGAGGCGGCCCGCGACATTCCCGCAATCGCCCGCTGCCTCGAAAGCCCTGCCCGGCCGCGGTAGCGCCTGCGCTCGGTTTGCAGATGTTCGACTGGCGTCAGCTTCGTGTCCGCAGCTGCCGGTCCGCTTCTAAGGGGCTAGCGCAGGAAACGGACCTCCGGCGGCATCCTGCTATCTGCCTGCCCAAGACCCATGGCGGGCATTGGCAGGTGCGTCTTTGGGCGGGGCGCGCGAGGGCCGGGACGGCGACAGATGAGTTCTCAATCATTTGGGTGCTTAAGTGTCGTGGCCGCGAGGGAGCACATGGATAGCGCACGCATCTGGAGATTTCTGATCATCCACAGGTTCGCCATTCGGAACTGGTCGCTGCTGCTGCTCGGCACGCTGGTCGCGGTCTATTGCGCTTTCGCCTTCGATCTGTTCGAGACGGAAGGGCAGATCGGCTTGCACCAGGCCGAGATCGAGCTTGACGAGGCGCTTCTCATTGGTGTGGTGCTCGGTCTGGTCCTGCTGACCTTCGGCGCGTATCACTATGTGCGGCAAAGGCGCGAAATGGCGCGGCGCATCGCCGCCGAGCGCCATGCACGCGAGCTTGCTTATCAGGACGGCCTCACCGGACTGCCCAACCGTCGTCAATATGAAGATGCGCTGCGCGCCGCGATCGCAGCACCGCCGCGTGCGGGGGCTTCGCACGGGGTGTTCCTGCTCGATCTGAACGATTTCAAGCAGATCAACGACGTCCATGGTCATGGCATTGGCGACCAAGTGCTGATCGTCGCCGCCCAGCGGCTGGCAGCCGCGATGCGCGATGGCGAGATGCTCGCACGCTTCGGCGGCGACGAATTCGCGATCCTCGCAACCCACCTTGCCGGCCCCGAGGCCGCTACCAACATCGCCCTGCGCGTCATTGAGGCGCTCGATCCCGTCATCACTGCAGGCGGCGCGCGCCACCGCGTCGGCGTCGGTGTCGGAATCGTCCTTTTGCCCGGCGGCGCCGTTTCGATCGACGAGGCGCTGCGCAAGGCCGACGTCGCGCTCTACCGCGCCAAGGCCGAGCGCCGCTCGGCGCTTCGTTTCTTCGAGCCCGAGATGGACGCTCGGGTCCGTGAGCGCGACGCCATGGAGCGGGCGCTGCGGGAGGCGATCGACGAGGACCGCATCGAAGCGATGTATCTTCCGACCGTTAATCTGAAGACCCAGGCGGTCATTGGCTTCGAGGTGGCGCCGCGCTGGATCGATCCCAGGCACGGCGAGGTCGCACTGGAGCGCTTCGTGGCCATCGCCGAGGACATCGGCCTCATCCATATATTGGCCGAGCGCCTCCTGCGCCGGGCCTGCGAAGCGGCGCGCGGTTGGCCGGACCATGTCATGCTCTCGGCTGACATCTACCCCAGTCAGCTCAAGGACACGCTCTTGCCGGCACGAGTGATCCGCATTCTGGCCGAGAGCGGGCTCGCGCCCGATCGCCTGGAGCTCGAGATCACCGAGAGCGCGCTGGTCGCGGACATGGAGAACGCTCAGGTCGCGCTTGGCGCGCTGCGTGCGGCGGGCGTTCGCATCGCGCTCGACAATTTCGGGACCGGCTATTCGAGCCTTTATCACCTGCGCAATTTCAAGATCGACAAGATCAAGATCGACAGCAGCTTCATCCATGCGATGGCGTCCGAGCGCGAGAGCGCGGGCATTGTCAGCGCTTTGGTGGGCCTGGGCCATGGCCTTGGCCTTACGATTGCAGCCGAAGGCATCGACGCCAGCCATCAGGAAAGCTCTTTGATCGGCGGCGGCTGCGAACAGGGCCAGGGCAGCCTGTTCAGCGGACCGCTCTCCGCAAGCGACGTGCAGGAACTATTCCCTCGGCGGACGCGCGACATCGCGGGCTGATTGGACATTTGCCCTTCTGTTGTTCGAAGCTGCGGCATGATGGTACGCGCCGCAGCAGCTGAGCGACTGCTTTAGGGGTTGCGAGGCACTTCGTGCTGCGTCCGTGATTGGCGCCTGACGGTCCTCCCCGCCTCCCGCTAAGCCACCGCCGGTTCCAGGATCCGGATGGTTCCGGCTGCGGCATCCATCTCCGCTCGCACGCCGACGGGCATGGCGAGCTGATTGGCGACATGGCCGATATTGGCGCCGTGAAAGGCCGGCACCCCGAGCGGCGCCAGATGCTGCTGGAGCAGCTGCGGCACGGTGAATCCGCTGTAATTGGGGGTTCCGGCCGTGCAGCGCGTGCACTGGCCGAAGACGATCCCGGCGGCTTTGCCGAGGATGCCGGCGAGCGCCAGCTGGGTCAGCATCCGGTCGATCCGATATTCCGCCTCGCCGGTATCTTCCAGGAACAGGATCCTGTGCTCGAAGTCGGGCAGCCATGGCGTGCCGACGAGCGAGGCGAGGACCGAGAGATTGCCGCCGACCAAAGTGCCGGCGGCCTTACCGGGCCGGATCGTCGTCGTCCGCCAGCGCTCCTGCGCGAGCGGGTCGAGGGCGTTGGCATCCGGATTGCGGAAAAGCGGCGTGTCGGCCGCGAAGGCGAGGCGCCAGAAGCTGTTCCAGCTAATCTCCTGCCAGCCATTCGCCGCATTCGGGGCGTGGATCGTGGGGAAGCCCGCCCGCGCCGCAAAGGCGAGGTGGAGCGCGGTGATGTCGCTGGAGCCGATCAGCAGCTTGGGATTGCGGCGGATCACGTCCCAGTCGAGAAACGGGAAGAGGCGCGCCGACCCCCAGCCGCCGTGCACCGCGAAGACGGCGCGGACCGCCTCGTCGGCATACATGGCGTTGATGTCCTCCGCCCGCTGCCGGTCGGTGCCGGCGAGATAGCCGTAGCGGGCCGTCACATAGCGGCCGACCTTGGGCACTAGGCCCATGCCGGCGATCGTGCTTTTCACCTGCTCGACTTCGGCGAAGTCGTCGCTGAACATCGCCGGCGCGATCAAGCCGACGGTGTCGCCGGGTCGGAGGCGCGGGGGCTTTCGAGGGCCGTCCGCCGCGGCGGCGGCGCGCGGCAGGGCGAAAGCGAGGAGCGCGCCCATCCCCGCAATGGTGGAACGCCGGCTGAGCATGAGCCCCAATAGCAGCCCGGGACGACAGGACCAGTGGATCCGCGCCGAATGTCCGGCTGCTGCGAACGATCACGCCCGTTGCCGGAACCGGGGAGAGGCCCTAATCGTCGCGCCATGTTCAAGGAGCTTCCCGACCTCCTCACCCCGCCGCAGGTCGAGGCGTTGCGCCAGCTCGCCGCCCGGTCGCAATTCCAGGACGGGCGTGGCAGCAACCCGCATTCGTCGGTCAAGAACAACCTCCAGCTCTACGACAAGGACGCCGCGGACGGCCTGGCGCGGGCGCTCTACGCCAATGAGGATTTCGTCAACTTCGCCCTGCCGGTGATCCTCGCCCCGCCGATGCTCAGCCGCTACGTGCCGGGCATGGCTTATGGCGATCATGCCGACGCCGCCTATCTGCCGATCGGCGACAAGCCGATACGCTGCGACCTCAGCTGCACGATCTTCCTCTCCGATCCCGACAGCTATGAAGGCGGTGCGCTCCGTATCCAGGTCGGCAGCCGCGAGGAGCGCTTCCGGCTCCCGGCCGGCGCCGCGATCCTCTATCCCTCGTCGATGCTGCACGAGGTCGAGCCGGTGACGCGGGGCGAGCGGCTGGCCGGGATCACCTTCATCCAGAGCCGAATCGCCGACCAGTTCCGGCGCGACCTGCTCTACGAGCTCAACGAGGTCGCGGCGCTCGAGGGCCTCAACATGGACCCGGCCCATTATGCGCGGCTCCAGCTGGTCCAGCGCAACCTCCTCCACCATTGGGGGGATGCGCCTTGAGGAGCGGGACGGCGGGATGCTGAAGCTGATCATCGGCAACAAGGCCTATTCGTCCTGGTCGCTGCGCGGCTGGCTGGCGGTGAAGCAATCGGGCCTGCCATTCGAGGAAATCACCGTGCCGATGTTCGACGCGGATTGGGACAAGCGCCAGGCCGGCGACGAGTTCGCGCCGTCCGGCGGCAAGGTGCCGATCCTGTGGGACGACAAGACCGTCATCTGGGATTCGCTCGCCATCGTCGAATGGCTGGCCGACAAGACCGACCGCACCCGCTACTGGCCGGAGGACGACGTCGCCCGCGGCATGGCGCGCTCGATGGCGGCCGAGATGCATTCGAGCTACGCCACCTTGCGCCGCGAATACGGCATGAACGTCCGCCGCCAATTCCCGCCGCGCGCGATGTCCGACGACGCCCGCGCCGAGATCGTCCGCATCCTCGAGCTCTGGGCGCAGGCGCGGGCCCGGCATGGCGGCGGCGGCCCCTATCTGTTCGGGACGTTCGGCGCGGTCGACATCATGTTCGCGCCGGTCGTCACCCGTTTCGTCACCTATTCGATCCCCGTCCCCCGCTTCGCCGCCGCCTATATGGAGGCGATGCTCAGCCATCCCTGGCTGCGCGAATGGATCGAGGCGGCGCAGGTGGAGCCGTGGGTGATCGAGCAATACGAGACGCCGGCCGCCTAGATTTCCGTTGGTTTCCGCATTTTCCGAGTCGCTGCTTCCACCCGATTGGAAAATGATCGAGCAAGCTGCGTCCCTCGCCGATGCCCGCCTCAGCTCACCGTGTCGTAGAACCGCGCTATCCTCAAAATCTGATAGCCGAGCACCAGGATGACGATCGCCCCGTGAATGGCCTCGCGGCGCGTGCGCGTCCCGATGAAGCAGAGGATGACGAGCGCCGTCTGGGCGATCGGATATTCCAGGCCGAGAGAGGCGAAATATTTCGAGCCCTTGGCCCAGGTGTCGAAAAAGTCGATCAGCAGCCATGCGATCAGCAGCCCGAAGAACCACCCGCGGCGGTCCAGCAGATAGTCCCGATAGCCTTCATATCCATCGAGATCCCTCGGAAAGGCGACGGCGCAGATCAGGTAGATGAAGAACGCGTAGAAGATGACGAAGAAATAGAGCTGAAACGTCCAGGCCTGGATCGTGTGAAGCCGGAATTCCCACCACCACCAGAACACGGTGGTGAGGAATAGATGCGCCACCCAGAGCAGGTGCACCCACCAGATGCGGGTTCGTCCGGGGTGTTGGACCAGGCTGGCCACCCCCTGCATCAAATGGGTCAGCGCCAGGCCGATCACGATCGAGCTCAGCACGATCACATATTCGAACATCCCCATCATTGCTCCCCCTCGGGCGTGAACCGGCCTGCCGAGCCGGCCTGAAGACGCTGCCCGATCGTCCAGGTCGATCGGGCAGGATGAGGCCGCTCAATAAGGGCTGCCGTCCCGGTGCGTGTAGCGGCCGCCGGCGGCGTCCAGATGCAGGTCGATGTCGGGATAATGGCAGTCGCTGTCGGCCGGGCGGCCGATGGCGAGGAAGATGCAGGGGCGGTCGCTTCGGTTGACGAGGTGGTGGCCGTTCGCAACGCCCCTGGGAAAGGCGGCGACGTCGCCGGGGCGCAGGACGGTGTCGCCTTCGTTCTCGACCAGCGCCGCCTCCCCTTCGATCATGACGACCAGCTCGTCCTCGCCTTCATGCCAGTGGCGCTGGCTGGAAATCCCTCCCGGTTCGAGCGTGACATGGCTGACGCCGAGCTCCTGCAGCCCCGCCGCCGGCGCCAGCCGCCGGTAATGCCGCTTCGCCAGCGCTTCGGCATAAGGCGCCGGATAGCCGGTGCGGTTGGTCTGCTCGATCGCCTCGATGTCGATCTTCGGCATCTGCCCCTCTCCCTGTGCAAGCTCACCGGCTGTTGCTAGGCGAAGCGCGATGACAGACGCAATCGATCCCGTCGATCTCGCCGCGCGGCTGATCGCCTGCCCCAGCGTCACGCCGCATTCCGCCGGCGCGTTCGACGTGCTGGAGGAGGCGCTGGCGCCGCTCGGCTTCGAGGTCCACCGCTTCACCGCCGGCGGACCGCCCGACGGGCCGGTCGAGAATCTGTTCGCCACGCGCGGCGGCGACGGGCCGCATTTCGGCTTTGCCGGCCATCTCGACGTGGTGCCGCCGGGCGAAGGTTGGACCTCCGACCCTTTCCGCCCGGAGATAAGGGGCGGGCTCCTCCACGGCCGCGGCGCAGTCGACATGAAGGGCGGCATCGCCGCCTTCGTCGCCGCCTGCGCCGGGCTCGGCGGCCATGAGGGGCGGATCAGCCTGCTGATCACCGGCGACGAGGAAGGGCCGGCGACCTTCGGCACCAAGGCGATCATGGCCTGGATGGCGGAGCGCGGCATCCGGCCCGACATGATCCTGATCGGCGAGCCGACCTCGGAGGCGCGGCTCGGCGACGTGGTCAAGATCGGGCGGCGCGGCACGGTCAACATGTGGATCAGCGTCCCCGGCCTGCAGGGCCATGTCGCCTATCCTCATCGGGCCGACAATCCGGTGCCGAAGCTGGCGCGACTGCTGACCGCGCTCGACTCGCTCCACCTCGACGACGGCACCGAGACCTTCCAGCCGTCGAACCTCGAGATCACGGCCCTCGCGACTCCGACCAGCGCGACCAACATCATCCCCGGCGCCGCGACCGCGCAGCTCAACATCCGCTTCAACGACCGCCATCGCGGCGAGGATCTCGTCGCCCTCGTCCGCGAGATCGCCGCGCGGGAGGCGCCCGGCGCGACGGTCGAGGCGAAGATCTCGGGCGAGGCGTTCCTGACGCCGCCCGGCCGGCTCTATGCGCTGGTCACCGAGGCGATCCGGGAAGAGACCGGGATCGGGCCGGAGCTCTCGACCGCGGGCGGCACGTCGGACGGGCGTTTCCTGATCGCATTATGCCCGGTGGTCGATTTCGGCCTGCCCAATGCGACGATGCACAAGCTCGACGAGGCGGCCGCGGTCGAGGACATTCGCGCCCTCCAGCGCATCTATGCGCGGATCCTGCGGAGCGCGCTGGCTTAGGAAGCCTGGACGAGGCGCGGCGTGCGCAGGGCCAAAGACGAATCGCCGAAGAGGCAGGCGCGGGAGCGGCCGCGGACCTTGGCCTGATACATGGCGAGATCCGCCGCCCGCATCAGCTCGGTCAGCTCGATGCCGTGGCCGGGGCTGAGCGCGATGCCGATCGAGCCGCTGAGGCACGTCACCTGATCCGCATGGCGCAACGGCTCGGCCAGAGCGGCGAGCGCCCGTTCGGCGACGCGCTGCGCCTCTTCCTTCGTGCCGACGCCCGGAAACAGCATGGTGAACTCGTCGCCGGCCAGCCGGGCGAGGATCGGCGGCGACAGGCTCTCCGACTCGGTCTCGGCCTTGACCACGACGCGCAGGCGGTTGGCGACCATGATCAGCACCTGGTCGCCATAGGCATGGCCGAAGCAGTCGTTGACCTCCTTGAAGCCGTCGAGGTCGATGAACAAAAGGGCCGCGCCCTCTTCCGGCTGGCGGGCCTTGAGGATGCGCTCCGCCTCGCGGCGGAAATGGATGCGGTTGGGGAGCGCCGTCACCGGATCGTACATGGCGAGGGCGTGCGCGTCGTCGAGGGTCGAGCGGACCTGCTCGAACAGAGCGTCGATCGCGGCCGCGAGGGCGGGCACCTCGCGCCTCAGCATCTCCGGCGCGGGCGAGACGAGGTCGCCGCGGCCGACTGCGAGCAGGCGCTCGCTGAGCGCCGCCATCGCCTGCGCCTGGCCGCTATTCGGGCGCTCGGCGGCGAGTCGCACGACGGCGAGGGCGAAGAGGCCGATGAAGAGCGAGGCGGCGATCTGCTGGTCGATCTCGCCGAGCAGGAGGAAGCCGAGCAGGGTCAAAGCGAAGGCGGCCGCGCCGGCGCACACCGACAGCAAGCGGTTGCTGATCCTGCCGACGGTCGCGCGCATATCGCCGTCTTCCCCCACTTTCCCGCGCCGGCCCCCTGCCGGCACGTGGTCCCGGCAGCAGCAATAGGGCGAGCGGGTTACGATTTGGTGTTCAGGGTCCGGACCCCGGGCTCAGCGCGGGCGGCGCAGGACGATGTAGAGCGCGCCGAGGCCGCCGTGGCGCGGATGCGCGTTGCGCACCGCGGCGATGCGGCCGGCATGGCGGGAGGCGGCGAGCCAGTCGCCCACCGCGGCGCGGATCGCGCCCCTTTTCACCGGCCGCTCCGGGCCGGGCGGCTTGCCGGTGACGAGCAGCAGCAGGCGCGCGCCCGTGCCGATCGCCTGCTCGAGCCGGCGGTCGAGCAGATCATAGGCGGTGGCGAGATTGTGGCCGTGCAGGTCGACCGTCGCGTCCGGCTGGACCAGGCCGCGGGACAGGCGCCGGTCCCAGCTCCCGTCGAGCGTGGCGCCGAGCGGCGGCGGCGGCGGCGGCGCCTGCGGCCGCCGCGCAAGCGGCCTTGCCGTCGGCGGCGCGACCGGAGCGGCGGGCGGTTCGGCGGGCGGGGCGGCGATCCTGGGCGCGAGCGGGCGGACGCTTTCGACCACGCGCGCCCAGAGCCTCTCCTCCTCAGAATTGAGCCGGCGCACCCGGCTTCGCCTCGTTTTGCCGCGACAATGTGCCCTTCGGCACGAGGATATAAGCCCGGCCGCGGCCCGACATGCCGCCGGCGATCCGCGCCGCCTCCTCGCCCGCGCCCCAGAAGGTGTCGAAACGATTGGCGCTCTTGATCGCGCCGCCGGTATCCTGCGCGACCCACAACCCGCTCGCTTCGGGCCGGTCGAGCTGAAGCAGGACGGGAGCGCCCAAAGGCACGAATTTCGGATCGGCGGCGACGGTCCCGCGCGGCGTCACCGGCACCCCCAAAGCGCCGAGCGGCCCGGCGCCGGTCGCTTCCCGGAAGAAGACGTAGCTCTTATTCTCGCGCATCAGCGCCCGCCCTTCGTCCGGATGGGCGTGCAGCCAGGCGACGATCCCCTGCATGTTGGCCTCGCCCGGCTGGAGCAGGCCGCGATCCCGCATCAGCCGGCCGATGCCGACATAGTCGCGGCCGTTCTGACCGGCATAGCCGATCCGCATGATCGTCCCGTCGGGAAGCAGGAGGCGCCCCGAGCCCTGGATTTCGAGGAAAAACAGCTCGACCGGGTCCCGCGCCCAGGCGATTTCCAGGCCGCGGCCGGCGAGCGCGCCATCCTCGATCTCGGCCCGCTCGTAATAGGGAACGATCACGCCGTTCTCGAGCCGGCCGCGCCGCGGCGTCGCCGTCGCCGCGGCCGTCGCCGCATCCTGCTCGACCAGGTCGGCGGGGCGGCCGTAGATCGGCACGTCATAGCCCGGCAGCGGAATGCGCGAGGCGGCGATCTGAGGCTCGTAATAGCCGGTGACGAAGGCGGCGCCGTCGCCGACCCGGACGAGCTCGAAATTGCCGGCGAACCAGGAGGCTGGATCGGCCGGCCGCTCCGCGTCGCAGAGCGGGCGCCAGTCCTCGGGCCGGGTGAGGCCGCTCGAATCCTGCCGCCGGACCAGCGCCGGACAGCTGGTGCGAAAGGCGCTCCAGGCGCGCTCGGCGGCGGCGGGGTCGAGCGGCGGCAGCGCCGGCCCCGGCGCGACGCCGAGGCTGACGGCATTGGCCGGCGGCGGCGGCTGAGGCAGAGACTGGGGCGGTGGAGGCGCTGGAACCGGAGGCGGCAGCGCCTGCGGTGGTGGCGTCGGCGCCGGATGCGGCGCCTGCTGGACGCAGCCGGCGAGGAGGACGAGCAGCGAGAAGAGACCGAAGCGGCCGAGACCCGCCGGTTTACGTCCCGCGATGCTCCCGGATGATTCTTTGCCTGCCACCCGAAAGCGATAGCCCTCCGGCGGCGTCACCGGGAGATATTTTATGGCGCGGCTCAGTCGGCTTCGTCGGTCTCGACCAGCAGCCAGTTGGGATCGGCGGTGCGAAGGTCGCGGCGGAAGGTCCAGACGTCGTGGGTCGGGATGGCGTCGCTCATCGTGCCGGCGATGACGTTGCCGTCCTTGTCGCGGGTGACGGCGGCGATGTCGGCGTCGAAGCGGACCTCGATCTCGGCGGTGCGGGCGGAGAGGCGCGCATCCTCGATGACCGTCCGCTCGATCAGGACGAGGCGATTGTCGAGGCGATGGCCCTCCGCCTCGCGCTCGCCGATCGCCTGCTCGAAGGCCGCGAGGACATGGCCGCCGACGAGGTGGCGCAATTCCTCCCGATCGCCCTTCCAAAAGGCTTCGAGGATCATCCGATAGGCGGATTGGGCGCCTTCGAGGAAACGGCCGACGTCGAAAGCGGGATCGGCGGCGACGATCGCCCGCAGGCCCGGCGCGGCCGGCTCCTCATAGACGAGGCCGGAGGCTTCAGGCCGCTCGGGCGCCTGCTCGGGCGCGGGCGCCGCGGGCTCCGCCGCGGCGGGCGATTCCGCCGGGCGCAGGATCGGCTGCTGCTCATGGCCGGTGCGGCGGCCCAGCACGGAATAGAGCCTCAGGCCGACGAACAGGGCCACGAGGGCGAGCAGGACAATCTCTACGGTCACCACAATCTCCGATACGCGAATGCGGTTAACATAAGCTCAGGGAGGAAAGGATTCAAATGGGTCATGGTTCCGTCCCCGCCGCGGTTGCACGGTCCGGCGGGTCCTGCTACCCGCCCGGCCCATCCGGCCGCGCGTGCGGCCCATCCCATATTCCGAAGGTAGGACAATGGCCGAAGAAGAAGGCGTCGGCGGCGAGCAGCAGACGAACGGCGCGGACAACCAGCCGCAGGCCGGCATCATCTCCCAATATGTGAAGGACCTGTCCTTCGAGAATCCGAACGCGCCCGCCGTCTTCCAGTGGCAGACGCAGCCGAAGATCGAGGTCGATTTCAACATCGGCGTCGCCCAGCTCGCCGAGGACGTCCACGAAGTGGCGCTCCGCGTCGAGGTGCGCGCCACCGCCGACGGCCAGACCGCCTTCGCCGTCGACCTGCTCTATGCCGGCCTCGTTGCGATGCGGAACGTGCCGGAGGACCAGATCCAGGCCTTCCTGCTCGCCGAGACGCCGCGCATCCTCTTCCCCTTCGCCCGCCAGATCGTCTCCCAGACGGTGCAGGAAGGCGGCTTCCCGCCTTTGCTGCTCGAGCCGATCGACTTTCACGGCCTGTTCCTCCAGCGCGCGTCGCAGGGCGAGATCGGCCAGGACGGCGAGGCCGCCGGCGACACGACCGGCCTCGCCTGAGCCGGAGCAGCCCGGCAGCCCGATGCGCTTGACGGCTCCGGCCCGCCTCGCGGACAAGGCGCAATGACTCTCGTCCGCTCGCTCGGTTCGGTCGGCGGCATGACGCTGGTGAGCCGCATCCTCGCGCTCGTCCGCGACACGCTGCAGGCGACCTATGTCGGCGCGAACTTCGCGTCGGACGCCTTCTTCGTCGCCTTCCGCCTGCCCAACATGTTCCGCGCCTTCTTCGCCGAGGGCGCCTTTTCGGCGGCGTTCATCCCGATGTTCAACCGCAAGGTCGGCGAGGCCGGCGAGCTTACCGCCGGGCTGCGCTTCGCCGAACGGGCGCTGGCGGTGCTGCTGCCGGTGCTGGCGGTGTTCACCCTCGTCATGATCCTTGCCGCCTGGCCGATCACCTGGGCGCTTTCCGGCGGCTTCCAGCACCAGCATCCGAGCCACGCCCAATTCGCCTTCGCCGTCCTGCTGTCGCGAATCACCATCCCCTATCTGATGCTGATCTCGCTCGCCTCCCTGCTCGGCGGCATCCTCAACTCGCTCGACAGATTCTGGGTCAATGCGGCTGCGCCGATCCTGCTCAACATCGCCATGGTCGCGGCCTTGTGGTTCTTCCACGGGCCGGACCCCTATGCGACGGCGCGGGTGCAGGCGATCTCGGTCACGATCGGCGGCGTCCTGCAGCTCGGCTGGCTGGTGCTCGCCTGCCGCCAGGCCGGCGTCAGCCTGGAGCTGAAGCGGCCCCGCTTCGACGAGGACATAAGGCAGCTGCTGAAGCTGATCCTCCCCGCCGCGACCGGCGCCGGGGCGGTGCAGATCAACCTCGCGATCTCGACCGCGCTCGCCGGCGGGCTGCTCCAGCAGGGCTCGATCTCCTACATCTATTATGCCGACCGGCTGAACCAGCTGCCGCTTGGCATGATCGGCATCGGCCTCGGCACCGTGCTGCTGCCGACCGTCTCGCGGCTGCTCGGCAGCGGCCGCGACGCCGAGGCGATGGACACCCAGAACCGGGGGATGGAGCTGGCTTTGTTCCTGACCCTGCCCGCCACCGCCGCCTTCATCTTCGCGGCCGAGCCGATCATCCGCGGCGTCCTCCAGCACGGCGCCTTCAAGGCGGTCGACACGATCCGCTGCGCCTGGGCGCTCAGCGCCTTTTCGATCGGCCTTCCCTCCTATGTGCTGGTGAAGGTGCTGACCCCGGGCTTCTACGCCCGTGCCGACACCAGGACGCCGGTGCGGCTCGCCATCTATTCGATGGGCATCAACCTGGCCGGCAATCTGATCCTGATCCCCACCCTCGGCCTGATCGGCATGGGCCATGTCGGGCCGCCGCTGGCCACCGCGATTTCGTCCACGGTCAACGTCGCCATGCTCTACGCCACTTTGCGCCGGCGCGGCCATTTCGAGGTCGACCGCCAGCTCCGCCGCCGGGCGCCGCGGCTGGCGCTCGCCGCCCTGATCATGGGCGGCGTCCTGCTGTGGCTGGATCCCTGGGTCGACCCCTATCTGACCCGCTCCCTGTGGGTGCGGATCGTGGCGCTCTCGGCTCTGGTCGGCGGCGGGGCGGCGGTCTATTTCGCCGCCTGCTTCGTCACCGGCGCCTTCGCGATGGACGATCTCCGGCTCCTGCTGCGGCGGCGCGCGAAAACCAGCTAAGGGTCTGCATCCTAGCGCCGGACGAGGAACGCGCCGGCCAGGACGAAGGCCACGCCGAGCAGGCGGACCGGGCTCACCTCCACCCGCGGCACGCCGAAGGCGCCGAGCCGGTCGAGCAGGAGCGCCATGACCAGCTGCCCGGCGATCGCCACCATCAGGAAATAGGTGACGCCCATGCGCGGCGCCGCGAAGGCGGCGACGGCGACGAAGATCGCGCCGTAAAAGCCGCCGATCCAGGCATACCAGGGCAAGGCCCGCATCGCCGCCGCGCCGGGGCGCATGCCGAGCACCAGAGCCGCGGCGGCAAGCGCCAGCGTGCCGACGACGAACGAGACCAGGGCGGCATTGACGGGGGAGCCCGCGCCGCGCGCCAGCAAGGCGTTGGTCGGCGCCTGGATCGCGATCAGCATGCCGGCGAGGAAGGCGCCGATCGCCGCCGGCAGGAGCAGCGGGTTCATCGCCGTCCCGCCGCCGGCTCTAGCTTTCGAGCTGACGGGTCAGCAGGCGGATGTCGGCGTCGAGCTCGGCGTCCTGCGCCCGCAATTTCTCGATCTGCCGCACGGCGTGGATGACGGTCGTATGGTCGCGGCCGCCGAAGCGCCGGCCGATCTCGGGAAGCGAGCGCGGCGTCAGCTGCTTGGACAGGTACATCGCCACCTGGCGCGGCCGCGCGACCTCGCGGGCGCGGCGGGCCGAGGTCATCTCCGCCTTGCGGATGCGGTAATGCTCGGAAACGCGGCTCTGGATCTCGTCGATCGAGATCCGGCGCTGGTTGGCGCGCAACGTCGAGGCGAGTACCTCGCTGACGAAGTCGAGGTCGATCACCCGGTTCTGCATCGAGGCATAAGCGGCGATACGGTTGAGCGCGCCTTCCAGCTCGCGCACGTTCGAGCTGATCCTCTTGGCGAGGAACATGACGACGTCTTCCGGCACCTTCACGTCCGGCAGCGTCTCGAGCTTCTTGATGATGATGTTGAGGCGGAGCTCGAGGTCGGGGGCATTGATGTCGGCGACGAGGCCCCAGCTCAGGCGGGAGAGGATGCGCGGCTCGAGCCCGTCCAGATCCTGCGGCGCGCGGTCGGAGCTGATCACGAAGCGCCGGCCGGCCGAGATGATCTCGTTCATCGTGTGGAAGAATTCTTCCTGGGTCGATTCCTTGCCTGCGATGAACTGGACGTCGTCGATCATCAGCAGGTCGGCCGAGCGCAATTGCTGCTTGAAGCGGATCGTCTCATTGGCGCGGAGCGCGGCGAGGAACTCGACCGTGAAGCGCTCCGCCGACATGTAGATGATCTTCGCGCGCGGATGCACGCGGTGGAATTCATGGCCCATGGCGTGCAGCAAATGGGTCTTGCCGCGGCCGGTGCCGCCGTGGAGGAAGAGCGGGTTGAACGCGACCTTCTCGGTGGTCGCGAGCGTGCGGGAGGCGCTGTAGGCGACCTCATTCGCCTTGCCGACGACGAAATTCTCGAAGCGGTAACGCGGCTCCAGCGCCACCGCGTAGAGACCGGTTTTCACCTCGGCCGGTTCCTCGGATGCCGGCGGCGCCGGAATCTCGACGACCGCCGCCGTCTTCGGCGCGGCGGCGCCGACGCCGATCTGGATGTGGCGGACCGTCGGGCAGGCGGCGCGCCAGGCCAGAGCGAGCCGTTCGGCGAAATGGGTCTGCACCCAATCGGCCATGAACTGGGACGGCAGCTCGAGGCGCAGGGTGAGGCTGTCCGAGTCGAAATTGCCGAGCGCGATCGGGCGCAGCCAGCCGTCGAAAGTTCGGGCGCCGCAGTCGCGTCGCAAGCCGGCGCGGATCGTCTCCCAGATCGCGGGCAGCCTTCCGGCTCCCTCCGCTGGATCGACAATGGCATCGATGGTCGAAACGTCGCTGGTCGCCGGCTTGAAAGACACGAAGGTCCCCCTCCTCTTTCGGGCCCTTCCCTGAGGCCCTGGGTTATCGGCAAAGCCCTCCCGCACACGGAACGCCCCCCGGCGGCGCCGATTCGGAAAATCGCTCTTGCTGTGTGCGTCCGGCAGGAGATTCGCCCAACCGGAGCGACCCTTTTAGGAACGGTTCGGCGGCCCAATCAAGGGGCGAATGTGACAAATTTCTGAAATAATTCCATTGACAACGGATTTCCGGGACATCCGCGCCAAATGGCGGAAAACTGCCATTTTCTATGCAAGGCCGTGGCGCGAATCGCCGGATTCCCTCGACTTTCGCGATCCGTTCTTTCCCGAAACGAAAATGCCCGCCGGCAGCGCGCCGACGGGCATAATCCGAAGCCTTGTAACGGCTTAGAGGGCGTTTCTAAGCGAGTGCGGCGATCCGGCGGGTCAGCCGCGAGAATTTCCGCGAAGCGGTATTCTTGTGGAACACGCCCTTGGCGACGCCGCGGGCGAGCTCCGGCTGGACCTTGCTGATCGCGGCCAGCGCCTGCGCCTTGTCGCCGGCCTCGATCGCCGCCTCGACCTGCTTGACGAAGGTGCGGATACGGCTGACGCGGGCGCCGTTGATCTCGGTGCGGCGCTGGTTGCGGCGGATTCGTTTCTTAGCTTGCGGCGTGTTCGCCATCTAACTGCCTCTTATTTCGAAATGAAAAGGGCGCAGCTCGGCCGCCGCACCCGCTCGGGCCGCGCTCTACGCAAGGCACGCGCCCAGGTCAACCTCGAGCGGGCCGTGACGGGAACGAATCACTGCCCGCTCCAGAATCGCATTGCCGTTCGCTATGCTCAGGATCGCTGGCAGCGCGGGCAGAAGAAGGTCGATCGTCCCGAGTCGTTGCGGCGGCGAATCGGCGCACCGCAGGCGCAGACCTCGCCTTCCCGCCCGTAGACGCGCCACTGTTTCGAGAAATAGCCGAGCTCCCCCGACGGACGGGCATAATCGCGCAACGACGAGCCGCCGGCCTCGATCGCCGCCGCCAGCACCTGCTTGATCGCCGCGACGAGTCGCTCGAGCCGGTCGCGCGAGATTCGGCCGGCGGCCCGGCCCGGCGCGATCTTCGCCAGATGCAGCGCCTCGCAGACGTAGATATTGCCGAGGCCGGCGACGATCCTCTGGTCGAGCAGCAGGGCCTTGATCGGCGCCGAGCGGCCGTCGAGCGCCGCCAGCAAAATGTCCGCGGTGAAGGTCTCGCCCAGCGGCTCGGGGCCCATGGCGGCGAACGGAGGATGAGCGGCGAGCGCGTCGGTGCGGACCAGGTCGACCGAGCCGAAGCGGCGGGGATCGTTCAGCGCCAGCACGCGCCCTTCATCGGTCTCGAGCAGGAGATGGTCGTGCGGGCCGAGCTCGGCGGGGTCGATCCGCCACCGCCCCGACATGCCGAGATGGAAGATCATGGTGTCGCCGCGGTCGGTATCGATCAGCCCGTATTTCGCGCGGCGGCCGAGGCCGGTGACGGCGGCGCTGGTCAGCCGCTGCCGGAGATCGGGCGGGAAGGCGCGGCGAAGGTCGGCGCGCTTCGCCTCGACCCGGACGAGCCGCCGGCCCTCGAGCACCGGAATCAGGCCGCGGACGGTGGTTTCGACCTCGGGCAGCTCAGGCACAGGCAAAACTCCCGATATGGCAACTGCACATGCAACCCTGCTCCCGCTAGAGCCTTTCCCGGCAAGGTGGCACCACCTTGCCGGATCAGAAAGGCTCCAGGTTCAAATCCGGACCACTTGCCGACCGAAAAACCGGTGCCCATTTTTTCGGGAACTGGTCTAGAGGCGGCCGCGATGGACAAGGTTTCTTTCGGCTTCGAGGAGGTTTCGCCCGAGGACAAGACCCGGCTGGTGGGCCGCGTCTTCTCCGGCGTCGCCGGCCGCTACGATCTCATGAACGACCTCATGTCGGGCGGCATGCACCGGCTGTGGAAGAGCCAGTTCGTGCGGCGGGTGCGGCCGCGCCGCGGCGAATCGATCCTCGACATGGCGGGCGGCACCGGCGACGTCGCCTTCCGCCTCGCCGGGAGCGGCGCCAAGGTCGTCGTCGCCGACATCAATCCGGAGATGCTGGCGGTCGGCCGCGAACGGGCGAAGAAGCGCGGCATTCACGGGCTCGGCTGGGCCGAGGAGAATGCCGAGAGCCTGAGCTTCGCCGACAGCAGCTTCGACGCCTATACGATCGCCTTCGGCATCCGCAACGTCACCCATATCGACCGCGCGCTGGCCGAGGCGCATCGCGTGCTGAAGCTCGGCGGCCGCTTCTTCTGCCTCGAATTCTCGACCACCAGCTGGCCCGGCTTCGCGAGCCTCTACGAAGCCTATTCGATGAAAATGGTGCCGAAGATCGGCCGTGCGGTCGCCCGCGACGAGGACAGCTATCGCTATCTCGTCGAATCGATCCGCCGCTTCCCGCCGATCGAGACGTTCAGGGCGATGATCGGCAAGGCCGGCTTCGCCCAAATCAGGGCCGAGCCGATCCTCGGCGGCCTCGTCGCCATCCACAGCGGCTGGAAAGTCTGATTTGAAGCGGGTTTTTCGCATTGCGGCACCAGCCCCGTGGACCAGAAAGTCCGCGGCATGACCCGGCCGGTCGTCCATGTCTGGCGGCTCCTCAAATGGGGTCGCGTGCTGGCGCGGCACGGGGCGTTGCGCGGGATCGAGCGCGACCCGAACACGCCGGTGCCGGTCCGCCGCCTCGCCCGCATCGCCCGGTTCGGCGCCCGCATCCCCCGGGTGCCGACCTATGCCGAGGCGTTCCAGGAGATCGGCCCGGCCGCGATCAAGTTCGGCCAGGCGCTGGCGACGCGGCCCGACCTCGTCGGTCCCGAGGCGGCGCGCGACCTCACCCTCCTCCAGGATTCGCTGCCGCCGGTGCCGTTCGCCGAGATACGCGCCGCGATCGAGCAGGGGCTCGAGAAGCCGCTTGAAGACGTCTTTTCCGAAATCGATCCGGAGCCGGTCGGCGCCGCCTCGATCGCCCAGGTCCACCGCGCCGTCACCACCGAAGGCAGGCAGGTCGCGGTCAAGGTGCTGCGGCCCAATATCGAGGAGGATTTCGCCAAGGCGATCGAGACCTACGAATGGGCGGCGGCGCAGGTCGAGAGGATGGGCGGCGAGCCGGCGCGCCTGCGGCCGCGCCTGGTCATCGCCCATTTCAAGCAATGGACGGCGCGCGAGCTCGACCTCAGGCGCGAAGCCGCCTCGGCCTCGGAGCTGCGCGAGAATCTGGTCGCCGAGAGCGGCTTCCACATCCCGCAGATCGACTGGACCCGCACCTCGCGGCGGGTGATGACGCTCGAATGGATCGACGGCATCAAGCTCACCGATCGCGAGGCTTTGGTCGTCGCCGGCCACGATCTCAAGGCGCTGGCCGCGATCCTGGTCCGCGCCTTCCTCCGCCAGGCGGTGATCGACGGCTTCTTCCACGCCGATCTCCACCAGGGCAATCTCTTCGCCCTCCCCGACGGCCGCCTCGCCGCGATCGATTTCGGCATCATGGGACGGATCGACCGCCAGGCGCGGGTCTGGCTCGCCGAGATCCTCTACGGCCTGCTGGTCGGCAATTACCGGCGCGTCGCCGAAATCCATTTCGAAGCGCAATATGTCCCCGCCCACCACAATGTGGAGGAGTTCGCGACCGCCTTGCGGGCGGCGGGCGAGCCGATCCGCGGGCTGCCGGTCAAGGACATCTCGATCGGGCAGATGCTGGACAGCCTGTTCACCATCACCCGAGACTTCGACATGCCGACCCAGCCGCACCTGCTCCTCCTCCAGAAGACGATGGTGATGGAGGAAGGCGTCGCCCATGCGCTCGATCCCGACATCAACATGTGGGAGACGGCCGAGCCCTTCCTTCGGGAATGGGTGCGCGGCGAGCTGGGGCCGG
>JAXDOV010000032.1:0-10480 GCA_034668705.1 Sphingomonadales bacterium
GATCGCAGGCCGCCCAGCTCATCACCGAGCTGTAGGTGTGGACGGCGCTGCGGGTGCGATATTCCCACAGGCCCGCATCGGGCTGGTCGTGATTCTCCCAGGCCCGCTCGCCGACCCGCTCCAGAGCCGAGAAGTCGGCCTCGGTCGCCTTGCGGAACAACCGCTCGTCGATGAAGGCCTGGACGTTGGAGAGGACGATCTGGCCGTAGGCGTCGTGCTGGACCTGGGTGAAGGCGGCGTTGCCGACCCTGACCGGACCCATCGAGCGATAGCCGGCGAGCGCCTCGGCTTCCCGCTCCTCCAGCCGCGGCTCGCCGGAGACGGCGTAGAGCGGCTGGATCTGCCCGCCGCGCGCGGCGTCGACGATGTTGCGCAGCGAGCCGAGATAGGCTTCCAGCACGTCGAGCGCGCCGAGCCGATTGAGCGCCTGCACCGTGTAATAGGCGTCGCGGATCCAGCAATAGCGATAGTCCCAGTTGCGGCCGCTGCCCGGCGCCTCGGGGATCGACGTGGTCAGCGCGGCGACGATCGCGCCGGTCTCCTCATGCTGGCAGAGCTTGAGCGCGATCGCCGCCCGGATCACCACTTTTTGCCATTCGAGCGGGATGGCGAGCCCCCTCACCCACCGGCGCCACTCGTCGGACGTCTCGTGCAGCATGGTCGCCAGACTCTGGGCGACGTTGCCGGCGAATGGCTCGTCCGGGCCCAGGAAGAAATGGAGGGAGCGTTCGAGGCGGAACGGGCGCCCGTCGAGGATTCGGCCGACCGGCGCGTCGGTGGTGAGCCGCAGCGGCTGCGGCTTCAGCAGATAGCGGACATGGTTGGTGCCGCTGGTCCGCTCGGCATCGGCCGCGCCCCAGCCGGTCGACGGGTTGAGCGCGATCCGCAGCCGCGGCGCGCCCGCGAGCGGCCGGACGATGCGGGCGAAGGCGACCGGACGATACATGCGGCCGCTGCGCTCGAAGCGCGGGCAGAAGTCGAAAATCTCGGCGACGCCGCCATCGGCGTCGGTGAGGCGGGTGGCGAGGATCGGCGTATTGCGGAGATAGCGCGTCTCCGCCGACACCTGATGCTCGAGCGAGAGCCGCCATTCCCCGCGCGGCAGCTCCGCCTCCCCCTTCGGACTGAGCAAGGCGCAGAACAGGGGATCGCCGTCCACCTGCGGCGCGCAGCCCCAGACCAGGCCGGCGGCGCCGTCGACCAGAGCGCTGACCTGGCAATTGCCGATCGGCCAGAGCGAGAGATCGGCCATTCAGCCCGCTCCCGCTTCGCTCAGCCAGCGGGCGACGGCGGCCACGTCCGGCAGCCGCCAGCGCGCCGCCGTCTCGCGAGGCGCGCCGACCAGCACGCCCGCGCCTGCCAAAGCGGCGGCGGCGGCGAAGGCGTCCTCGTCGGTCAGATCGTCTCCCACGAACCAAGGACGCGCGCCGGCGAACGGAGGTTCCGCCATGAGCAGCCGAAGCGCATCGCCCTTGTCGGCGCCGTGCGGCCTCAGCTCGATCACCATCTTGCCGCGCTGGAGGATCAGGCCGGTCCGTTCGGCGAGCGCGGCGAGAAAGGCGGCGACCCCCGCCTCCTGCTCCGGCGCCTGCCGGTAATGGAGCGCGATGCCGGCCGGCTTCTCCTCGACCAGCAGCCCCTCCTGTGCGGCGGCGAAGCCCGCAACCTCCGCCCGCGCGGCGGCCAGCCTCTCGGGAGCCTTCGGCGTGAGGGTGCGCCCGTCGGGCAGCCGCAGCTCGAGCCCATGGGAGCCGGAAAGGGCGATGCCGGAGCCGCCGATATGGCGCCCGAGATGGCGGTCCAGATCGTCGAGCGAGCGGCCGCTGAGGATCGCCAGGCGCCCGTCGAGCCGTTCCGACAGGCGCGCCAGCAGGCCCGGAAGCGCGGCGGGGACGTCGATCAGGTCGGGCGCCGCCGCCAGCTCCACCAAGGTCCCGTCGAAATCGAGGAACAGGGCCGCGCCGGCGGGGCGGAAGGGCGGCGGCGCGTCCGGTTCGGCGGTCATCGCAGGCCGATGCAGCGGGTCGTCGCAAATCTCAACCCGCGCTCCCGCCTAATCGATGTGCTCGCCGGGATCGACGCCCCAGAGCTGGTCCTCGCGGATATAGGCCTGGCGGCCCTGGACCTCGAACCGGCACCAGCTGCCGTCGCATTTGGAGAGGCGGCCGACCACCCCCGCCTCGACGCGGTAGCGGAGCGGCGAATGCTCGTCCGGCTTCTCGTGGAGCGGCCGCGGCTCGCCGGGCTTGACCAGCCCGGTGCGGGTATCGCTGAGCAGGCGCTGCAGCATCCAGCCTTTCTCGCCGTCCGGATCCTCGACCTTGCGCCAGTTGGGATAGGTCTCGATCACCCGGATCGGCAGATCGGCGCGGACGTAGAGCCAGGTGGCGGGATAATTGCGCCCCGGCCCGGTACGCATCAGCGCCTTGCCGGCCGAGACCGAGGCCCAGTAGGGCGCCTTGCGCTCGGTCTGGGCGCCGGCGGCGCCGAGGGCGAGGGCGGAAAGCAAAAGGGCTGCGACGAACGTGGCCTTGCGCATGGCTTCGCCTCCTTCCCGATTCCCTTAGTCAGGAGCGGCTTCGCTCTTCAACCGCAATCGGTGTCAGGAGAACCGGTAGCGGGACGCCATGCCGGATCGCGTCGTCTGACACCCGCACGTCATCCCGGCGAATGCCGGGATCTCGGCGGGGCGCCAATTCCGAGCCTAGACCCCGGCCTTCGCCGGGGTGACGGCCACTGACCGGGTGACCTCAGTCCCCCGTCAGGATCCGGTCGACCAGCTGTTTCACGGTCGGGACGAAGCCGTTGGAATAGAAGGGGTCGCTCCGGAACCGGAAGGCCGAGTGGCCGGCGAACATCAGATTTTGCTCGACCGGGCCGCCATGGGCGATGTCCTGCAGGGTCTTCTGGATGCAGAAGCTGCGCGGGTCGGCGAGGCGGCCGGTGGTGTTCTTCTCATTGTCCGCCCAGGAGGAGAAGGCGCATTGGCTGAGGCAGCCCATGCAATCCGCCTGGTCGCGGCGGATGTGGACCTTTTCCTCCGGCGTCACGAAGACCAGGGTCTCGTCCGGGGTCTTGAGCGCCTCGGTATAGCCCTGGGCGAACCATTCGCGGGCATGGAGCAGGTCGCCGCGGGTGACCCAGTAATTCTTGCGGGCGCCGACGCCGACGTCGAGCTGGAAGGCATGGTCGCCGAGCAGCTCCTTGGTGAAGGCGATCTGGTGGTGCGAGCGCGCCTCGAGGTTGCGCAGGAACGGGTTGCGCACCGCCGAGCTGTAGAAGCCGGTCGGCGAGAAGCGGTGGAGGAGGATGTCGCCCTCGTCCAGCGTCATCAGCCGCGCCTTCCACTCGTCCGGGATCGGGCTCTCTTTGGTGAGGAGCGGCCGGGTGCCGAACTGGAAGACGATCTGGCCGAGCTCGGGATTGTCGATCCAATCCTCCCACTCGCGCAGATTCCAGACGCCGCCGGCCATGACGATCGGCACGGTGTCGGGGATGCCGCCCTCGCGCATCGTCGCGCGCAGCTCCCGGACGCGCGGATAGGGATCCTGCGGCAGCAGCGGGTCCTCGGCATTGGACAGGCCGTTATGGCCGCCGGCCAGCCAGGGATCCTCGTAGACGACGGCGGACAGCCACTCGGCCGCCTTCGAATAAGCCCGCTTCCAAAGCGCCCGGAAGGCCCGCGCCGAGCTGATAATCGGCAGGTAGGACACGCCGTAAGATGCTGCGATCTCAGACAATTTATAGGGCATGCCGGCACCGCAGGTGACTCCGGTGACGAGGCCCTTGGTTCGCTCGAGGACGCCGTGGAGCACGCGCTGCGCGCCGCCCATCTCCCAGAGCACGTTGATGTTGATCGCGCCCCTGCCGCCGGCAATCTCATAGGCGCGCTGGACCTGGGCGACGGCGCCGTCGACCGCGTAGCGGATCAGCTCTTCATGCCGCTCGCGCCGGGTCAGCGCCTGATAGATCTGCGGGATGATGCGCCCCTCGGGGTCGTAGCTGTCGGCATTGACCGCCGAGACGGTGCCGATGCCGCCCGCCGCCGCCCAGGCGCCCGAGCTCGCATGGTTGGTGGCCGAGACCCCCTTGCCGCCCTCGATCAGTGGCCAGACTTCACGGCCGCCATAGAGGATCGGCTTCAAACCCTTGAACATCGTGCCTCCAATTCCCGGCCGCATCTATAGTCGCCCTCGCACGGAAAAGCGCGCGAAATCATGACAAACCACTCGTGAACGCGCCCTGCCTGCCAACGGCTCCGCCGTAAAGCCGGGCGTAAAGCGCGATCATCTTCGCTTCGTCATAATCGGCGGCGGCTTTCTCGCGATTGGCGCGACCGATGGCGCGCCGCAGATCGGGTCTCTCCGCCAGACTATCAAGAGCGGCGGCCAATGCCGCCTCGTCGTCGCGCTCGACGATCAGCGGCCTGTTGTCGGCGGAAACCATGTGCGGCACGTCGCCGACCGCGGTCGCGACCGCCGGCAGGCCGGCCGCCATCGCCTCGACCAGGGAGATCGGGAATTGCTCGCTGTCCGAGGACAGAGCGAAGATGTCGAAGCGGCCGATCCAGCGCGCCGGCTCGGCGAGGAAGCCCGGCAGATGGACGCGATCGGCGACGCCGCGCGCGCGCGCTTCGGCGGCGATCCGCTCGCTCTCGGGCCCGCTGCCGACGATGACGAGCCGCGCATTCCTCGCCTGCATCGCCGCGAAGGCGCGGACGAGGCGCGGCAGGTTCTTGACCGCGCGGAGGCCGGCGACGGTGCCGATCACGATCTCTCCCGGCGCTTCGGTCAGGCCGGGAATCTCCTCGGCCGGCGCCGCGGCGTAACGGGCGGTGGCGATGCCGTTGGGGATGCGGGCGATCCGCTCCGGCCGCTGCCCCCAGGCCTTGAGCGCGATCGCTTCAAGCTGCTCCGACGGGACGACGAGCCGGTACGCCGCCGACAGGCCGAGGCGGCGGTAGAGGTTGCGGCGGGTCTTGAGCTCGCTCGCCTCATCCTCGTTGAAGCCGTCCTCGTGATGGACGAGCGGCGGGCCGCCGAACAAATGGCGCGCCATCACCGCGTCGAACGCTCCCCAATTATAGCTCAGGACGAGATCGAAGCCCTTGAGATAGCGTGACAGGCGGAACAGCCGCGCGAGGCCCGGACGGCCGGCGAGCGGCGGTGCGTCCTGCGGGAAGGCGGCGCGCACGCCGCCGTCGATCGCGGCGCGGGCGGAGGTGGCGCCCGGCGACGCGGTGAGGATCGAATGCTCCGCCGCCTCGCCGAAGGCGTTCATCAGCCGCACCGCCCGCGCCTCCTTGCCGCCGAGGTCGAAGGTCGAATGGGCGTGGAGGATGCGGACCGGCGCGCTCACCTGCGCACCATGGCAGCAGGGACGGCCTCGTGGAAAATCATTTCTTGCAGGCGATCCGTTTCGCCCCTGCATCGTTGAGAGCGTGCAAGGAGCGAAGGATGAGCGACGCCGACCGGGACAGGGTGCTGCGCGAAATGGCGGAGAATCGCGGCTGCCGGCTGGTCCGGTCGCGGCGGCGGACGCCCGGCCTCGGCGATTACGGTCGCTACGGGCTCAAGGACAAGGCGACCGGCAAGGCGGTGTTCGGATTCGGCAAAACCGGCCTCACCGCGACGCCGGACGAGATCGAGGCGCATCTTCGAAGCTTCATGATGGCGGATTGGAAGACGTCGCTGAAGGATGCGGCGCGGCCGCCCGAGCCGGCGCCGAAGCGGGCGACGAAGCGGATGCCGAAACGGATAGAGGAGAAAGCGCCGCCCTCCCCGCCTCCGCCGCCCGCACCGCCGCCGCCGCCACCGCCGCCTCCTCCGCCCGAGCTGAAGGTCCGCGACGCCAGGCCTCCCGATGCGCCGGCCGTCGCCGCGCTCGTCACGGAGCTGGGCTTCGACCTGTCCGTCGCCGACGCTCGAAAAAGGCTGCGTGCCCTCGCCAAAGCCGGCGAGCCGGTGCTGGTGGCCGAGCGGGAGGATGTGGTCGGCTGCCTCACCTGGCATGTCACGCCGGTGCTCCATCGCCCAACCCCGGTGGGGCGGGTGACGATGCTGGTCGTCGCCGAAGCCGCGCGGCGCGAGGGCGTCGGCGAGGCTCTGGTCGCGGAAGCGGAGGCGCGGGCCGCGGCGCGCGGCTGCGGCCTGATCGAGGTCACCAGCAATATCGAGCTCGGCGGCGCACATCTTTTCTACCGCCGGATCGGTTTCGAGCGGACCAGCTACCGCTTCGTGAAGAAGCTCGGGGCTGACGGAACGGCCGCCTTGGCCGGCGGTTCTCCCTCCGCAAGGAGAGGATGATGAGCGATCAGCGGACGAGCGACGAGGACAGGCCCGATCCGGAGCAGGTCGACCTCGGCAAAGGCAGCCGCGAGGAACAGCAGGGCGGCCGGGGAATCCCGCTGAAGCCGGACAAGGATAAAGAAGGGCCGATCCCGCCCCGACCGGGACGCTGACCGGGACTCGGGCGTATCGACCTCCGGCTCGGGCGATTACCGGCCTAGCAGCACTCGCGCCTGGGTGGCGATCTGGGCGAGCATGGGCGCGGTGGTGACGGGCGCGTGGCGGGCGCGTTCGATGAGGCGGCGGAACTGCTCGATGCGCGGGCCCTGCGCGCTTACCCATTGCTCCACCGCCGCGCCCGGCTCGGCGCTGCGCTTGCGATAGAGGAAGTCGAGCCGGAGCTGCTCGAACTCGCGGGCGAGGCCGGCGGTGAGCAGCCGCTCCCATTGGTCGCGCGCCTGGAAGCGGTTGGCCGCGCCCTGCGCCCAGTCGAGGCCGAGCACCTCGCCGAGCCGCGTATAGGCGTCGGTGAGGGCGATGACGTCGACGTCGAGCCGCCGCCCGAGCGCGGCGATGCCGATCGCGCCGTTCAGCTCGAACAGCCGCACGATATGGTCGGAGATCGCCGGCGGCGCGCCGAGCTCGGTCAGCCGGCTGCGATGGCCGGCCGCCTCGGCTGCGACCTCGCGGCGGAGCAGCCCGCCAACGGCTTCGTTCAGCCGCTCGAGCCCCGGCGCCAGCGTCTCCACCGTCTCGGTCAACTTCATCGTCGCCGCGCTGTTGCGCAGGATGTCGGCGATGTGGAGCTGCAGCGCCTTCGACGTCCGGTCGTAAAGCTCCAGCCGCAATTGCTCCGGCAGGTCGGCGGTGTCGAGCTCGCGCCAGAAGTCCGCCATGCCGAACAATCGTTCCGCGACGACGAAGGCGGCGGCCGCCTGGCCGAACGAGGCGCCCTCCTCCTCGCTCAGCGAGAAGATGGCGGTGATGCCGAGCCGATTGACGAAGCGGTTGGCGATCTTGGTGGCGATGATCTCCCGGCGGAGGCGATGCTCGAGGACCGCCTCCCGCTCCCGCTCCTGCATCGTCTTCGGGAAAGCGGCGAGCAGCTCCGGCGTCAGCGTCGGATCTTCGGTGATCTTGCCCGCCTCCAGCGCGGATTGCAGGGCCATTTTCGACGTCGAGAGCAGGATGGCGAGCTCGGGCCGGGTGAGTCCGCGATCCTCCTGCCCCCGCCGCATCAGCTCCTCGTTCGACAGCAGGCCCTCGACGGCCCGGTTGAGCCGGCCGCTCTCCTCGAGGATCTCGATCGCGCGGAGGAGCGGCGGCAGGTCGGCGGCGCCGCCGCGCTCGGCGATCGACAGGGCCAGGGTCTGCAGCCGGTTGTCCTCGAGCACGATCGCAGCGACCTCGTCGGTCATCTCGGCGAGCAGGGCGTTGCGCGCGTCGAAGGCGAGCCGTCCCTCGCTCATCTCCCGGTTGAGCGGGATCTTGATGTTGACCTCGTTGTCCGAGCAGTCGACGCCGGCACTATTGTCGATGAAATCGGTGTTGATCCGCCCGCCGGCCAGCGAGAATTCGATGCGGCCGGCCTGGGTGATGGCGAGGTTGGCGCCCTCGCCGATCGCCTTCGCCTTGAGATCGCCGCCATTGACCCGGATCGCGTCGTTGGCCGGATCGCCGACCTCGCCGTTGCTCTCGCTCCTGGCCTTGATGTAGGTGCCGATGCCGCCGAACCAGAGCAGGTCGACCGGCGCCGCGAGGATCGCCTTCATCAGCCCGGCCGGGTCGATCGTCGTGCCTTCGAGCCCCAACCGCCCCCGCATCTCGTCGGAAACCGGAATCTCCTTCTGGCTGCGCGGAAAGACCCCGCCGCCCTTCGAGATCAGCTTGCGGTTGTAATCGTCCCAGCTGGAGCGCGGCAGCTCGAACATCCGCGCCCGCTCCTTCCAGCTCTTCGCCGGATCGGGATCGGGATCGATGAAGATGTGGCGGTGGTCGAAGGCGGCGACCAACTTCAGCGCCCTGGACAGCAGCAGGCCGTTGCCGAACACGTCGCCCGACATGTCGCCGACGCCGGCGACCCGGATCGGCTGGGTCTGGACGTCGACGCCCATCTCGCGGAAGTGACGCTGGACCGAGATCCAGGCGCCGCGGGCGGTGATGCCCATCGCCTTGTGGTCATAGCCGTGGCTGCCGCCGCTGGCGAAGGCGTCGCCGAGCCAGAAGCCGCGCTCCACCGCAATCGCATTGGCGATGTCGGAGAAGGTCGCCGTGCCCTTGTCGGCGGCGACGACGAAATAGGGATCGTCGCCGTCGCGGATGACGATGCCGTCCGGATGGACGACCTTGCCGCCGACCAGATTGTCGGTGACCGACAGCAAGGCGCGGATGAAGATTCGGTAGCTCTCGGTGCCCTCGGCGAGCCAGGCGTCGCGGTCCGCGATGGGCGGCAGCTGCTTGGGATAGAAACCGCCCTTGGCGCCGGTCGGCACGATCACCGCATTCTTGACCAGCTGCGCCTTCATCAGGCCCAGGATCTCGGTGCGGAAATCGTCGCGCCGGTCCGACCAGCGGATGCCGCCGCGGGCGATCGGACCGCCGCGCAGATGGATGCCCTCGACGCGCGGGCTGTAGATCCAGATCTCGCGCCATGGCAGCGGCGCCGGCAGGTTCGGCACCTTCGCGCTGTCGAGCTTGAAGGCGAGCGCCTCCTGCCCCGCCGGCGAGAAGGCGTTGGTGCGCAGGGTCGCCGAGACCAAGGCCTGGATCAGGCGCAGGATCCGGTCCTCGTCGATCCCGGCGACGTCGGCGAGGCCTTCGCGGATCTCGGCTTCGGCCGCCTCGGCCGCCTGCTGCCGCTCGCCATTCGCGCCGGGCCCGTGCAGCGCGTCGAACAAAGCGATGATGGCGCGGGTGACGGCGGGCGCGCGGCGCAGCGCCTCGACCACCGTCGCCATCGAATAGGCAAGGCCGCTCTGCCGCAGGTAGCGGAACCAGGCGCGGAACAGGACCACGTCCCGCTGGTCGAGGCCGGCGGCGACGAGCAATTGGTTGAAGACGTCGTTCTCGGCCTTGCCCTGGAGCACGTCGGCGATCGCCCGCTCGACCAGCCGCGCCCGCTCCAGCACCGGCGCGGCGTCGCCCGTGCGCGTCTCGAGCAGGAATTCGTGGATATAGCCGAGCCGGCCCTCGTCGAGCGGCCAGGGCTGCTCCTCGAGCACTCGGAAGCCGAAATTCTCGAACACCGGCACCGCGTCGGACAGCGGAATCAGCTCGCCCAGCCGGTAGGTCTTGAGACGCAGGCGGCGCGAGCCGTCATCCTCCTGGCGATAGAGACGCGCGTCGCGGCCGGCGGCATTTTCGAGCGCGCAGATGCGCAATATGTCCTCGGCCGCATCGTCGGCGCCGGTGCGGAGGCGGTAGCTCTCCGAAAAATCCTCGAGATAGCCGATGGCGAGGCGGGTGGCGCGCGCCGCCCCGACCTTCTCGACCAGGGCCTCCTCGACCGCCGGCTCCCAGCCGCGGACCATGTCGTCGAGCCGGCGGTCGAGCGCGGCCTCGTCCGGCGTCGGCGTCTTCGGATCGACCGCCAGCGTGTAGCGGATCAAAGCGAGGTCGCCGTCGCCAAGCTCGACCGACCAGTTGCTGATCGTCCCCTTTCCCGCCGCCTCGATCATCTGGCCGATGGCGATACGGCGGCGGGTGGTAAGCTCGTCGCGCGGCAGCCAGACGAAGGCGAAGAGATGGCCCTTGAGGACCGAGCGGACGAGCACCAAAGTCGGCCGCGGCCGGTCGGCGAGCGACATGGCGGTGACGACCAGCTCCTTGATCTCCTTGCGCCCGAGATTGACGAGGAGGTCGCGCGGAAGCGCGGTGACGGCGTGGCGGAGCGCCTTGCCGCTATGGCCGCGCGGATCGAAGCGGAACTCGCGCTCCAGCTCGGCCAGCGTGCGGCGGAGGACCGGCACGCTCTCGACCGGCGCGGTCAGCGCCTCGCTGGTCCAGAGGCCGGCATGGACGCCGATGCCGGCGACCTTGCCGTTCTCGCGCACCGGCACGACGACCAGATCGAGCGGCACGCGGCGGTGGATGGTCGAGCGGCGGTCGGCCTTGGCGATGAGCGGCGCCTCATGCGCCTCGAGCCAGCGCATCGCGCCGAGGCAGCCGCCGGGATCGGTCGGCTCGCCGGGCAG
>JAXDOV010000033.1:0-4078 GCA_034668705.1 Sphingomonadales bacterium
CGCATCTCCTACGACGTCTTCCGCTGGCAGACCGACCTCGCCCTTCGCGGCTTCGCGCCGGCCCTGGTCAAGGCGAATGTCGAGCGTCCGATCGACCATTTCGGCGGCTTCCAGGTGTTCGTTCCCGACCTCAGCTCGGGCGAAGGGGCGGCGCCGTTCAAGACAATCGCCGATTACGAGAACAATCAGAAGCGGCTCGACGGCTATATCCTCTACCTCGACCGGGCGATCGGCCGCATGCGCCAGGGCATGGCGGACGGAATCGTCCAGCCCAAGCTGGTGATGCGCAACGTCGTCGACCAGCTCGACGGGATGCTGACGCAGGGCGTCGAGGGCTCGACCTTCTACAAGCCGGTGACCAAATTCCCTGCCGGCATCGCCGCCGCCGACCAGGCGCGGCTCAAGGCGCGCTATGCCGCCTTCATCCGCGACCGGCTGAATCCGGCCCATGCCCGCCTGCGGGACTTCATCAGGAACGTCTAACTGCCCAAAAGCCGCGACAGCGTCGGCCTCGGCCAGATGCCGGGCGGCGCGGCGCTCAACCGCTATCTGGTCGAGCAGAACACGACCACCAAGATGACGCCGCAGGAAATCCACCAGCTCGGCCTGCTCGAGGTGGACCGCATCCACGGCGAGATGGACAAGGTGAAGAATGCGGTCGGCTTCCATGGCGATCTCCATCAATTCGCCGATTTCCTGCGCAGCGATCCGCGCTTCAAGCCGGCCAATGCGGCGGCGATGCGCGACGCCTTCCTCGACATCGACCGGCGGGTCGGGCTCGTCGTCGGCCGCGATTTCTCGACGATCCCGAGGACGAAGCTCGAGATCCGCCCCGACCCGCCCTATCGCGAGAAGACGTCGGCGGGCGGCGAATATCAGCAGGGGACGCCCGACGGCTCGCGCCCCGGCATCTTCTATTACAACAGCTACGATCTGCCCTCGCGCTACACCTGGGGCTACGAGACCCTGTTCCTGCACGAGGGACGGCCCGGCCACCATTTCCAGATCAGCCTGGCGCAGGAGAATGAGAAGCTCCCGGCCTTCCAGCGCTTCGGCGGCAACACCGCTTATGTCGAGGGCTGGGCGCTCTATTCCGAGAGCCTCGGCTACGAGCTCGGCTTCTTCACCGATCCCTATCAGAATTACGGCCATCTCAACGACGAGATCCTGCGGGCGATGCGGCTGGTCGTCGACACCGGCATCCATTCGATGGGCTGGAGCCGCGACCAGGCGATCAAGTACATGCTCGACAACAGCGCGATGAGCCCGACCGACGCCACTGCCGAGGTCGAGCGCTACATCGCCATTCCCGGCCAGGCGCTCGCCTATAAGGTCGGCCAGCTCACCATCCGGCGCCTGCGGAGCCGGGCGGAGCGGGAGCTGGACCGGAAATTCGACATCCGCGACTTCCACGCCCAGGTGCTGATGTCCGGCGCGCTGCCGATGTCGGTGCTGGAGGAGAAGATCGACGCGTGGATCGCGGCCAGGAAGCGCGGCTGACCTTCAGCGGGAGGCGTCCTTCTCGTCCAGCATGACCGTGGGCCGGTTCTTGATCTCGGCCTTGACGAAGCTGGTCTCATAGCGCCGCACCGAGGGATCGGCGGCGAAATGGAGATCGGCGAAGGCGTTGAACGCGCTCATGCTTCGGGTGACGACCAGGGCCAGCAGATCGAATGTCCCGGCGATGTTGAGCAGCAGCTGCACCTCCGGCGCCGCCGCCAGCCGCGCGCGCAGGGCGGCGATGCCCTTTTCCTCGGCATGCTCATGCGCCTGGACCTGGACGATGGCGCGCAAGCGGTCGGCGGTCAGATCGGAGGCAAGCACGGCGGTGTCGGCGGCGATCAGCCCTTCCTCGCGCAGCCCGCGCATCCGCCGGGCGATCGCCGAGGCGGAGAGCGGCACCTCCCGCGCCAATTTCTCGGCGGTGGCGAGATTGTCGGACTGGAGCAGGTTCAGCAGCGCGATGTCGAACCGGTCGAGTTTCCTGTCCATGCCGTTTCCGTGCCCCTTGCCGCCGAATATTGGCACGAAAGGCGGCGGAAAATCGCCCAAAAAGCGTGCGGGCCGGCGCATAGTCGGTGCGGGGATGGTAATGCTTTTCCGGGAGGATAGATGTTCAAGCTTCGCATCGCGGCCGCCGCCGCCCTTTTCGCCACCGCCGCTCCGCTCGCCGCTTTGCCCGCTTCGGCGCCGGTCCCTGGCCCGGGCGCGCCCGCCGACCTGCCGGTGACCGGCGAGGAGGCGCGGCAGACCGCCGCGACGCTCGCGCAGAAGCTCGAGCAGACCTACGTCTTCCCCGACGTCGCCCGGCGCTATGCCGGGATGCTGCGCGCCAATGCGGCGAGCGGCGCCTATGACGGCTTCACCTCCGGCCGGGCGCTGGCGGAACGGCTGACCGCCGACCTCCGCGCCGTCTCTCCCGACAATCATTTGCGGGTGCGGGCCGGAGCGCCCGGCGACGGGCCCCGCCGGATCCTCATCGGCGGCCCCGCCGGCGCCGGCCCGGCAACGCCCGGCGGCCCGGTGCGCCGCGTCGTCATCGGCGGCCCCGCCGACGCCGCCCCGGCATCGCCGCCGCGCCGGGCCTTGCCATGGAAGCCGATCGAGGAGGCGCGCTGGCTCACGCCGCAGATCGCCTATATCCGCTTCAACGTCTTCCCCGGGGACGACGAGACGGTCGCGGCGGCGCGGCAGTTCATGATCGACCATGCCGGCGCCAAGGCGATCATCTTCGACAACCGCACCCATCATGGCGGCGGGCTCGCCGAAATGAACGCGATGTTCCCCTATCTCTTCGCCAAGCCGGCGACACTCGTCACCATGGACACGCGCGCCTCGGTCGGCGGCGGCCGCGGCGGGCCGGCGGGCGACGCCAATATGCGACTCGTCCCGGCCGGCCCCGACGTCGTCCGCCGGGAGCATTATGTCCTTCCCAGCGCGACCGAGAAAAGGCTGTTCGGCGCCAAGGTGTTCGTCCTCACCTCCGGCGCCACCGGCTCGGCGGCGGAGCACATGACCCTCGCCCTCAAGCATACCCACCGGGCGACGATCGTCGGCGAGACCACCGCCGGCGCCGGCCATTATGGCGGCCAGGAGCCGATCGGCGACAAGTTCAGCGTGTTCATCCCGGTCGGCCGCAGCTTCGATCCGGATACCGGCAGGGATTGGGAAGGCGGCGGCATCGCCCCCGACGTCGCCGTCCCGGCCGAGCAGGCGCTGACCGAGGCGCTGGTCCGCGCCGGCCTCGCCCGCGCCGAGGCCGAGCGCCTCGCCGCCGAAGTGAAGCCGACCGGATCGATGGCCCGCCGCACGCCGCGCACCTGAACGCTTCCCGCCCCGGCGGCGGCTATAAGGGCTGCCGGAGGGGCGGATGGCGACGCGTCCTTTATGGCATTGCCCGCGCTGCGGCCGCAGCTTCGCGAACCGCAACCAGAGCCACAGCTGCGGCCTCGGCGAGCTCGACCGTCATTTCGAACGGACGTCGCTTGAGATGCGCCGCATCTATGAGGCGTTCCTCGCCATGCTGGAGAGCTTCGGCCCGGTCACGACGTGCCGGAGAAGACCCGGATCGCCTTTCATGTCCGCATGTCCTTCGCCCAGCTGATTGTCCGTCGGCACTGGGTGCTCGGCCATCTGGTGCTGGCGCGGCGGGTGGAGGATCCCCTGTTCGCCAAGGTCGAGACCTTCTCGCCGCGCAACCACGTCCACCATTTCCGGCTGAGCAAGCGGAGCAGGTGGAGCGGCTGCGCGACCATGCCCGCGAGGCCTATGCCGTGGGACGGCAGGCGCATTTGGGTTGAAGCCGGTGCCTCCGGACCGGCCGGGAGGGACGGTGCCTACAGGACGAAGTCGGCGCCGGTGAGCGGGTGCAGATCGGCGGCGGTGACGATGAGCTCGATATCGGCGACGCCGTTGCCGTTGATATCGCCTTGGACGGTCCAGATGCCGCCCCCCATGTCGGTGGCGCGAAGCTCGCCGGCATGGTTGGTGAAGGCGGCGCTGCCGATGAACATGAAGGCATCGTCTGCCGCCGTTCCGGCATCGGCGTCGATCCTCGAAAGATCGATCCGGTCGCCGG
>JAXDOV010000034.1:0-10547 GCA_034668705.1 Sphingomonadales bacterium
TGCGAATGGCCCTTGGAGCGGCGCACGACCGCATGGATGCGGGCGACCAGCTCGTCGCGGTGGAACGGCTTGGTGACGTAATCGTCGGCGCCGAAGCCGAGCGCGCGGACCTTGGAGTCCATTTCGCTGATGCCGGAGAGGATGAGCACCGGGGTGCCGACCTTGGCCAGCCGCAGCTTCTTCAGCACGTCGTAGCCATGCATGTCGGGCAGGTTGAGATCGAGCAGGATGATGTCGTAATCGTAGAGCTTGCCGAGGTCCAGGCCCTCTTCGCCCAGGTCGGTCGTATAGACGTTGAACCCTTCGCCGCTCAGCATCAGCTCGATGCTTTTCGCCGTGGTGGGCTCGTCTTCGATCAGCAGAACGCGCATGGTGCCTTGCCCCTCTTTCAGCGGTCCCCGGCGCCTCGCGGCGCCGTTTTCCCCTGTTGCAGTTCATTAACCATCGGAGGTGTGAACGCAAAAGGTTAATTTGGAATTAAACGAGGAATCCCAATGAGTCGCTTCACTGTAGCCCGGACGCCACAAAGTCACCGCGGCGCGCCGGTGCCGGAAGAGCGGATATTGTTCGTCGACGCCGAGGCTCTGGTGATCGACAAGCCGGCCGGGCTGGCGGTGCATCCGGGGCCGCGCACGCCGGCGAGCCTGGAGGATCATCTGGACTCGCTGCGCTTCGGCTTCCTGCGCCGCCCGACCCCCGTCCACCGCCTCGACCGCGACACCAGCGGCTGCCTGCTCCTCGCCCGCAACCCGAAGGCGCACCGGCGTTTCCAGCAGGCTTTCGAAGCGGGAGCGGTGGCCAAGACCTATGTCGCCATCCTCGACGGCGCGGTCGAGGCCGAGGAGGGCGTCGTCGAGATCGGGCTGCGCAAGGTTTCGACGCGCGAGAGCGGGTGGCGCATGATGCCCGATCCGGACGGCCAGGTCGCGGTGACGCGCTGGCGCCGGCTGGCGGTGCGGGAGGGACGGACGGCGATCCTCTTCTCGCCGGCGACCGGGCGGACGCACCAGCTCCGCGTCCATGCGGCCTCGGGCCTCGGCGCGCCGATCGCCGGCGACCCGGTCTATGGCGACGGCGCCGGACCGATGCTGCTCCACGCTCTGTCGCTGCGGATGGAGCGCGACGGCAAGGCGCCGGTCGAGGCGCGGGCGCCGCTGCCCGCCGCCTTCGCCGCCGCGGGGTTCGGCGATGTCGTCTGAGCCATTCGTCGTTCCCGACGACGCGATCGAGGAGAAGTTCCTCGCCTCGACCGGTCCCGGCGGCCAGAATGTCAACAAGGTGGCGACCGCCGTCCAGCTGCGCTGCGACGTGTTCAGGCTCGGCCTTGCGCCCGACGTCTATGCGCGGCTGAAGCTGCTGGCGGGGAGCCGGATGACCGAGGCGGGGGAGATCGTCATCACCGCGCGATCCTATCGGACCCAGGAGCAGAATCGCGAGGATGCGCGGGCGCGGCTGGCGGAACTGATCGCCAAAGCCCACATCCGCCAGGCGAAGCGCATCCGCACCCGCCCGAGCCGCGCCGCCAAGGCGAAAAGGGTCGAGACGAAGAAGGGGCGCGGCGCGGTCAAGAAGGCGCGGTCGAGGCCGCCCGTCGAGTGACGGAACCTCCCCGGCAAGGCAGGGGGAGGATAAGGAGCAGGAATGTACGACTTCAGGATCGCCGCCGCGGACAAGGCCAGCCTCTACCGGGAGCTGAACCAGGCGGCGGACGCGCTGACCGACGGCGAGCCCGATGCGGTCGCCAACATGGCGAACGTCGCCGCCTTGCTGTGGGAGACGCTGCCGGAGCTCAACTGGGCGGGTTTCTACCGCAATGTCGGCGGCGAGCTGGTGCTGGGGCCGTTCCAGGGCCGCGCCGCCTGCATCCGCATTCCGTTCGGCAGGGGCGTCTGCGGCGCCGCCGCCGCCACGCGCGAGCCGCAATGCGTCGAGGACGTCGCCGCCTTTCCCGGCCATATCGCCTGCGACAGCGCCTCCGTCGCCGAGCTGGTGGTGCCGATCGTGCACGAAGGCAGGCTGATCGGAGTCATCGATCTCGACAGCCCGCGCCGCGGCCGTTTCGATCATGAAGACGTGGCGGGCTGTATCGAATTGGCACGGCGGCTGGCGCCGCGTCTCGCCTGCGTAGCAAAAGCCGTCCCCGAGGGTTAAGAAAGTCCTAATGCCGCTCTTCGCTGCGAAGAGTCGGCCGCGCCTTCACAAGGGGAAAGCGACGATGAGGACTCTCACTTTCGTTGCACTGGCCGCCTCGGCCGCGGGTTTCGCGCCGGCCATGGCGCAGACGGTGCCGGATCCGGATCCCTATTACGGGGTGGCGCCGGGGCCCGGCGCTCCGCCCGCCATGCGGGTCCGCACCGCGCCGCCCGGCACCACCTGGCATGGGCCCGCGCCGCAAATGCAGATGCAGCAGATGCAGATGCGCGGGCCGATGGGCGCGCCGCCGCCGCAGGGGATGATGCAGCAACAGCAGCAACATTATGTCGTCCATCGCATGGGCCCCGGCCCGGCCATGGGCCCCGGCATGGGCGGGCAGCGCCACCACGTCGAATTCCGCCGCATCGATCGCGGCGGCGTCGTGCCCCGTTACTGGTGGGGGCCGCAGGTCCAGGTCCGCAACTGGCAGAGCTACGGCTTTCCCCAGCCTTTCGCCGGCGGCCGCTGGATCCGTTACTATGACGACGCCCTGCTGATCGACGGCGACGGCCGGGTCCATGACAGCCGGCCGAGCTGGGACTGGGACCGTTCCGGCGACCGCTGGGATTATGACGATGACGGCGTGCCGGTCTATGCCGGCGACGGCGACTACCAGCCGCAGCGCCGCGATTACGAATATGCGGAGCGCTACGAGCATCGCGAGATGGTCCCCGGCCCGAACGTGCGCGAGCGCGTCTACGTCGCGCCGGCGCCGATGCCCGCGCCTTGCGGCGGCGGGTGCGGCGGCGGCTACGGTTACGGCTATGGCGCGGGCTATGGCTACGGCCCCGTCCTGGTGACCGAGACGACCATCACCGAACCGGCGGTGGTCGAGGCCCGCACCTACGTCTCCTACGAGACGGTTCGCGTGCGGGTGCACCATCGCCGCGCCGTCCGCCGCTGCGTCTGCCGCGTGTCGGCCCCGCCGCGGGAGCTCGGCGAGCGCGGCTGACGCCGTCCGATCGGATCAGCTCAGCCGGTCCAGCGCCTCGTCGCTGAGCCGGCCGGGGACGATCACCACCGGGCAGGGAAGGGTCGCGGCGACCGCGCCCGCGAAATGGGCGACGAGCGGGCCGGGTCCGCCCTCGGCGGCGGCGCCGAGGACGAGGGCGGCGACGTCGTCCCTTTCCTTCAGCACGTCGGTGATCGCCTTGACCGGCTCGCCGTGGCGGACGAGCACCGTCCGCTGCACCCCCGCTTCCTCGTCGATGGCGCTCGCCGCCTGCAGCCCCATCGCTTCGGCGCGCAGCCGCGCCTCTTCCTCCATCGCCGCCTGGACGGCGCCCCATTGGACGAATTCCTGCGGCGGCATCACCGCCAGGATGAGCACCGAGCCGCCGGTGCGGGCGGCCCGCCGGGCGGCGTAGCGCAGGGCCACGTCCGCCTCGCCCGTATCGTCCACCACCACCAGATATGAGCGCATTCGTCCTCCCGCGGGGCCGGAGGACGAATGCGCTCACGCATTCGATCTCCCGTGAAGAAGGCCGATCATGCCCCCTGTCCCGCCGCGAATGCTGCGCCAGATCGCCGAACCGCGCAAGCGCGCGACCCCGGCTGGCTGAGGACAGGCCTTGACCCGGCACCGATGGATGCTGTTTGGCGTTCAGCGCGCAGGTTCAAGGAGCCGTCCGTCTCATGCCCATCGAGCTGAAGATGCCCGCATTGTCGCCGACCATGGAGGAGGGGACGCTGGCCAAGTGGCTGGTCAAGGAAGGCGACAAGGTCGCCGCCGGCGATCTGCTCGCCGAAATCGAGACCGACAAGGCGACGATGGAGTTCGAAGCCGTCGACGAAGGGACGGTCGCGAAGATCCTCGTGCCGGAAGGCACGGACGAGGTGAAGGTCGGCACGGTGATCGCGTTGATCGCCGGCGAGGACGAAGATGCGAAGGACCTTGCTGCCGGGGGCAGCAAGCAGCCTGAGCATGGCGCTGCGAGTGCCGCGCCTGCGGCTGCGAAGGAGCCGGTGGTGAAGGATGGCGGCGAGACCGGCGCCGGCCAGCCGGCGGCCGAGTCGAAAGCCGCGCCGCCACCACCTCCGCCGCCGGCGCCTCAGGCCGCCGCGCCGGCCGCTCAGCCGCGGGCCGATACCGGCGACCGGATCAAGGCGAGCCCGCTCGCCCGCCGCCTCGCCGAGCAGCGCGGCGTCGACCTTGCCGGCCTCAGGGGCTCCGGCCCCAGCGGCCGCATCGTCAAGGCGGACGTCGACAATGCCGGCGGCAAGGCGGCTCCGGCCGCCGCGCCCGCCGCCGCCGGGCCCGCTCCGGCCTCGGCCGCCGCGCCGCAGCCGGCCGCCCCCCATGCGCCGCCGCCGGCCTATGCCGTGCCGGACATCCCGCATGAGGTCGCCAAGCTGTCGAACATGCGCAAGACGATCGCGCGCCGCCTGACCGAGTCGAAGCAGAACATTCCGCATATCTACCTGACCGTCGACATCCGCCTCGACGCTCTGCTGAAGCTGCGCGGCGAGCTCAACGCCAGCCTCGAGAGCCGCGGCGTCAAGCTCTCGGTCAACGACATGCTGATCAAGGCGCTCGCCGTCGCTTTGATCCAGGTGCCGGAGTGCAACGTCCAATATACCGGCAACGAGCTGATCACCTTCAAGCGCGCCGACATCTCGGTCGCGGTCTCGATCCCCAACGGCCTCATCACGCCGATCGTCGCCGAGGCCGACACCAGGAGCCTGTCGTCCATCGCCACCGCGATGAAGGACCTTGCCGGCCGCGCCCGCGAGGGCAAATTGAAGCCCGAGGAATATCAGGGCGGCACCGCCAGCCTCTCCAACATGGGCATGTACGGGATCAAGCAGTTCGAGGCGGTGATCAACCCGCCCCAGGGCATGATCATGGCGATCGGCGCCGGCGAGAAGCGCCCTTATGTGATCGACGACAGCCTCCAGATCGCGACCGTGATGGGCGCCACCGGCAGCTTCGACCACCGCGCCATCGACGGCGCCGACGGCGCCCGCCTGATGCAGGTGTTCAAGCAGCTGGTCGAAGCCCCGCTGGGGATGGTGGCTTGATGAATCCCTCTCCCTTTACGGGAGAGGGAGGGGCCCGCCCGCGTAGCGGGTGGGAGGGTGAGGGCACTGCTCCGGGCCGAAAAGAGCTCCTCGCCCGCGCGAAATGGATGCGCGTGAATCCGACCGAAGCGGAGAGCCGCCTCTGGTCGATGTTGCGCGACCGGCGTCTTGCCGCGTTCAAGTTCCGCCGCCAGCAGGTGATCGAGCCTTATATCGTCGACTTCATCTCCCTTTCGGAGCGGCTGGTCATCGAAGCTGACGGTTCGCAGCATTCGGAAAGCGAAGCGGATGCTCGGCGCGACGCATTCCTGCGTGCTCAGGGTTTTCGCCTGCTGCGATTTTGGAACAATCAGGTTCTTGCTGAATCCGATGCTGTCGCGTCGGCGATCTTTGCCGCCCTCGGAACCCCTCACCCTCCCAAGCCTGCGGCTTGGGCCCCTCCCTCTCCCGCAAGGGGAGAGGGGCACGGAGTCTATCATGGCTGACACCTACGACCTCATCATCCTCGGCTCCGGGCCCGGCGGCTATGTCGCGGCGATCCGGGCGAGCCAGCTCGGGCTCAAGGTCGCGATCGTCGAGCGGGAGAAATTGGGCGGCATCTGCCTCAACTGGGGCTGCATCCCGACGAAGGCGCTGCTGCGCACGAGCGAGATCAACCATTATCTGACCCACGCCTCGGCCTACGGCCTCTCCGCCGAGAAGACCGGCTTCGACCTGGCGAAGATCGTCGACCGCAGCCGCAAGGTCGCCGGCCAGCTCAACGCCGGCGTCAAGGGGCTGATGAAGAAGAACAAGATCGTTGTGGTCGAAGGCGACGGCGTCTTGACCGGCAAGGGCGGCCTCACCGTCACCAAGGACGGCAAGACGACCGAGCTCCAGGCCCGGCACATCATCGTCGCCACCGGCGCCCGCGCCCGCGACCTGCCCTTCGCCAAGGCGGACGGGAAGCGCATCTGGACCTACCGCCACGCCATGGTGCCGCAGGAGATGCCGACGAAATTGCTCGTCATCGGCTCGGGCGCGATCGGGGTGGAGTTCGCCAGCTTCTATTCGGACATGGGCGCCGAGGTGACGATCGTGGAGATGCTGGAGCGCATCCTGCCCGTGGAGGACGAGGACGTCTCCGCCTTCATGCACAAGGCCCTGGCCAGGCAGGGGATGAAGATCCAAATCGCCTCCGGCGTCGAGAAACTGGAGGCCGGCGCGAACGGGGTGAAAGCGACGCTGAAGGGCGGCGAGGCGCAGGAATTCAGCCATGTCATCGTCGCCATCGGCATCGTTCCGAACACCGAGGCGATCGGCCTGGAGGCGCTCGGGGTGAAGACCGACCGCGGCCATATCGTCACCGACGGCTATGGCCGCACCAATGTCGAGGGCCTCTATGCGATCGGCGACGTCACCGGTCCGCCCTGGCTCGCCCATAAGGCCAGCCACGAAGGCGTGGTCTGCGTCGAGGCGATCGCTGGCCGGAAGCCGCACGCCTTCGAGACCTGGAACATCCCCGGCTGCACCTATTCGCGGCCGCAGGTCGCCTCGGTCGGCCTCACCGAGGCGAAGGCGAAGGAGGAAGGGCGCAAGGTCCGCATCGGCAAGTTCCCCTTCATCGGCAACGGCAAGGCGATCGCGCTCGGCGAGACCGAAGGCTTCGTGAAGACGGTGTTCGACGAAGCGACCGGCGCCCTGCTCGGCGCCCATATGGTCGGCGCCGAGGTCACCGAGCTGATCCAGGGCTATGTGATCGCCCGCCAGCTCGAAACCACCGAGGCCGAGCTGATGGAGACGATCTTCCCGCACCCGACTTTGAGCGAGATGATGCACGAATCGGTGCTCGACGCTTACGGGCAGGTCATCCACATGTGACGAGGCGGTCTGCGCGCCGTCACGTCACCAGATTGGCGTCGCGGGCGAGACGCCATTGGCCGCCCGCCTCCTTGCGCAGCAGGGTCAGGGTATGACCCGACCGGCGAACCGGATCGCTCCCGGGCGGGGTCAGGGTGATCTCGAGCCGGTTGCGGATGTAGGCCCAGTCGCCGAGCACCCGCAGCTCCAGGATTTCGGCCTTCCCTTCCAGCCGCGCGTCGCCCATCTTCCGCGAGCCCGAGGCGAAGGCATCCTTGCCGAACGGCTCCTGGCCGGGGACCATGAAGATCACGTCGTCGGTCATCAGGCCAAGGACCTTGTCGAGGTCGCCGCTCCTGCTCGCCTCCATCCAGGTCTCGACCACCTGCCGGATCGCTCTTTCATCGTCTGTCATGGCGGTTCCCTGGCGCGCGTCGGGCCGAAACAATGGGTGTTGGTGGAGCAACGCGATCGCATCGGCCGGCGTTCCGTGCGGAGAGCGGCATTGCCGGCAAGGAAACCGGGCCGGCAAGGAAACTGGACGGGGCTCGCGCCGCGAGGCTAGGACCTTGGACGAATATGAGCGCACCCGAAAACAACCGCACCCTGCTGATCGCCCTTGCCGCGAATCTGGGCATTGCCGTGTCCAAGTTCGTCGCGGCGGCGATCACCGGGTCGTCGGCGATGCTGACCGAGGGGGTGCACAGCCTCGTCGACAGCGCCAACCAGTTGCTGCTCATCTGGGGCCGGCGGCAGTCGAAGAAGCCGCCCGACCGGCGCCATCCGTTCGGCTATGGGCGCGAGCTCTATTTCTGGAGCTTCGTCGTCGCCCTGCTGGTCTTCGCGCTCGGCGCCGGCGTGTCGATCTATGAAGGGATCGTCCATATCCGCCATCCCGAGCCGGCGGTGTCGCCGCTCATCGCCTATGGCGTGCTGCTGCTCGCCTTCCTGCTTGAAGGCGGCTCGACGATCTCCGCCTTCCGCGAGTTCCGCGCCGCGAAAGGGACGCTCGGCTGGTTCCGGGCGGTGCGGGAATCGAAGGACCCGCCGACCTTCATCGTCCTGCTCGAGAATGGCGCGGCGATGGCGGGCATCCTCGCCGCCGCCGTCGGGCTCGGGTTGAGCCAGGCGACCGGCAATCCGCTGTTCGACGGCGCCGCCTCGATCGTCATCGGCCTGATCCTCGGCGTCACCGCGACCCTGCTCGCGCATGAATCCAAGGCCCTGCTGATCGGCGAGGCGGCCGATCCGGAGCTGGTCGAGGGCATCCGCGCGGTGGCGGCGCGGCAGCAGGGGGTGGTCGGCGTCGGCTTCGTCCTCACCGTCCATTCGGCGCCCGACCAGATCACGGTGATGCTGAGCGCCGATTTCGACGATTCGATCAGCGCCGGCCGGGTCGAGCGGATCGTCGCCGACATCGAGGCGGAAGTGGCGGAGCGCTGGCCGGCGGTGCGGCGGCTCTTCATCCGCCCGGAGCAGAACGCCGCCGCCCACCGCCTCGCCGCGGTCGAATGATCGGACGGGCAGGGCGGAGCGGGCTCCTCCACGGCGCCGCTGCGCTCGCCGCCCTGCTCCTCTCGCTCGCTTTGTTCTGGCCGGGGGTCGCGCTCTACGACAGCGTCGATCAATATCGGCAGGCGCTGGGCGGTCTCTACGACGATTGGCACCCGCCGGTCATGGCGCGGCTCTGGTCGCTCCTGCTCGGCGCCTGGCCGGCCACGGCGCCGATGCTGATCCTCCAGCTCGGCCTCTACTGGCTCGGCCTCGGCCTGCTCGCCGCCGCCTGCGCCCGCCGCGGCCGGCCGGGCGCGGGCTGGGCGATCCTTGCGGCCGGCGCGGCGACCCTGCTGTCCTGCTGGATGGGCGCAATCCTCAAGGACGGGCAGATGGTCGGCGCCCTCGCCGCCGTGGCGGGGATACTCGGCTGGTTCCGGCTCGGGGAAAGGCGCGTGCCCGCCTGGGCGGCGGCGCTCGCCCTGCTGCTGCTCCTTTATGCCGTGCTGGTGCGGGCGAATGCGGTGTTCGCGGTGGTGCCGCTCGGCCTCGCCTTGTTCGGCTGGGCCGGGCTGCGATCGCCCGCCGCGCGGGCCGCGCTCGGCCTTGGCGCGGCCGCGGCGATCCTGCTCCTCGCGCCTTTGGTCAACCATGAGCTGCTCGGCGCCGAGCGCAGCGGGGTCGAGAACAGCCTCCTCGCCTATGACGTCGCCGGCACCGCGATCCGCGCCCGCGCCGGCGACGTCGCCGGAGTGCCGCCGGAGCGCTGGGCGCAGGCGGTCTCGCGGGGCTGCTACAGCCCCCATAAATGGGACCGGCTCGGCCAGCCCGAATGTCTGGTCGACGCCCGCCTCGCCGCGACGCCCGAGAGTCGGCCGGTCTACCGCCTGTGGCTGGCGACGATCCTGCGCCATCCGGTCGCTTATGCGCAGCACCGGCTGGCGCATTTCAACGCGACGATGCGGCTGTTCGTGCCCCGCAACCTGCCCATCGCCATGTCCCCGGTCGATCCGGAGCCGAACGCGCTCGGCCTCGGCGTCACGCCCGGCGACATCGAGCGGGCCTTCTGGACGGTCGGAGGGCTCTGGGCGGGGCTGCCGCCGGGCTGGCCGGCCTTCTGGCTGGCGCTCGGCTCGGTCGCCCTGTGGCCGGCGGTCCGAGCGCCGGCGGGGCCGGAGCGCGATCCGGCTTTGGCCTTGCTCCTCTCCGCCTGCTGCGGCGGCTTCAGCTATGCATTGGTCAGCGTCGCCTCGGACCTACGCTACCATCTCTGGACGATGCTCGCGGCGCCGGTCGGCATCGCCCTGCTCGCCGCATCCGGCGCGATCCGCCGGCGGTATTGGGTGGCCCTGGCGGCGACCGCCGCCGCGGTGACCGTGACCGGAATCGCCGGGCGGCTGCTGCTCGCGCCGCTGCCGGTACCGGTTTGAGCCCGTTGCCCGGATCGCGGGATCGTTGCATGGAGCTACGGAAAATCAGGCGGGAGCTCAGGAAGATGAAGCATTTGATCGTCCATGCGGCAGCGGCGGCCGGCATCGCGTTCGCGGCGGCGCCGGCGGCGGCCCAAGGCAGGGCGCCGGTGGTGGTCGCGGTCACCGCCGAGCGCCTGGTCGACGTGCTCGCCGGCACCGAGATCCAGAAGCCGGTGGTGGTGATCACCGACGGCCGGATCAGCGCGGTCGGCCGGCAGGGCCAGGTCGCCATCCCCGCCGGCGCGCGCCTCGTCGACCTGCCCGGCCGCACGATCCTCCCCGGCCTGATCGACATGCATGTCCATCTGACCTCGCTGGCCGAGATCGGCGGCTATCGCGGCTTCGAATATACCGACAGCTTCTGGGGCGCGGTCGGCGTCGCCAATGCCCAAAAGACGCTTCGCGCCGGCTTCACCACCGTCCGCAACGTCGGCGCCGACGGCTTCCAGGACGTCGGCCTTCGCCAGGCGATCGACGGCGGCTGGCTGCAGGGGCCGCGCATCGTCACCGCCGGCTACGCGATCGGCG
>JAXDOV010000035.1:0-2726 GCA_034668705.1 Sphingomonadales bacterium
TCGCCGCGCATCAGGCGGTCGGCCATGTCGACCTCGCCACCTTCGACGCCGACCTCGCCCGCCTCGTCGATGCCGACCTCAACCCGTTCGGCGCCATCGAGCTCAGCGCCAATGGCGGCGACATCGGCACCCGCTTCTTCCTCGTCGTCGATGCCGATGGCGACGGCGCCTACCAGGCCGGCCTCGATTATGTGATCGAGCTGCCCAACGCCGTGGTGCCGCCGACGCCGGATATCTTCATCTAGCGGCGCCCGCCGGCCTCAGCGCAGCCAGCCGCGCTTCGCCGCATAGCCGGCGAACCAGACCAATATTGCGCCGATAAGGATGATGCAGGCGGGAAAGAGGGCTGCCGAGGGGCCGAGGCTGCCCAGCACCGGATTGGCCAGGAACACCCAGCCGAACTGGATCAGGGCTGCCAGCAGCGACACGAGGAAGGCCGATCGCGCCCAGCGCTGCCGCAGCAGCAGGGCCAGCGCGCCGGTGAGGCCGACCCAGACCGCCACCGCATAAACCGACCAGATCCAGGCCGGCATCGCCAGCCACAGGTCGCGCTGCGCGGCGGGAAGCGCGCCCATGTCGGCGGCCTTCATCGAGACCTGCGTCAGATAGGCGTAGCAGCCACCCGCCTCCCACAGGAAAGCCAGGATCGCCGCCAGCCAATACCAGATCGGCACGCTTGCTCTCGTCCCGCCGTTCATCATCGCCTCCCCGGTTGTTCCGGCGTCGAAACTGCGCCTGCGCCGGCCAAAAGGCAATCCGAAGCGCGGATCCGCGGAAACCGTCCGCGCTTCCGCTCGTTACAGACCCGTAGCGGCCTTGCCCGCCCGTTCACGATTGGAGACAGACGATGAGCCTTATCCTGTTGGTTATCCTTATCATTCTCCTCCTCGGCGCGCTGCCGACCTGGGGCTATAGCCGTGGCTGGGGCTATTATCCCTCGGGCGGTCTCGGCCTGATCCTGATCATCATCCTCATCCTCTACCTGATGGGATACGTCGCCTGAATTGCAGCGGCGGGCGGAGAAATCCGCCCGCCGCGCAACCGCTCGCCGCCTCGGGGGTTCTGCCCCGGCGACTGCGTGGAGGAGCGGAAATGAGCACCAGACCGCCATGGCTGCCGGGAGGGGCGACGGGCATCCTCCTCATCCTGATCCTCCTCGTCATCGTCGCCGCGCTCATTCTCTGGGCTCGCTCCGCCCATCCGCCGGGGAGCGCCAACCCCGCCGCGACCGGCGTGCCGCCGACGGCGCCGGCCAAGGCCGCCCCGTCATTGCCCTGATTCCCCATCCCTGCCTTGATTCCGTCGCCTCTTGCCGCCGCGGCGGCGGCGGCACAGAATGAGCCATGTCCGTCGCCGTTTCGGCCGTCCGCAGCCTGGTCCGCGAAGCGGTCGACTTCGCCTTGCCGCCGCGCTGCCCCGCCTGCGGCATCATCACGCCCGAGCCGCATCGCTTCTGCTTCGCCTGCTGGCAGGCTCTGACCTTCCTCGGCGATCCCTGCTGCCTGTGCTGCGGCCTGCCCTTCGCTTATGGCGATTCGCTGGCCTTGTGCGGCCGCTGCCTCGCCGAGCCGCCGCGCTTCGACCGCCTGCGCGCCGCCGTGGCTTATGGCGACGTCGCCCGTTCGGTCGTCCTCAAGCTCAAATATAGCGGCCGCCCCGGCCTCGCGGAGACGCTCGCCCGTTTCATGCAGCGCCATCTGCCCGAAGTGGCGGGCGAGGGGCCAGCGCTGCTCGTCCCGGTCCCGCTTCACCGCTGGCGCATCTGGAAGCGCGGCTACAACCAGGCCGCCCTGATCGCCGCCGCGCTCGCCCGCGGCTCCGGCCTGCCGGTCGCGCAGGACCTGCTTCGCCGCATTCGGGCGACGCCGCCGCTCAAGGGGCTCGGCCGCCGCGAGCGCGCGCTCGCCGTGCGGGGGGCGTTCGAGGTGAGCGGGGAGGGGAGGCGGGCGCTTGCCGGCCGCCATGTCATCCTCGTCGACGACGTCTTCACCAGCGGCGCCACCGCCGGCGCCTGCGCCCATGCCCTGAAGCGCGCCGGCGCCGCCTCGGTCGCGATCCTCTGCTGGGCGCGGGTGGTCACCGACGGCGCGGATTGATCCAATCGGGCTTTTCCTCGTTTGTGACAATATGAAGACAGACGCGCACGGCCTGAAGGGCAACGGTTATCTCATCTCGATCCTGAGCGTTTTCCTGCTCGCTTATCCACCGCTGAAGAGCGCCAAGGGCGATCCGATCGTTCTGGCCTGCATCGCCGTCGGCGCGATCCTGTCGGTCGTCGGCATGGCCCTGCGCTGGATCGCCGATCGCAAGACGCAGCACCGGATCGACCGCAAGAAGAACAAGGGCCAGGGGGCGGGCGACCGCCCCGCCCGGGCCGCCGCGGGACATTGACAACAGGCCCGGCGGCGCGCCACGCCACCGGCAAGCGAGGAGCGTACAACCTATGGCAAGGGTCGAGATCTACACCAAGTTCGGCTGCCCCTATTGCGCCCGCGCCAAGCGGCTGCTCGAGGACAAGGGCGTCGACTATGAGGAATATGAGCTCAATTCCTCGCCCGGCAAGCGCGAGGCGATGGTGCAGCGAGCGCCCGCCGCGTTCACTGGCGCGGAAGGGCGGAGGCGGCGGAAGGCGCGGCTCGCCCAGCCGTCCGGACGCGCCCTCACCAGCGCGCGCAGCCGCAGCAGGCGCCGGGGGAGGCTCAGCGCCGGCGCTTCGAAGCGGGGCG
>JAXDOV010000036.1:0-7030 GCA_034668705.1 Sphingomonadales bacterium
CGCCGCCGCCGCGGCGGGCGCTGAGCGTCGCCTCGACCGCGGTCCAGTTCGGCCCGGCGATCGGCGTCACGCCGTCGAACCTGACGTCATAGGGGCCGACCGAGACGGTCTCGCCCGGCCGCGCCGCGACCAGCCTCTCCTTGCTGAAGGCGGAGTCGCAGGCCATGCCGGCCAAGGCGACGGCGATGCCGAGATGGGCGATCACCATCCCCCAGACGAAGAGCGGCGTGCGGCGGAGGTTGCGCTTCCAGAGCGGGGCGAGGCTGCCGGCGCCGACGCCCAGCGACAGCGCCAGGCCGAGCAGAGGCAGGATGTGGATGCCGGGCGCGAAGAGGATGATCGCGAACAGGGCGAGCGCCGCCAGAAGCACCGGCAGCGCCAGACGCTGCGCCAGGGCCTTGAGCCGGTCCCGCCGCCAGCGCAGCAGCGGCCCCGCCGCCATGAATGTGACCAGCAGCAAGGCGATCGGGCCGGCGACGAGGTTGAAATAAGGCGGCCCGACCGAAACCTTGGAGCCCATCGCCTCGGTCGCCAGCGGATAGAGGGTGCCGATCAGGACGAGGCCGAGCACGACCGAGAGCAGCAGGTTGTTGACCACCAATGCGCCCTCGCGGCTGACCGGCTCGAAGGTCGAGCCTTCCTTCACCGTGCCGACGCGCAAGGCGTAGAGGGTCAGCGCGCCGCCGATATAGAGACCCAGCAGGATCAGGATGAAGAAGCCGCGCCGCGGATCGACGGCGAAGGAATGGACGCTGGTGAGGATGCCGGATCGGACGAGGAAGGTGCCGATCATCGACATCGAGAAGGCGACGACGGCGAGCATCACCGTCCAGGCGCGCAGCCCGTCGCGGGTGGCGAGCACGGTCACCGAATGGAGCAAGGCGGTCGCCGCCAGCCACGGCATCAAAGAGGCGTTCTCGACCGGGTCCCAGAACCACCAGCCGCCCCAGCCGAGCTCGTAATAGGCCCAATAGGAGCCGGCGGTGATGCCGAGGGTGAGGAAGATCCAGGCGCCGAGCACCCAGGGCCGCATCGCCCGCGCAAAGGCCGGGCCGACGTCGCGGGTCACGAGCGCGCCGACCGCGAAGGAGAAGGCGATCGAAATGCCGACATAGCCGAAATAGAGGGTCGGCGGGTGGAAGGCGAGGCCGGGATCCTGGAGCAGGGGGTTGAGCCCGTTGCCCTCGGCCGGCACCGGCACCAGCCGCTCGAACGGGTTCGAGGCGAAGAGCAGGAAGACGTAGAAGCCGAGCGCGATCGTCGCCTGCGCCGCCAGGGTGGCGAGCAGGGTCCGTTCCTCGAGCCGCCGCTCGAACAGGGCGACGGCGGCGCCGGCGGCCGCCAGCACCGTCACCCAGAGCAGCATCGAGCCTTCGTGATTGCCCCAGGCGCCGGCGAATTTGTAGAGCCAGGGCTTGAGGCTGTGGCTGTTCTCCGCGACCAGCTTCACCGACAGGTCGGTGCGCAGGAAGAGCTGGATCAAGGCGAGGAAGGCGAAGCCGACCAGCAGAGCCTGGGCGACGGCGATCGGCCGCACGCTCCGCGCCAGCCCCTCCCCGCCTGGCCGCAGCGCCGCGAAGCCGAACAGGAGCTGCAGCAGCGACAGGCTCGCCGCCAGCCAGAGCGCGCCGAGGCCGGCTTCGGCGATCACCGCACCCGCCCGGTCTTGTGCTCGTGCGTCTTCGCGTCGAGCTGCGGCGGCATGTAATTCTCGTCATGCTTGGCGAGGATCTCGTCGGCGACGAACAGGCCGTCGGGCTGGAACCTGCCTTGGGCGACGACGCCGCTCTCCTCCTGGAACAGATCGGGCGGAATGCCGCGGAAGCGGACCCGGATCAGGTTCGGAGTCTCGTCGCGGACGGTGAAGTCGATCGTCACCCCGTCCTTGAGATGCTTCACCGACCCCTTCTTCACCATGCCGCCGATCCGCGCCGCCCGGCCGACCGGCAAAGGCCGGCCAGCGAGATCGCCCGGGGCATAGAAATAGGAGGCCTGGCCCTTCAGCGCCGACATGGCGAGCAGCACCGCCGCGAGCACCGCCGCGATGGCGAGGACGAGCAGGGTCAGCCGCTGGTTCTTCGGCTTCATTCGCCGCCCCTCAGCGCCTCGGCGTCGCGCTCGGCACGGCGCATGGCGGCATAGCTCCAGCCGGCCAGAAGGAGCGTGGCGAGCAGGGCGATCGCATAAGCGGCGATGACGAAGGCCCAGCGATTCATGAAGCGGCCCTGCGCAGCCGCGCTTCGACCTTCTGCCGCGCCAGCATGGCCCGCATCCGCATCAGCACGATCGCGCCGAACAGCAGGCTGAAGCCCAGCGCCGAGATGAGCAAAGGCCAGAGCATCGGCGCGGCGATGGTCGAGCCGGTGAGGCCGATGCTCTGCCCCTGGTGCAGGGTCCGCCACCACAGGACCGAATAATGGATGACCGGCAGGTTGATCGCGCCGACGAGGCCGAAAATGGCGGTGATCCGTCCCTCCCCGCCCCGCTCCCGGTCGGCCTCGCCGAGCGCGATATAGCCGATATAGAGGAAGAGCAGGACGAGCATCGACGTCATCCGTCCGTCCCATTGCCAATAGGTCCCCCAGGTCGGCCGCCCCCAGAGCGAGCCGGTGGCGAGGCAGACGAAGGTGAAGACGGCGCCGGGAATTGCGATCGCCCGCGCTGCGACGGCGGCGAGCGGGTGCCGCCAGACGAGCTGCATCAGGCTGGCGAGCGCGATCCCCGCCCAGCCCGCCATGCCGAGCCAGGCGGCGGGCACATGGAGGTAGATGATGCGGACGCTGTCACCCTGGAGATAATCGGGCGGCGCCGCGAACAGGCCGATGGCGAGCGCGAACGCGACGAGCGCGCCGCCGCCCCAGCCGAGCCAGGGCGTGAGCGGCCGCGCGATCTTGAGGAAACGTGCCGGATTCGCGAAGACGTGCATAAGCGGGCTCCGTCTAGCGGAGGCGGCGGCGTCCTCAAAGGCTTGCCTTTCGGGTTTCCGGCGGGCCAAGCGGCGCCATGGATCGCCCGCGCCAGAACCGCCTGCTCGGCATCCTGCTTCGGGTCGGCGCGGCAAGCTGCTTCGGCTGCATGGGCGCGACGATCAAGCTCGGCTACCAGGCGGGCGTCTCTACGCCGGAGCTGGTCTTTTATCGCTTCGCCTTCGGCCTGCCGCCGCTGCTGCTGTGGATCGCCGCGTCGCGCAATTTCGGGGTCTGGCGGACTCGCCGGCCGCTCGCCCATGCCTGGCGCGCCGTCCTCGGCCTGTCGACGATGGTGCTCGGCTTCACCGCCCTCTCCTATCTGCCGCTGGCGGAGGCGACGACGATCGCCTTCGCGGCGCCGCTCTTCGCGGTGATGCTGTCGGCGCTGGTGCTGAAGGAGCCGGTCGGCCGCCACCGCTGGAGCGCGGTCGCGATCGGCTTCCTCGGCGTGCTGATGGTGATGCGGCTGCATGGCGCGGCGCTGCCGCCGGTCGGGCTCGCCGTCGCCGCCGTCGCCGCCTTCGGCGTCGGTGCCGTCACCATCACCCTGCGGCAGATCGGCCGGACCGAAGGCACTCAGACGATCGTCCTCTGGTTCACCTGCCTGTCGATGCTCGGGGTCGCGCCGCTCATGGCCTTTTACGCGCATGGCCATGACGGCCGGACCTGGCTGATCCTGCTCGCGCTCGGCAGCTTCGGCGGCATGGGGCAGCTGCTGATGACCGCTTCGCTGCGCTACGCGCCGGTGCCGGTGGTGGTGCCGCTCGACTATGTGCAATTGCTCTGGGCGGTGCTGCTCGGCTGGCTGCTCTTCGCCGACCGGCCGGCGGCAAGCACCTGGGCCGGCGCCGCGATCATCGTCGCGAGCGGCCTCTACACCGTCTACCGCGAGCATCGCCTCGGCCGGGACCGGCCTCGCGAGACGGCGCCGCTCTAGGTTACCCCCGCCCGATCAGCCTTTTCGCCATGGCGTCGGCGACCTCGGCGGGGTTGCGGCCGGTGGCGGCGCTCTCGCTCCAGATCTGCTCGAGCCGGACCGGGATCTGCTCGATACGACGGCGCACCGTCGCCTGGTCGCCGTCCTGCAGATATTCGGTCGAGACGTTGATGATGCCGCCGGCGTTGATGACGTAATCGGGGGCGTAGAGGATGCCGCGCTGGTGGATGAGCTGGCCGTCCTCGCGCGTGGCGAGCTGGTTGTTGGCGCCGCCGGCGACGACCGGCACCCGCAGGCCGGCGATCGTCTCCTCGGTGAGGATCGCGCCGAGCGCGTTGGGGCTGAGCACGTCCGCTTCGAGCGTCATGATCTCGGCCGGATCGACCACGGCCGCGCCGACTTCGCCCGCCAGCGCCTCGGCGCGGTTGCGGTCGAGGTCGGTGAGGCTGATCCGCGCGCCCTCTTCCGCCGCGCGGCGGGCGACGCCGCCGGCGACGCTGCCGGCGCCCTGGATGGCGAGATGGAGGCCGGCGAGGCTGTCCTTGCCGAGCGCATGGCGCACCGCCGCCTTGATGCCGAGGAAGACGCCGTAGCTGGTATGCGGCCCGGGATCGCCGCCGACCGCGTCCTCCGCCACCGGCAGGCCGGCGACGTGGCGCGTCTGCCTGGAGACTTCGACCAGGTCTGCGACGGTGACGCCGACATCCTCGGCTGTCACATAGGCGCCGCCGAGCGCCTCGACCGCGCGGCCATAGGCGGCGAGCAATTCCGGCGTTTTGGTCCGTGCCGAATCGGCGAGCAGGACGGCCTTGCCGCCGCCGAGCGGCAGGCCGGCCATCGCATTCTTGAAGCTCATGCCGCGCGACAGGCGCAGCGCGTCGCGCAACGCGTCGCCGCTCTCGGCATAATGCCAGAAGCGGACGCCGCCGGCGCCGGGGCCGAGATGGGTCGAATGGACGCAGATGATCGCGCGCAGGCCGCTTGCCGGATCGGTGAAGAAGTGGACGATCTCATGGTCGTCGAAATCGGGATAATCCCATGGGGAATGCATGGAAGATGCGTCCTGATAAAAGGGCGCGGGTGGGGCGATCGACGGGGCTTGAACCCGCGACCCTCGGTACCACAAACCGATGCTCTAACCAGCTGAGCTACGATCGCCACGACGCGCCGGAGGTGCGGCGCGCTCATAGGGGGGCCGCCGGGCAAGCGTCAAGGCATGGCTCGCGGCCGGGGGCTCACCAGTCGAGCAGGCCGAGCGATTCCCGGCGCATCCAGCGCGACACGACCAGCAGGGCGACGACCCCGAGGCCGGTCGCAAGCCCGGTCCAGATGCCGACCCCCTGCCAGCCGAGGCCGAAGCCGAGGCCGACCGCGATTGCCAGGCCCACCACCCAATAGCCGAAAGCGGCGAACAGCATCGGCATGCGGGTGTCGTGAAGGCCGCGCAGCATGCCGGTGCCGACCGACTGGGCGCCGTCGAAAATCTGGAACAGGGCCGCCAGGAACAGGAAGGAGACGGCGAGCGGGATCACCGGCGCATTGGCCGGATCGGCGGGATCGAGGAACAGGGTCACCAGCCGGTGCGGCACGGCGAGCATCAGCAGCACCATCAGCGCCATGAACGAGACGCCCAAGACGAAGGCGGTCCAGCCGGCGCGGGCGATGCCGCGGCGGTCGCGCCGCCCGAAAGCGAGGCCGACCCGCACCGTCACCGCCTGGCTGAGGCCGAGCGGGACCATGAAGGAGAAAGCGGCGATCTGAAGGGCGATGGCATGGGCGGCGATCGAGACCGCGCCGATCAGCCCCATCAGGAAGACGGCCGCGTTGAAGATGGTGATCTCGAGCGCGAGGGTGACCGCGATCGGCAGGCCGAGCCGCCAGACCTCGCGGAAGCGCTCCCGATCGGCGCGCCAGAAGCGGCCGAACAGGCGGTAGCGGCGGAAGCGCGGGTGGAAGACGACCACCGCCGCCATGGCGAGGAACATGAAGCTGTTGGCGCAGGTGCTGCCGATGCCGGCGCCGCGCAGGCCGAGCGCGGGGAAGCCGAACTTGCCGAAGATGAGGCCGTAATTGAGGATGGCGTTGAAGACCACGCCGGCCGCGCCGACCAGCAGCGACCAGACCGGCCGCTCCAGCGCGGAGACGAAGGAGCGCAGCACCATATACCAGAGCACGGGCAGCATCGCCCACATCAAGGTCCGCACGAAGCTCTGCGCGCCCTCCGCCAGCCCCGGATCCTGGCCGATCATGAGCAGGATCGCCCTGGTATGCCAGAGCAATAGCCAGACCGGGATGCATATCGCCAGCGCCGACCACAAAGCCTGGCGGACCGTCCGGCGGACGTCGCGGACGCTGTGCCGGCGCGCGCCCATCTCCTTCGCCATCATCGGCGCGGCGGCGATGACCAGGCCGATGCCGAAGATCAGGAAGGCGTAATAGAGGTTGATGCCGATCGTCGCCGAGGCGAGCGTCCGCGCCCCGGCCCAGCCGAGCAGCACCACGTCGGTCGACTGGATCAGCGACTGGGTGAGGTTGGTGAGGACGAGCGGCCAGGCGAGCGCCACCGTCGCGCGAAGCTCGTCCCGCCAGAGGCGGCTCTCCGGATTCCTCGTCTGAAGCATGGCCGGGCGTCGTAGCCGGTGAGGAGCGACAGGGAAACCGCTGCAAAGCCCTCCCCTCGATGATGGGCCGCATTGCTGCTTCCCCCGGAAGCAGCCTCAGTGGCGGTCCATGGGTTGGGAGGGGTGAGGTTGGACGCAACGCTAGGCGGGTCTCGTAAACCACCCGCACCATGAGGCGCCTCTAAGGTTCCGTCCGGGGGACGGAACCTGGCGCCTCATCCTCCCCCATCGAGGGGGAGGCGATTAAGGATGATCGACCAATATCCCGTGATCGATCGCCGCCACATTAGTCGCCCCGGTCAGCGCCATCGCCACCCGCATCTCGGCCTCGAAAATGTCGAGCAGCCGGGCCACGCCGCGTCCGCCGTCGGCGGCCAGAGCATAGGCCCAGGCGCGGCCGAGGAGGACGCCCTTCGCGCCGAGCGCGAGCATGCGGAGGACGTCCAGGCCCGAGCGCACGCCGCCGTCGACCAGGACGATCGTCCTGGCCCCCACCGCTTCCG